>JAWOIF010000018.1:0-3129 GCA_046484805.1 Bacteroidales bacterium
ATTACGAGAACAGCTCGGGTAACCGCGGGGAATGCCTGCAACTGTGCAGAAGGCCATACAGAGTAACTGATCTGGATGGCAAACATGAGATGTTGATAGACAACCAGTATATAATGTCCCCAAAAGACCTTTGTACAATAGAATTTCTGGATAAGATTCTGGATGCCGGGGTCACAGTGCTTAAAATTGAAGGACGCGGACGACCCGCCGATTATGTTAAGACAGTAACATCATGTTATCGCGAGGCAGCAGACCTCTGGTCAGAAGGGAAATGGGATGAAGCACCGAAGGAGACCTGGATGGAAAGGCTGAGTGCCGTTTACAACCGGGGCTTCTGGGAAGGATATTACCTCGGCAAAAAACTGGGGGAATGGACAAAGACCTATGGTAATCTGGCAACCCGCAAGAAGGTTTATGCCGGTAAGGTCACAAACTACTTTTCAAACATCGGAGTTGCAGAGATAAAAGTGGAAGCAGAGCCGCTGAGCCCCGGTGACAGGATAATGCTAATAGGGCCTACCACCGGCGTTGTAGAAGATGTGATAAAAGAGGTGAGAGTTGACCTGATGCCGGTTGAGACTGCCGGGAAGGGAGAAGTCTGTTCGATAAAAACACCGGAGCTGGTAAGAAGAGGTGATAAGCTCTACAAGATTGTGCCTTCCGGCAATATTACCGACGGCCAGTAGAAACCCAAAGCTTCCTGAGCTTTCTGTATTTCATTGATACTGTATGCGCTGAACCACAGCTTACCTCTAAACCTGCCCTGCCATCACGATATCCGCCACGAATAAGATAATCCCGCAGAAACCTTATGACAGGAGCCAGAATGATCTTTGGATATCCGGCTCTCTTCCCCGATTTGAATAGCGATTCCGCAGCCAGGGTTGTGAAATTATCCATCTGTTTCAGGTACTCCTCCCGGGTATGAAATGAATAGTGCAACAGGTCTCCACGGAGATGTACCACCTCCGGCTTACCCCGGAAAGCAAGAGCCTCATGTATCATGCCCTCCCACTGCCCGAAATCACGATGCCAGATCCTGATCTTCCTGTCAGGATACCAGCCTGAATGATGGATCCACTTTCCGCAATAGCTTGTCAGCCTGTTAAAGGAAAATACACGGTTCATAGGTAGTTCACCCTTCACATGTTTTTGTATTGACTCCTTCAACTCCGTCGATAATGCCTCATCGGCATCAAGGCTAAGTATCCACGGGTTTGCTGCCTGTGTGTTGGCATAATTTTTCGTTGCAGAATATCCCTCCCATGGTCTTACAATCACACGCGCGCCAAGCCTCCGGCATATTCCGGCAGTATCGTCGGTTGAGCCCGAATCCACTACGACAATGTCATCTGAGATACCCCTGACCGACAGGATCGCACGTTCAATGTTCAGCGCCTCGTTAAGGGTTATTATTACCGTAGACAGCATCGTGTAGGGTTTGGTTAATGTTCATAATAGAGCTTTTGCAACTCTTCATTGAGTTTGATAACGGCACGCTCCTTACCGACTCCCGAACCAAGCACATGACGACTCCTTAACGGGGTAAATACCGGGAAGGGTTTCAGTAAAGGTTCAAACTGCTGGTCCATAATGATAATTCCTCCGACACCCAACCCTTTGTGACCATATTTTATCCAGGCACCACTACTGTCCGGGTGTATGTCGCGATCCTTAAGGTACTGATAATCATGCTTCAAATGATACGACTTGTCGGGTTCCGAGTAGAATCCGAATTCAGCAATGAAGGTGTGGCTGAACGGCGTATCGGGTATTACAGGTTCAAATTTGCTGTTAAAGAAGATGGTGTCCGTTTCACCATCTCTTACGAGCTTTGAATGGTAGTCGTAAAAGAACAGCACCTCAGAAAAAGTATATTTCGAGAATGCATGAATCACCTCCAGGTTTCCGGCATGTGTCGCCTCTCTGAGTTTCTGTGCCTCCTCCATCATACCCCTCTCCTCCATAGCAGCAATACTGCTGCGCATCGAGCCAAGTCTTACAAGCAGAATCCCGTCTTTAAGCATGGCAGCCTGTATCTTTGCCCTCCTGTTATCACGTTCGATCTTATCATAGTCAATTTCATGAACACGTTTTTCCAGATCTATGCGCACGCCAACCTGGAAATGCGTCATCGGAACTTCCTTCGACGGAATGCCGTACCTTAACAAAACAGAAGTTGATGGACTGAAATAGATCATCGCCAGAGCAGTCCATTGACCGTAGTTGCCGAAACCGGGAACTTCTACCCTGTCAATGCCCGAAGCACTATTCCCATCAAGAAGTATCTTCCGTGAAGAGTTCTCAAAACCATAACGGTAACCTCCTCCAAGCTGCAGAAACCCGGCAATACGCACATGCGCAGCTACATCCCCGCTGAAGAAATTATAGCGGTAACGCTCATAAGGTGACTGGCGGTTTATCCCTTTCATTAGATATCCAACCTCTGCTGACAAACCAAATATTTCCGTGACATCAAGTGCCATAAAAAATGCCCCATAGGGCATGGTTACACCATTATAGTTCACTGAATCTCCGGTGAAACCTGACATCGTTAAACCACCGGTAAGCCCATACCCGAAGGCGTAGGGCAGGTTCTCACGGCTGACAATCTGACCACTTGCTACTTCCGGTAAGGCTGCGACTGCATGGATGAAAACTACAAATGCGATAAAAATGTTTCTTGTCATCATAACCTCCACCCCCGCCTTAATAATCTGCAGGGAAATGAAAAAGATTACTATCGGTTTTCAGGGGGTAAGATACTCATTTTTTCACTTCGACAGCAATACCAGGGGCAATATGTATTTATGGAATCCCTCCTGATGATGGTATAGATAGACACAGACCAGATAGACCCCGCCCTGGCATATTGAACCTGAATCATCAGTCCCGTCCCAGAGATATACATCATTGCTGCCTGCAACACTCTCTCTCAGGAGATGCCTGACAGGCCTTCCGGTCTCATCAAATACTATTATGCTGATAAATGTTCCTGCAATTATCCCGTTCAGATATATCATTGTAACCTCATTCTCACCTCCACTGTAAGGAATAAAAAATTTAGGATGAAGCTCCGCTGTCGCTTCAGTCATACCTGCTGACATATGCTGTGAATTTCTTTGCGTG
>JAWOIF010000123.1:0-9629 GCA_046484805.1 Bacteroidales bacterium
TATTTACCCACGCAGAGTGGCGATGGTAGCCGTCGGGATTCAGATTGGGATCGATCAGTATTACCGTATTGGCCAATAGATTGTCGATATCACTGCCCATGCCTGCAACAAAGTGGTAAGCGGCAACAAGAGATGCATTCTGAGCACTCGATTCGTTACCATGCACGCCATAGCCCAGTTTAATTATAACCGGCATATTTTCTATATCGAGAGATGGTGATTGTGCGGGATCTCTCAGCATCAGGTGGCGTTGCCTTATGCTCTCAATGTTTTTTATATTCTCCGGCGAGCTTATTATCAGGTCGCCCAAAACCCTCTGTTCGTGACTTCGGCCATACTCCTCCCAGATGGCCCGGTCTGATATCCTTGCCAGCTCTTTCATGTAGAGAATAAGGTTGTCGTGGGTTGCGTGCCACTCGCCCACCTCATGACCGATAATGTCGGCAGGTACGGGTATGGCCGGATTGTAATTTACATTCTCCGGCAGATAGTAACTCAGAGGAGTCTGTCCACCCAGTATGAGGGAGACTGCAATCAGCTGAATGATGATTGTAATTCGTTTCATAGGTCTCTATTTTAGTTCAGATTGTTCCTCATGCCTTCTTCTCTTGTAGTGGAGGGAGTCACCCCACTCGCCATATCCTATGTCTGCATTAGCCAATCCAAGCCTGGCCTCAAGGCACCCTTTGCAGTCTTCAGCCGAGTCATCCGTGCAGGGTTTGTTTTCGTACAGCTTGTAGCTGTCGCGGTATTTTCCGGGAGTGATATTTGGCATAATGATATTTGCTCCTGTCATGATACCCTTCTCACGGCCCATGGAATCAATAGCCTGCAGAGCTGTGGCCGCCGCAATATTGATATCTTTCATTACTATACGTAAAACCGCAATCATCTTCAGGGAAAGGTTGAAACGTTCAATAAGCGGCATCAGCGAATCCTTCCGGGAAATCAGAGGAGTGTCTGCATGCTCAATATAGGGTCCCATACCGCACATGTCAATATCCATATCCCTCATGAATTCTATATCGGCTGCAAGATTGTCAATGGTTTGCCATGGCAATCCTATCATTACTCCGGTTCCGGTCTGATAACCCAGTTTTTGAAGGGTTCTAAGGCATTCCACCCTCCGGTTGAACAGATGATGACCATCGTCGGGGTGTAGCTTACTGTATAGTACAGGATCGGATGCTTCTATCCTGAGAAGATACCTCCTGGCGCCTGCCTCCATCCATCTGGCGTAAACCTCTTCAGTCTGCTCCCCGAGCGAAATAGTTATCCCCAGTTTGCCTTCAGACATCTCCATGATCCTGCGAAGGAGGTTCTCGACTCTTTCGGTAAAGGCGTCACCTTCAAGCTCTCCCGCCTGAAGTGCCAGTGAGGCATAGTTGTTCTCCCAGGCAAAGCGGGCCGCAGCAATTATCTCTTCATCTGAAAGATTATACCTTTCAAGATTTCTGTTTCCTTTCCTTATGCCACAGTAATAGCAATTCTTGCTGCAAATATTCGAGAACTCTATCAGTCCCCGGTAATAGACTTTCCTGCCTACGTATCTCTCTTTGACCCCGGCAGCTTTACTGAAAAGGAGTTTCTTATTGTCCCCTTCAGCTGATAGCATCGTTATCAGATCTTCGCGGGAGTGATGTTCGCGTTCGAGCAGATCGTTGAAATTATTATTCATTCCCGTTGAATAGTTTTGAGTGTCAAAATTATTGAAAAAAACGAGATCGGTTCCCGATAATGAGATTTAACATAAAAATGAACGATCTGGCCGTTTTATCACTATTATTGCATTATCAGTATGATTAACGGAAAAAATGGAAAAACTGATTGCACAAATTCTGATCTTCCTGATCTTCTTTGCGGCAGGATGTGTTCAGGAGAATCAATCCTCCTCAGGTCTGGATATACCCCCAAGAGATTTGCAGGCTGAGTCAGGCTCGCAGTTTATGGCGCGGATTGAAATGCTCGCGCTCGCAGAGAGAGAAGAGGAGATTTTCAAGGCTATTTCATCAGGCAATATCCCTGCCTTTCTCAGAGAATTGGTTACCATGGAGGCTGTTTTTACTGATGCTGATGGTCAGGAACATAACGTTCAGTATGAGGTAATGCCTGATTATCTTGCCGTTGGCAGTGATGAAGATTTCTGTCGTATACCAATGAATCCGCATACCGCACAACGTCTGGCGACACAGTTCGGAGGATCACTACTGACACCAAAGCTGAGTGATCATATCTATGAAAAAGCCGAAGTAAAATTAGCACCCTTCAACTACATCCCTGTTGGAAACGCAAATGAACTTGTGTCGAAGTTTCGTGATCATAATGAACAGATAGAGAGGCAGTTCAGAGAGGCAGGTGGTGTGAGGGGGCAGCTTACAGCCGGCATTAAGAAGGATGTGATTCTTTCGGCTGTAATCTCAGAGAAAAGAGACAGGGTGGTCATATACGGGTGGCATAAACCTGACAGAAAACCGATCCAGCCTGTCTACAGCGGTCATGTTGACTGGTACGTTGATTACAGCCATGGCATCAGGCTGGTGAATGACAGGGTACTGGTTGATGGCAAACCTGTATCGCTGAGAGAAATACTTAAGCATCCGGTCCTTTTCAAACTTTTCAGCAATGAGGAGACAAGGATGGAGCAA
Source organism: Bacteroidales bacterium (assembly GCA_046484805.1). Taxonomy (GTDB): domain Bacteria; phylum Bacteroidota; class Bacteroidia; order Bacteroidales; family VadinHA17; genus SLNP01. The sequence continues at coordinate 2,646 of JAWOIF010000123.1, forward strand.
CCAATATATCTTCGCGCCGCGGAAAATGAATAATCTTAAAAACCTTTGTAGTATGTTCAGAAAAATCATCAGAACAGATGACAGTAAAACTACCTTGATAATCAGACTTATGGTTGGTACTGTCTTTTTCTCGGAAGGAATTCAGAAGTTCCTCTATCCATTGACCAATGGAGCAGGAAGGTTTGAAACAATAGGATTGCCGTGGCCTGAATTTTTCGGACCTTTCGTTGGAGTTTTCGAAATTATCTGCGGGGCATTGATTCTGATTGGTCTTATAACCCGGCTTGCTGCCGTTCCGACACTTATAATAATGATGGTTGCCATTCTGACGACCAAAATCCCGATGCTTAACAACAGCGGCTTCTGGGAGATGGCTCATGCTGCCAGAACAGACTGGGCGATGTTGCTGGGAAGCCTTTTCCTGCTAATAAAAGGAGGTGGAGGCTTATCTTTTGACCGCTATCTGAGGTAAAGAATTATCTTTGCCGGCTGGTAGGTTAAGTCTGAAAACTCAGTATCTGTTAAGAAATGAATCCCTGGAAATTTATACTCGTTTTGCTGGGAACCATCTCTCTGGGAATCGGTGTGGTAGGGATAGTTGTGCCGGGATTGCCGACAACTCCGTTCCTGCTGCTTACCGCAGGATTGTACATGAGGAGTTCTGACAGGCTTTATAACTGGTTGTTATCTACGCGTGTCTGCGGCGCCAGGATAAAGAGGTGGCAGGAAAAAAAGGGCATGACCAGGCGCGAGAAGGTATTGACAATATTAATGATGTGGTCGATGATCTCCGTATCGGTAGTATTCCTGCTCTCCTCATCAGAAGGAAGGTTGATCGTTATTTCTCTTGGTATTGTTGGAACCGTGGTTATGGGGTTTGTAATAAGAACAATCAGGAACTGAATGCAGGCAAATCATTGCTCTTAAATTTCCCTTGTAGCATCGATTATCAATGCTGCTATTACTTCAGGAAGTGCATTAGTAGTGTCAACCACCGTTACATTGCCGGTGTTCCACCTTCTGGTCGCTTTGTTAATCAGGCTCTTACGAACAGTCCAGATATGTACCGCACCAGATGTGGCCGTTGCCTTTTCTATAGCATCATACCACCCTCTGCCGCTTATTTCAAGAGGCCCGACCTCGTCGATTACAATAATTCCTGCTTTGGAGGTGACTGCCTGTCTGAGTATCTCTTCCCCTTTGTGAAGGGCTTCCCTGCTGAACCAGAACCTGCCCTGCTTAATCATGCCGGGTCTCTCAACAATGCTGCAAAGTTCAATATTCGAACCTGTTGTAATATCGGCAAGGTGGAAGCCAATCCTGTTCTCCCCTTCATGAATGCCTTCCGAGATGAACCCTCCCGGATTGAATCCTTTTTCCCTTATTATCCTGATCAGCTCTTTCAGGAAGGTTGTCTTTCCTGACTGCCTGTCACCGGTCAGTATGAAAATACCGGGTCTGCGGCTGTTCTCTGTCTCCAGCACCGGAAGAAGTGATTCAGCGGTACGGAAAAGGTGTCCGAATGCTTTCTTTCTGCTCTTTAAAAGTTGAGTTGGAGCCGGCAATTCCGATATCACTGAAGGCAATGCAGAAAATGCCAGCGTCAGTGACTGGTAAAGGTTAGCCAACCCCCTGTTATACAAGACCGACCTGATGAGCGGGTTCTTCATCTCGACACTTATAGCCGAAAAGCCTGTGATTATTATCAGGGCTCTCCATATCATCTTCAATCCGGCCGACAATCCGGTAAGGTCAAAAACGCCCCTCTCAGATGCAGAGTTCCACAAAAAAGCAGATACTAATGCTATTAGTATAAACTGTATCCATATCCCCGGTTTTCTGAGGCGGTTAAGGGTGTTTTTATAGTACAGGAATACAAATACGGTATAAGCTGCTCCTGCCATAATAGCCGGAATAAGTGGGGCGAGATTCAGCAATGCCAGGGAGAAAATGATCATAATGAGATTTGCCAGAAGGGCAACCAGGGAATATCTTTTGGGCGAGGAGTGCTGGAAAAGCGTGTTTGTTGCTTTCAGATCAATTTTACCCGTTAGTGGTTGACCCTGTTTTCTCTTTACATAAGCCTTACCTGCCAGGTAACCACCGGCTGCCCCTGCCATTCCTGCCGCCATGTAGATGGCTGCAACAATTCCGATTACAATAAGCGGATCAGTTCCTTCCAGGTTCACCTGCCTGACCGAAAACCTGTAAAGATCGCCCAGGATTCTGACCAGATCGAATCCATAAAGTATTAAAAGCGCTGCTGCCTTATGGATTAATGAACTCATTACAGCTACGGCTCCCCCTGCAAGGTATCCTACCAGGTTGCGGCCAAAAAGGAGTATGAAAGATTCCAGTAAAAGTGCCTCAAGCATTATTCCCGTCATCGGTCCCAATATGACTGCGCTGGGTGAGACAGACTTCATCAGGGCGCATATCAGTCCCGCCCTCCATATCAGTCCGCGGTCATCCCAAATCTGCACAAATGAAATCATCAGGTAGACGCTCATGATAGCCAGCATGGTCCCTGAAAATGGTACCCTGAGGTTGTGGAGGAAACTGCCGATGATTATCTCAAGTGCTGCCCAGATGCTTCCGGCCACCGCAGCCTTCATCCAGACACTGCTTAAGGGCTTGTAGGGTATGTTCTTAATGTAACTATCCAATCTGGTCGGTATTTCGGGTGTAAAGATAGTGAGTCAATTAGTAAATCAGCAAATTAGCAGATGAGGTATTGCATTTGGAAATCGTTTTAATCTTTTTATCTTTCGCAGTTACTCGAAGAAGAAAAAAAAACAGAGATGATTAACGATAGATTGCTGGATCCCCGTAGCATAGTTGTAGTTGGTGGTTCTGAGGATATTACCAAGCCCGGGGGTAAGGTGCTGAAAAACCTTCTTAACGGAAACTTCAGCGGAGACCTGTACGTCGTCAACCCCAAACTTGATAAGGTTCAGGGGGTGATATCATACAGGGACTTGAAAGAACTTCCCGTGGTTGATCTGGCTATTCTGGCCATTGCAGCCCATCACTGTCCCGGAACGGTTGAGATACTTGCCAGGGAGAAGAGTACAAAGGGCTTTATTATTCTTTCGGCCGGATTCAGCGAGGAGAGTGAGGCCGGAGCAAAACTGGAAAAGGAAATAGTTGACATTATAGATTCTGTCGGAGGCTGCCTGATCGGACCCAATTGCATAGGGTTTCTCAACAGCAATTATAATGGTGTATTCACCACTCCGATACCCAGGCTTGATCCTCAGGGAATCGATTTTATATCCGGTTCAGGAGCCACGGCCGTATTCATAATGGAACTGGCCATGCCGAACGGACTCACCTTTTCATCGGTATATTCGGTCGGCAACAGCGCGCAGACAGGCGTTGAGGAGGTTCTTGAGCATATGGATAATACTTATGTTCATGGGGTGAGTCCGGGCGTTAAACTGCTCTATGTCGAGAGTATCAAAAAGCCGCTAAAGCTGCTTAAGCACGCTTCATCACTGATACGGAAAGGATGTCGCATTGCAGCTATCAAGGCCGGTAGTTCCGATGCTGGCAGCAGGGCTGCTTCATCTCATACCGGAGCACTTGCCAGCTCAGACCTGGCCGTTGAGACTCTGTTCAGGAAAGCTGGTATAGTACGGTGTCACAGCCGGTCGGAACTTGCTGCAGTAGCATCAGTATTCTGCCATCCAATCCCGCAGGGAAGGAGAATAGCCATAATAACACATGCAGGGGGGCCGGCCGTAATGCTGACTGATGCCTTGTCGGAAGGGGGTCTTGAGGTTCCGCATATAGAAGGACAGAAGGCCCTGGCTCTGCTGGAGAAGCTTTTCCCGGGATCATCGGTTGCCAATCCGATAGATTTTCTGGCGACCGGTAACGCTGAACAGCTGGGACATATCATAGACGCTTGTGAGAATGACTTTGAGAATATTGATGCAATGGCCGTAATATTTGGTAGTCCGGGGTTGTTTCCGGTGAATGATGTATATGACCTGCTGCATGACAGGATGAAAAGGTGCAGGAAGCCGATCTATCCCATATTGCCGTCGATCATCAATGTAAATAATGAGATCGCAGCCTTTCAGTCAAGGGGCCGGGTAAGTTTTCCCGATGAGGTCGTCTTTGGAAGGGCTTTAAGCAAAGTAATGAATTGTCCGCCACCTGCAGAGATTAAGAAATCAGATTACCAATCAGACACTACAGTCGTCAGAAAACTGATAAACAATTCTGAGGATGGTTACCTTGAACCAAATGTGGTTTGCGAAATACTTGATGCTGCCGGAATTCCCAGGGCCGCTGAGGCTACTGTGAATTCCGTAGCTGAGGCCGTCTCTGCAGCATCAGAAATGGGGTATCCTGTTGCCATGAAAGTAGTCGGTCCTGTTCATAAGTCAGATGCCGGAGGTGTCATTCTGAATGTTGCAGACGATAATGCTGTGGTGGCAGCCTTTGAAAAGCTATTGGCTATCAACGGGGCTACCGGGGTGCTGGTACAGAAGATGCATTCCGGTATAGAACTTTTTGCAGGAGCCAGGAAGGAATCAGGGTTCGGGCATCTGGTAATGGCAGGCATGGGAGGTATATTGATTGAGGTGCTGAAGGATTTCGGTACGGCACTGGCACCTGTTACAAAGGAAGAGGCAGGGTCGGTGATCAGGTCACTGAAGAGCTATCCGGTGATCAGGGGAGTAAGAGGGAAGAAAGGGGTTAATGAAGAGCTGTTTGCTGAGATTATACTCAGACTGTCGGCTCTTGTAGAAATTGCACCGGAGATTGAGGAGCTTGACCTTAATCCTCTTCTCGGTACCGAGGAAGGAATAGTGGCAGTAGATGCTCGTATCAGGGTATCAGTGTCAAAACGTGATCAATAACACAAAAAAATCTGCTTTTAATTTGTATATTGTGGCGTAATACCCGGAATCAAGACAGTATTTAACCTTAATCTTATAAATGAAAAGAGTGTTTTTTATGGTTTTTAATTTATCTCACAGGGGCAATATCTGTATTTTTTTGGGTTTTATGCTGCTAATGCATAATAGTTTTTAATTCATGGGACACCACGCAGGGCAGGAAAAAACTGCCCTGCTGAATTTTATAATAATGATAACTTGATGGGAACACCGATTGACACCAGGATTGTTGAGGAAAAGATAGCTGAGAGCGGACTCTCATCTATTGGGAGTGCCAGTATCAGGGAGATCGTTAAGCTCGTAAACCAGATAGAAAGGGCTACCGGTAAGAAGTTTATCAGGATGGAGATGGGGGTTCCGGGTCTGCCACCGGCAAAGATTGCAGTTGAGGCTGAAAAGAAGGCGCTCGATGCAGGTGTGGCGTCGATTTATCCATATATAGAGGGAATTCGTCCCTTAAAGGAGGAGGCATCACGTTTCATTAAACTTTTTTTGGATATTGATGTGGATTCTTCGGGTATAGTGCCCGTTGCCGGCTCAATGATGGGAGCCATGGCCTGTTTTCTGGTTGCAAACAGGAATGACAGGTCAAGGGAGGGCACTCTTTTCATCGATCCCGGTTTTCCGGTGCAGAAGCAGCAGATAAAGATGCTTGGTCACGAGTTCCGCTCCTTTGATGTTTATAACTTCAGGGGTGAAAAACTCAGAGACAAGCTCGAGTCTTACCTGAAGACCGGCAAGGTGTCGACAATACTCTATTCCAATCCAAACAATCCCTCCTGGATCTGTTTTACAGAGGCGGAGCTTGAAATTATCGGCACCCTGGCCAATAAATACGATGTAATAGTTCTGGAAGACCTTGCCTATTTGGGTATGGATTTCAGGAAGGATTATTCAGTGCCGGGTAAGCCGCCATATCAGCCCACTGTAGGCAGGTATGCTGATAAATATATACTTATGATAAGCAGCTCAAAGATATTCAGTTATGCCGGACAGAGGGCTGCTGTTATTGCGATGTCTGACAAGCTGTTCAATAGCCGTTATCCTGACCTGACCCGCTACTATTCATCCGACAGGTTTGGCCATTCGATGATTTACGGGGCTTTGTACGGATTGTCGTCAGGTATTGCCCATTCTGTACAGTATGGACTAGCCGCTGTGTTCAAGGCAGTGAATGACGGTGAGTTTCGGTTCCTTAAAGAAGTAGACGATTATCGCGAAAAGGCGGCAGTGATGAAAGAGCTTTTCACCTCCAATGGTTTCCGCATCGTTTATGACAAAGATCTGGATGAGCCCATTGCTGACGGTTTTTACTTTACCATCTCATATCCGGGTTTCACCGGGGGTGAGTTGCTTGAGCGACTGCTCTACTACGGCATCAGTGCAATAACACTCGATATAACAGGCAGTGAGAGAACAGAGGGTCTTCGTGCCTGTGTCTCACTGATAAGTCGTGAACAGTTTCCCGATCTTGAGGAGAGACTTAAGGCATTCAACAGAGATTATCCTATAACATAACAATATAATAATTAATAAGATATGGCAAAGATAAGAGGAGCTATCGTAGTTAACATCGAAAAATGCAAGGGTTGCGAGGTGTGCGTTGTAAACTGTCCGACCAAAACAATAGTGCTTTCTAAGGAGGTTAACAGTAAGGGTTACAACTATGCATATGCAGCCACACCGGAAACCTGCATAGGCTGCGCAAATTGTGCAATGGTTTGTCCCGATGGGGTTATTACGGTATACAAGACTAAGATATAGAAATGAAGAGCATCGGGTTTTAGTATCAACAGATGCTGAAACCTCTGAATAATAGGAAAAACGATAACATAATAACAGTAATGGAAAAAGAATTGCGATTAATGAAAGGCAACGAGGCAATAGCCGAGGCTGCGATCCGTGCCGGATGTGACGGTTACTTCGGGTATCCGATCACACCCCAGAGCGAGATTCTCGAATATCTGATGGAGGTAAGACCCTACGAGACGACCGGCATGGTAGTGTTACAGGCTGAGAGCGAGGTTGCTGCAATAAACATGGTTTACGGCGGCGCCGGATGCGGCAAGAA
>JAWOIF010000189.1:0-2965 GCA_046484805.1 Bacteroidales bacterium
CCGAGTGCCCACCTCCAGCCAAAGTTCAGTCCTTCGGAGAGTGGAACACTAATTCCGGATGAAATGGCCGCGCCGGTTCCAAGCATAGCAGAGTAGATACCTGTCACTAATCCATAGCGATTTGGAAAACTCTTTTTCACAATGCCGGGCAGCAGTACATTGGCTAGTGCAATTCCAACTCCCAGTACTGCAGTACCCGCAAAAAGAGCTGTGTGAGCCGGATAAACCCGAATAAGTAAACCGGCTGTGAGCAGAATTAGAGCCAGGGTCATGGTTCCTTCTGTTCCCAGCTTTTTGGTGAAGAAAGGAGTCAGAATCGAGAAAATACCAAAGGCCAGTACCGGAAGTGTGGTGAGCATTCCCAAAAGCGTGTTGGAAAGACCGGTATCCAGCCGTATTTCATAAATCAGCGGACCAACGGCTCCAATAGCCGGCCTCAGATTAAATGCAATAACAGCAATGGCTGTAATCAGTAAAATTTTCCTGTTTTGCTCGGGAGACATGAAATCGAATTTCTGAAAGCTCTAAAGGTAAGGATTGTAGCATCAAATTTTGGAGAATGATTTGACCTGAATTCTAAATTGTAAACCAATGTCACTTTGACTAATTTTGAAAACAAAAATACCATTGAGGTTACTTTTTTGGAACAAGCAAAGATTATGACGGAAGAGGATGTGAAGCGTACCTATTTGCGCTTTGCTCACCAGTTCCTTGAACCGTACGAAGACCCCGCTCATCCAGCAATAATTGGCATGCAAACCCGAGGAGTTTATATGGGGAAGCGAATTATGCAGATCATACAAAACGAAACAGGTTCAAAGCCGGATTTTGGTGTGCTCGATGTTACATTTTATAGAGATGATTTTCGATCGAAATTGAAAATGCCTGAAGTAAAAGTGACGGAAATTCCTTTTGATCTCTATAATCGGGATGTCATTTTAGTTGACGATGTGCTATATACCGGGCGAACGGTGAGGTCGGCAATGGATGCACTGATGGCTTACGGTCGCCCCAGAAGCATCCGGTTTTGCTGTATGGTAGATCGCGGGCACAGAGAACTGCCGGTTTCTGCTGATTACGTGGGGATGACGGTTCCAACTCATGCTGATGAAGAAGTACGGGTTAAAGTAAATGAACTTGATGGGGAAGATGCTGTGTACGTGGTAACGGGAGGTGGTGATGAGTAACATGGATCAAACAGATTATAAGTTCAAACAGAAACACCTGCTGGGACTGGCCGACTACAGTGCTGAGGATATTCATTATGTTTTGGAGCAGGCGAAAACATTTCGGGAAGTGTTGGATCGTCCGGTACCTAAAGTCCCTACCCTGCGCGATAAAACAATTGTGAATCTATTCTATGAGAACAGTACCCGGACGCGGCTCTCTTTTGAGCTGGCCCAAAAAAGGATGGGTGCTGATGTGGTGAATTTTTCTGCAGGTACTTCCAGTGCTAAAAAGGGGGAATCCCTGAAGGATACCATCCGGAATATCAGCTCAATGAAGATCGACATGGTGGTGAGCCGGCACGAAAGTCCCGGAGTGCCTCACTTTTTAACGCGTTGTGTGGACGCGGGCATCATCAACGCAGGGGATGGAGCTCATGAGCATCCGACTCAGGCTCTGCTTGATATGTTCACAATGAAGCAAATCCACTCCGATTTAAAGGGCAAGAAAGTGGCAATAATTGGAGATATATCCCACAGTCGTGTAGTTAGATCCAATATTGTCGGTTTGAAAAAGCTGGGGGCTGAAGTTGTGGTTTGCGGCCCAAAATCTTTAATGCCGGTCTTTGTGGAAACTTTGGGGGCAAGCATATCCTACAACATTGATGAGACACTTGCCTGGTGTGATATTGCTATGGCACTTCGTATTCAGATGGAGCGAATAACCGGCGGAACAGATCTTTTTCCCAGCCTGCGTGAGTACCATGAGACATTCGGAATTAAAATGAGTCACCTGGAGAAATACCCCGATTTTATGGTAATGCATCCCGGGCCGATCAATCGTGGTGTGGAGATGGAAAGTCTGGTAGCAGATAGTGACCGGGCTGTAATTCTAAATCAGGTTACAAATGGCGTGGCAGTACGGATGGCAATCCTCTATCTGCTGAGTGGCGGAAGCCGGATGTCATGATATACGCCCACCGTGGCGGGTTATTAAGATTCCTGCAATGACTATGGCAGCACCAATGTATTGAAGGAGTTCCAGGCTCTCACCTAAAAGCACAATACCGGACACCAACCCAATAACAGGCACCAGGTTTTGATAGGTTGATGAACGTACGGCGCCAACCACTTTAATGCCATTGTTCCAGATTAGGTATGCAAGGCCAATGGCTAAAAGTCCGCTGAAAAAGGCACCTCCAAATGCGGCATAGGAAACTGTACTCCATTCTGTGTCACCAAAATGTGGGATGGCTAAGGCTGTAAGGGAGACAGCTCCGATCGAAGTCATCATGGCCGAGTATTGAAGGGGAGTGTATCGTGTGAGGTGCTTTTTAGAAAAAATCGTATAGAGTGCCCAAACAACGGCGGCGAATACAATAGTCAGGTCACCGATAAAATTATCGGAACCGAATGATATCGGGTTTTTGCCAAAAAAGATGATAATAGCTACTCCGGTAAAGGCCAGAAATACTCCAATCGTCTTCAGTCGGTTGAGCATTTCAAGGGAGAACAGATGTGAACTGATGGCGACCCAAATGGGAATGGTACCCAGCATTACAGCTGCATTGGCGGCCAGCGTTAAATTAATGCCAATGATAAAAAGCCACTGGTAAAAAAGATTACCGACCAAACCCAGGATCAGAAGCGGAATCAAATCTTTCTTGTCAATTTTGAACCACGATTTTCGCTTTGCAATAATCGTCCACATAAACAGTGCGGCTAATACAAAACGGATGGAATTAAAGCTGTAGGGGTCGATTTCAGCCAGGCTGGCCTTGATAACCGTGAAGTTTAGC
>JAWOIF010000221.1:0-6779 GCA_046484805.1 Bacteroidales bacterium
GTCTTGATGTTTACGAACTCCAGGATGCCGAAGGGGGAGAGCTCCCGGCCATATCCGCTCTCCTTGATCCCTCCGAAGGGGAGGCGGGGGTCGGAGCGGACGAAGGCGTTCACGAAACAGGCCCCGGCCTCCAGCTCCTCCCGGGCGATGCGCGTGCCCCGCTCCAGGTTCCGGGTGAAGACCGCCGCGCCGGGCCACCTCGTAGAATTTTGGGGCATCTTCCACCATTTCATTGGTTATGCCGGTCATGCTGGTAATAAAGTAGGGGATATTCCTTTCGGGATCTATCAGGGTTACGAATTCATCTGTTATCCGGGTGCCGTCATGAATGTATATGGCAATTTCGGTTATCCTTTCCCTTAGCGGACTCCCCCCCGTGGTTTCGATGTCGAGTATAGCGTACACCTGCAGTTACTGAAACTTTTATCCGCTAAATTAATCAGAATTCCTTTAGTGCCGGAATCTTCTTAAATTTGAGTATTAAAACAATGGCAACATGAGCGAATGTTACGGTAATTATTTTGTCAGAAACGGAGAACTGATACCCAGCTGCCTCTTCAACAATACTGATGTCTATGAAGGAGAATCGGTTTATGAGGTGTTGAGAATGATGGGATCGGGTCCTCTCTTCTTTGAAGATCATATGGAGCGGATGGCTATGAGCGTTCAGTATCATGACCATAAAATGCTGGCCACCCCCGCAGAGATGGCTTCACAAATCATAATGATGCGTAAAAGTGCCGGAGTGAAGGAGGCCAACCTGAAGATTGTTTTTAACTACAAAGAGAATGAGAATACCTGCCTTCTCTATTTCATTGAACCTCTCTATCCGACTCATAAGCAGTACAGGGAGGGGGTGCAAACCATACTCTACAGGGCCGAGAGGGAAAATCCGGAGGTGAAAGTAATAAACCATAGATTAAGATCGTCAATCTATCACAGGCTGATCATTTCTAATGCATATGAAGCCCTTCTGGTTGACAGTGACGGTTATGTTACCGAGGGCAGCAGGTCGAATATATTTTTTGTGAAAGAGGGCAAGCTGTTTACGGCTCCGGATGAAAAAGTGCTCGGAGGAATCACACGCAAGCAGGTACTTGATATCTGTCGCCAGAACGGTATAGAAGTGGTTATGGGGTCTGTTCATGAGGATGATATAGTGAATTATGAATCGGTATTCATGACCGGAACCTCTCCTATGGTGTTGCCCATAAAGATGATTGACGAGATGCGGTTCAGGGTTGACAACCCGCTTGTCAGAAGTTTGCTGGAACTATATACGATCAGGGTGAAGGAGAGTCTGGCTGCATTCCGTCGTCCGGGAAGTAGGGGGTAGTAACATGGCTTGGGTTCCACCGAAAAAAGTATATCTTTGCGCCATTAATATAGTATTGATATGGCAAGTGTTAAAAACCTGAAAAAAGATATTGAGTACCTTGTTTTTGAGGTAGTTTCTGATTGTTTTACCTTTTCGGGGCTTTATCCTGGGAAGCAGACTGAGGAGTTGACAGACATTGTTGAGACAGCGATTCAATTGCGTAATGAACTGTCTGTCAGGATAAACAATGGTGACAAGGCTGCGTCGCCGGCTGAGCGGAAGGCCTATTACAAGGAGATCAGGACTGATCTGCTTACCGGAATAGATAACCTTTTCGACCGTCTGAGCAAGGTTACGCAGGAGAAGTAAGATGTCTGTAGATTGTGTGGCCGCAGCGGCTGCATTTTCCTGAATTTGTAATGTTTCGAACCTCTGTGGTATAACCTGTCCGGAGTGTTACAATAGTACCACAGCGTGGGCATCGGGTATCTGACAGGCCCGTAGTGGAGGCATTTCCGATATATACGTAGCTGAGGGTTTCAGAGGCCGTCTTATGTAAATCAACGAGTTTATCGACAGGGGTTGCGGGAGTGGTACGCTTATGGGCAGGGTGGTACCTGCTCAGATGCAGAGGTGTTTCGTTGCCGCATTCGGCTGCTATCCAGCCTGTAATCTCCCTGATTTCGCTCTCAGTATCATTAAGACCGGGTATAACGAGCGTAGTTACCTCCAGGTGGCGCCCTGCAGAAGCTATCTGCGACAGGCTTCTGAGCACCGGGGCCAGGGTTCCTCCGGTATATCTCCTGTAGCTGTCGTCGCTAAAGAACTTCAGGTCGATATTGAAGGCATCGATTACCTTTAGAATGTCTTCCAGCGGCTTTTCATTAACGTATCCGTTGCTGACCATCACCGTCGCCAATCCGGCCTCTTTTGCCTTTTCGGCAATATCAAGCATAAATTCGATCCATACCACCGGCTCATTATATGTGAAGGCAATGCCGGCATTTCCAGGTATTGCAATTGCATCTTCCACTATCTGTTCTGGGTTCATCTTCTTACCCGACAACCTTGCAACCCCCACAGATATATGCCAGTTCTGGCAGAAATCGCAGTGCAGGTTGCAACCGTACGATCCCACCGACAGAATGGTGCTGCCAGGGTAAAAATGGTAAAGTGGTTTCTTTTCTATCGGGTCGGAACCGAATCCTGATACAAGGCCGCAGGTGGTAAGCGCGATAGAACCACGTCCCTCATTTTTCCTTACCCTGCATATACCTGACGAACCCGGTGCGAGTTTGCAGTTATGCGGACATACCAGGCATATGCATGATTCTCCGTTACATTCAGAATAAGTTCCCATGGAGTGGTCGTTTCAATACCAAATATATGTTTTTTTGACGAAGCTTTCCGGAAACTCCGTTAAATAGTGTCAATGATAATTCATTGTTTGGCAGTAAATTTTAAATTTGCATCTTTCCTGACAATCAACTTCTATTAATGGTGAACACAAATTATTCCCGTATTCAGCTTGCAGGCATTATGGTATTGCGGCTGCTGACCGGCTGGCTTTTCCTCTATGAGGGAGTTATCAAGGCTGTTAATCCCGACTGGTCATCGGTAGGCTTCCTTCTCGACTCAGGCGGTTTTATGGCCGGATTCTTCAGAATGCTGGCTTCTGATCCGACAACACTGGCGGTGGTTGACTTTCTTAATGTGTGGGGGCTTGTGGCGATAGGTCTGGGACTGATAACCGGTTGTCTGACAAGGGTGGCCCTGATTTCGGGAATGGTGCTGCTGGGTTTTTATTATCTGTCGCATCCGCCCGTAGTGGCAGCAAGGTATGCCGTGCCTTCCGAAGGAAGCTATCTCTGGATCAACAAAAACCTGATACAGATGGCTGTGATGTTTGTGCTTTATCACTTTCCCACGGAGAGGATATACGGCATTGACAGATTCATTTTTGGTAAGAATTGAAAGAGTATTGTTTATGAGCGATAATAATTTTGAAGAAAGAGATATTGAATCCGGTGAAAGAGAAAATGTCAGCAGGCGTGATGTTCTGAAGGGGCTTGCCACTGTTCCCGTTTTAGGGGCGTTTGCCTACGCATATTTCAGAAAGAGAAGATATGAGAAGCTGCTCAGAGGGAACATTCTGAAGAGTGTTGACATGACCGCAGCATCGCCTGATCATCAGCTTCCACCGGCCACAGGCCGTACTATCAGGCTGGGCCTGATAGGCTTCGGTATTCGCGGTCCACAGATTGCGAAGGCAGCCGGTTTTCTCCATCCTGACGATGTCGACGCACTCAGGAAGACGGCAGCCAGCGACAGCAAGGATACCAGGTATGCAGAGTTCATGGAACAGGATGATCTTAATATTGAAATACGCGGTGTTTGCGATATTTTTTCCGAATATGCTGAGAGAGCCAGTGTTGCCGGTGCAAATATTTACCGCTCGGTTAACGGAGGGAAAATGGGCGATGCCCCGGTAATTTACAGTAACTATAAGGAGCTGATTGCTGCCCCCGATATAGATGCAGTGATTATTTCGACGCCTGACCACTGGCATGCACCAATGGCTATCGAAGCTGCCAGGGCCGGCAAGCATGTGTATTGCGAGAAACCTCTCAGCTGGTCGGTTGAAGAGACCTATGAACTCAGAAAGGTAATACGGGAAACAGGTATCGTGTTTCAATTGGGTCACCAGGGAAGACAGACCGAAGCATACATGAAGGCTAAGGAAGCTATCGATAAGGGGGTTATCGGAAAAGTATCGCTGATAGAGGTCACCACTAACAGGAATGACCCCAACGGTGCATGGGTTTATCCGATACATGAGAAGGCCTCACCGGAGACAATTGACTGGGAACAGTTCATCGGACAGGCTCCGTGGCATGACTTCAGCCTTGAGAGATTCTTTCGCTGGCGCTGCTGGTGGGATTATAGTACCGGTCTTTCTGGTGATCTTCTCACCCACGAGTATGATGCTATGAACCAGATATTCGGTTTTGGTATTCCAGATACCGCAGTTTCGTCCGGTGGAATCTACTATTTCCGCGACGGAAGAACGGTTCCTGATGTATTGCAGACTGCGTTTGAGTTTGAGAAGGAAGGACTGACAATGCTTTACAGCGCAACCCTTGCAAGCACCAGGTCACGGGGGAAAGTCATCATGGGTCATGACGGGTCGATGGAGGTTGGTAACACCCTGACAATATATGCAGACAGGGCCTCAACCAAATATCAGAAGGAGATCAGCGAAGGAATTATCGATACCGAATTGCCTATTCTTACTTTTACACCGGGAAGAAAGAGTGTTGACGCAGTAACCTCAGCTACAGAGCAGTATTTTGCCGGCCGGGGGCTGCTTTATACCTATCGTGGAGGCCGGCGCATGGATACCACACACCTGCACCTCAGGGAATGGCTCAGCTGTATCAGGAACGGTGGAACCCCGTCGTGCGATATCGAGCAGGGCTTCGAGGAGGCAATAACAGCTCATATGGGAACCATTGCCTATCATGAGGGAAGAAAAGTGAGGTGGGACAGAGAGAAAGAGCTAATAGTATAAGATACAAATTATGGAGACAAGACGTTCATTTATCAGGAAATCGGGCATTGCTGCAACGGCAATTGCCCTGACGCCGGCTTTTGCCTGCAGGAATACTGATCCTTCGACGGGATTGATACTCTATACTGTCAGGCAGGATATGGGCCGCGATGCTCAGGGAACCCTGGCAGCAGTAGCAGAGATGGGTTATAATTGGGTAGAAGCAGCCAATTACTCCAACGGTTTGTTCTACGGCATGAGCCCGGCAGAATTCAGGAGGGTTGTTGAAAGCTTCGGAATGAAGCTTATGAGTAGTCACAATAGCATTAATCGCGACAATGCTGTGCGAATGGTTGATGATGCAGCTGAGGCAGGACTGCCGTTTCTTGTACTTCCCTCGCTGCCAAGAGCATGGAACCGTTCACTTGATGGTTTCAGGGAGGCAGCCGACTTTATGAATTATGCCGGCGAACTGTGCAACTCCAGGGGCATCAGGTTTGCTTTCCACAATCATTCAGTTGAATTCACTGAAATTGACAATGTCGTACCGTTCGATATTCTGGCAGAACGTACCGACCCGTTTCTGGTGACCTTTGAGATAGATCTGTGCTGGGTAACGGCAGCAGGTAAAGACCCTGTTGACTATTTCAGAAAATACCCCGGCAGGTTTGAGTTGTGGCACATAAAGGATATGACCCCTGATAAGCGTGATGCAACCATGGGTGAAGGCATAATCGATTTCAAACCGATCTTTGATGAGGTGAAGCTTTCAGGAATGAAGTATCACTTTATCGAGCAGGACAATTGCGTTACGCATACACCCCTTGAGAGTGCCCGTATCAGTCGTGAGTACCTGATAAATAATCTGTTGACATAACGGTATCCGGAACTGAGGCGCATAGCGACGAGCTCGCGACCGAATGGGAGCAATCCGGTATCCGGTATCCGGTGAACGGTAAACTGTGGTAAAGTTACACTGTGGTCCACTTGCTGTCGGCAGCCGATGAGTTTACCACGGCCTCGAGGAATCTCATACCTCTTACGCCCTCTTCAATACCCGGATAATCAGTCTCCGGGGGTATGTTTTCCGTCACAGCCCTGATAGCAGCTGCAAAGCTTTGGTAAATATTGGCGAATCCCTCTATAAAGCCTTCGGGGTGCCCCGGAGGAAGCCTGGTATATTTCTGGTTCCTTTCTCCCTCAGGGCCGAACTCCGTTGCCGTACGATACACCTGGTAAGGTTTACCGGTATGACGGACCAGCAGATCGTTCGGGTTCATCTGTTCCCAGCTGAGGCTCCCCTTTTCTCCATAGACCCTGATACGCAGGTTATTCTCCTCGCCCGTAGCTATCTGGCTGGCCAGCAGTGATCCCTTAATCCCGTTCTCAAATCTGAGCAGAACATTGCCGTCGTCGTCGAGCTTCCTGTTGAAGAGGGTAGGGGTGATATCGGCACATACCTTCTTTACCCTGAGGCATGACACGTATTCGGCAAGGTTGAAGGCGTGGGTTCCGATGTCGGCCATCGTACCGGCCATGCCGGCCTTTTCAGGATCGGAACGCCATGCCGCCTGCCTGTTGCCGGCTTTCTCAGCATCAACAGATAGCCACCCCTGTAAATACTCCACGACAACTTTTTGAATCTTTCCCAGGTGGTCTCTCCTTACGAGGTCGCGGGCAAGCTTAATCATCGGGTATCCGGTGTAGTTGTGGGTAAGGCAGAAAAGCCGGCCGGAAGTCTCAACTATATTCCTTAGCTCTTCGGCTTCAGCAACAGTCATATGTCACTGGTTGATAGTAATGTTTCTGTTCCACCTGCGTTTCGCAAGTACACTTCATAATAGAACTGACCGCCTTGATTTGTTCCACCTGCTGTTTTGCGTATCTTACCAAGAACAGTGATGTTGATAA
>JAWOIF010000001.1:0-16908 GCA_046484805.1 Bacteroidales bacterium
TAATAAAAGGCGGTTATGCAAAAACCCAATCAGGACCCCTTTTCCGAAAAAGCGGTTTGCCGGGCGCTGATCGCCAAAGGCATGATCTCCATGGATCAGGCCAAAGAGATTTTTGCCCGCAAAGATCGGGTGCGCGACGGCATAGAAAAAAGCAAGGCCGACCGGATTAAAAATATTCCCATCGGGGCGCGGATCATCAATCCCACCACCATTGTGGACGTGATCGCGGCCCTTAAATTCAAGCGGGAAGACAACCCGGCCCTGGAACTGGATGAAGACGCCGTTTTTCAGGTCCTGGCCGCCGAATGGGGGATGGTTTTTAAAAAAATCGACCCGGTCAAGCTGGAGCTGAACCTGGTCACCACCACCATTCCCCGCAGTTTTGCCATGAAGCACCTGATGCTCCCCATCGCCATCCAGGAAGGGGCGTTGGTGGTGGCCACGTCCAACCCGTTTAACGCCGAGGGTAATGGTCATATCAACGTAATTGTAAAAAGACTTCTTGATTTAGGATACAATCTCTTTGATGTACTGTCAGCTGCATCTCTGAATCCCACCGACCACTATAACACGGGTGCAGGCTTGTTAAGGATTGGAGACAATGCAGATTTTATCATAATTGAGAATCTTAACTCCTTCAGAATACTGGAAACGTATATAGGGGGCCTGCAGGTATTTGACGGAAGCACCGTGAAATTCATCAGTGCCGGAGTTAAACCCGCGAACAGGTTTAATAGCAGTATGATAAACAGCGATGATATTGCAACTGATGTTAATGGCCGAAAGATAAGGGTTATTGAGGCTTTTGACGGTCTTCTTTTTACAGGAACATATCATACAGTTGCAAAAATGCCTGTTCCCGGTATGTCTGATACTGAAAATGATATCCTGAAGATAGTTGTAAAAGAGAGATACCACGACAATAAGCCTGTGGCCGGTTTTATAAAGGGGTTTGGCATAAAAAAAGGAGCTATAGCTTCTTCAGTTGCCCATGACAGTCATAATATAGTAGCCGTTGGAACAGATGATGAATTAATTGTCAGGGCAGTTAATAGTGTGGTCGAAATGAGGGGCGGCCTTTCATGGTGCGGACCAGAAGAAGAGTTGTCACTACAGTTGAATATTGGAGGAATCATGTCGGAAGGTACCGTTGCAGATGCTGCCGCAGGCTACAGGGAGCTTACAGACGCTGTTCGCAGGAACGGTTCTCCTCTGCAGGCCCCATTTATGACTCTTTCGTTTATGGCCCTGCTTGTTATTCCCGAACTTAAAATAGGAGATCGGGGACTGTTCGATGTGAGAAGATTTGAACCGGTACCGCTTCTGGTATGACCTTTTAGCAACAATATGAGTTCTCTTGAAAGACTTAGGGAAATGGCCTCAGAGATGCCCGGTAATCCGGGCGTTTATCTGTTCTCCGACAGGAATGGCACCATACTTTATATAGGAAAGGCAAAGAATCTGAGAAAGAGAGTGTTGTCTTATTTTGTCGCTGGCCGTTCCGGCAAAACAGCCCTGCTTCTGAAACGATCTTACCATATAGGTCATTCTGCTGTAACTACAGAATCAGAAGCCCTGCTTCTTGAAAACAATCTGATAAAGAAGCATCAGCCCAGATATAACATACTGCTGAAAGATGATAAAACTTTTCCATGGATCTGTATAAAAGATGAACCCTTTCCCAGGGTTTTTATGACAAGAACAGTAGTAGACGATGGGTCACAATATTTCGGTCCGTATACCTCCGTAGTGATGGTAAAAACCCTATTATCACTTGTAAGACAGCTTTTTAGCCTTAGAAACTGTAAACTTAATCTTACACCCGGGAATATCTCCGGGGGCAAATTCAGGGTTTGTCTGGAATATCAGATCGGGAACTGTAAGGGTCCGTGTGAGGGCTTGCAGTCGCAAGAGGATTATGATAGCGGAATATCGCAGATAAGGGAAATACTGAGAGGTAATATACGCACTGTTACAGACCACCTTAAAGAGCTTATGCTTAAATACTCGTTAGCGCTAAAGTTTGAAGATGCACAAAAGATAAAGGAAAAGCTTGAGATGCTTTCCCGCTACCGCGCCCGTTCACTGGTCGTAAATCCGGCGACCGGAAATGCCGATGTGTTTGGGTTTAGCATGGAAGGGGATTATGCTGCTGTTAACTTTATGAGGATTATTGAAGGGGCAGTGGTTCAGACATTTACGATCGGATTGAAGCGACAAATGGATGAAAACAGGGAGATGATGCTCTCTCTGGCTGTAGGAGAGATTGTTAACCGGATTGGCCCGTTGTCTCCGGTGGCCATTGTTCCTTTCATCCCTGATTTTTCTCCTGAAACAGTAAGATTTACCGTACCGCTAAAGGGCGATAAAAAGAGACTACTTGAGATGGCTGAACGTAATGCAATATGGTTCAGGCTTGAACAAAAAAAGAAGGCGGAAGGCAAAACTGCAGCCGACAGAACAGATAAAAACCTCGAACGTCTTAAAAATGACCTCCATATGTCTAAGCTGCCCAGACATATAGAGTGTTTCGATAACTCCAATATTCAGGGAGCCAACCCCGTAGCCTCATGTGTTGTCTTCAGGAATGGTAAACCTTCACGCTCTGAATATCGTCACTTCAATATTCGCAGTGTTTCGGGGCCTGATGATTATGCATCTATGGCTGAAGTAGTTCTGAGGCGATATAAACGGATACTGCAAGAGGGTGGTAGTCTGCCCGATCTGATAGTTATAGACGGGGGAAAAGGACAGCTCTCCTCTGCCCTGGAGAGCCTGTCACAACTTGGTATTCGTGACAGGATATCAGTTATCGGGATCGCCAAGAGACTCGAGGAAATATATTTTCCGGGAGACCCGGTTCCGCTTTATATCGATAAGAATGCTGTCTCACTTAAAATAATACAGAACATAAGGAATGAAGCGCACAGATTCGGAATATCTTTCCACAGACTCAGGCGCTCAAATGATATGGTCAGTTCAGAGCTTGAAAACATACCGGGTGTCGGAGAAAAGACGGCTACACGTCTTCTCAGGAGATTTGGATCAGTACATGCAATCAAAGAAGCGTCTGAGGAAGAAATTGCATCTGAAACAGGAAAGGTAAAGGCATTAGCCATCAAAAAGCACCTTGGCAACGCATAATGTTTCACGTGAAACTTATGGCATCCCGACAAGGCAATGTTTTGTCCCGTATCTGCACAAAAATACGGCATAACAGTGTCTATATGAGATTGTTATGCCGTATATACCCTAATTGTTTCCTTAGGCCACTATAATTTTGCTCTTTCCCGACCTTTTGCGGGCTAAGCAACTACTTTATTTTGCAACCTTTATAGTACAACCGATAGCCCTGGTGGTAGGTTGTGCTATCTCGCTGCCCTCCTTTAATGAAGCGATGGCATTGTCTATGTAGTTGACTGTTACGGATGAAGCGTCCCTCCAGTTATTGTCTATGGTTCCAACATAAACAACCTTAAGGTTACCACCCTCTTTGTTGACAATATACATATGCGGCGTATGGGTGGCTCCCCAGACAGGATATACCTTCTGTCCTTCATCCAAAAGATAGGGAAAAGTAAAGCCTTTTTCGCCGGATCTTTCGACCATCTTGTCGAAACTGTCACGAGGCTCTGCAGCCGGATCGTTCGGATTGATCGCTATAACCGGGTAACCCAGCGGCTTGTATTTTTTGTCAAGCGCGATTATACGGTCTTCATATGCAACTGCATACGGACAATGATTACATGTGAACGAAATGATAAAACCTTTGGCCTCAGGAAAATCGGCCATGGAAATCATTTTTCCGTCAACATTTTTCAACCTGAAATCCTGTGCAATATCTCCCGGTTTGTATCCCTGCGCCGAAACAATCGTTGCAGCCACTACAAACAATGTTACTAAAGCTGTCTTCTTCATAATTTTCAATTTTTAATTACAGTTTATTTGATTGAATTATTCTTTCTTAAATCGAATTCAATTTATCTTATAGCTGATGATATGTCAGTTCATGTCTGTTAACTGTTACAACTAACGCTTCAAACGTGGTTCAACTATTTTCTTAAGGCCCTCATAATCAATTTTATCAACATGAAGGGTTTTGAAATCGGCAGAATAGAACAAGGTTGCAGGTATTGATCCCATCCAGTCAGGATGCACTTTTTCTATCCACCTGTTTGCATCAGGATCATCCAGCAATATTACCCTCTCTTTGATCTCAAAGCGCCTTATAAATGGTTTCACCCGTGACTCAAGGTGGTCTGGATTATCCATGCTTACCAGAACAAGTTTGAATTTGCGGTTTTTCATTTCAGCCGAAAACTTCAGAATATCAGGCATCTCTTCTACACAGGGCATGCACCAGGTTGCCCAGAAATTTACCATATAGACGGTATCATTCTTTACTCTGAGCAAGGGCTCCATCTGGTCAAAGTTCATTACCGGAACATCCTGTCCCCTCGTTACAGAAGATAACAGCAACACAGCTGCAATAAGAACAAAAAGCTTCTTCATTTTTTGCGATAAAATAGTTTCCTCGGATATAACACACAGGAAACGAGATTGTTCACATGAGCACTACAGAAAACGGTCTTCTATGTTCTACAGCAACACCTGACGCTAAGAGTGAAAAATTGAATATCTTGACCTGCAAAACAGTAAGTTAACCAGAACCGACTAACATGAATAAGCATCGCATCCTCACATCTCTGGCCGCTATTTTTGTGGCTGTTTCGATCTCTGCCCAATGGAACTATTCCTATCAGTACGGATCGCTGCCACCGGCAGTCCTTGAAATGATAGCAGGCGAATCCTCAGGTGAAAGGGCATACAATGATCTGATAGAATTAACAGGCTATAACAGGCCCAGGCCGCTTAGTGAATATTCGGGCACCCTGTTGGAATCGGTCTATATTGTCGATAAGCTGAAGAGCTACGGAATTGATAATGCCAGGATCGAACGATTCGGAAAAACAACTACCTGGAAGGGACTGGAAGGCACTTTGTGGGAAATCGAGCCAACAATGTCAAAAATAGCCGATTATGACGGATTACCGCTTATGCTTGCTTCCGGCAGTGCAGATGCTGATGTAACTGCACCACTGGTCTGGGTTGGTGAGGGAACCGCAAACTGGTTTTCTTCTGTTGACGTTACCGGCGCAATCGTTCTTACATCGGGTGCTCTTTCACGGGTATTTCCCGCTGCAATGGCAGCAGGTGCTCATGGTGTAGTTACCTTTGAGTCTGACCGGCCTCTCATAGACCCGTTGCAGATACCCACAGGCGGCATAAGAAATAGCAGCGGGAAAGGATTTGCATTCAGAATACCGCCCAGGGACGGGCACCTTCTGCGCGACCGTCTGAACAGGGGTCAGGATATAAAGGTTCATGCAAAGGTCAGGGCAACCAACCTTGAACTGGATATTCAGGTTCCGACATGCGTTATTGAAGGAACCGAAAAGGGAGGAGAAGAGATAATCGTCTGTGCGCATATTTACGAAGGCTATGTCAAGATGGGCGCCAATGATAACGGCTCCGGTTCAGTTGCAATTCTTGACGCTGCCAGGGTACTTCATACCATGTACAACGACGGCAGACTGCCCCGGCCTAAACGTTCGATAAGGTTTATCTGGGTGCCGGAATTCTCGGGCACAATACCATGGGTGGAGGCAAACCGTGATATCATGGAGCGCACACTTACCAACATAAACCTCGATATGGTAGGTCTTAAAATGGCAGAGAACCAGTCATTCCTGAACATGCACCGTACCACCTTCGGCATGCCCCATTATATTAACGATGTGCTTCAGATGTACATGCGGTACATAAGTGAAACCAATAAGATAAGATGCACTCCGGTAGGACGGTTTGGCTTTCTGAAACCGATGATTGCCCCGACGGGCACTGACGATCCTTTTTACTGGAACGTCGAGGCCTATCTGGGAGCGTCAGACCATGCTGTTTTCAACAACTTTACCGTACGAGTGCCGGGTATTCTGCTCAATAACTGGCCTGACCATTATTACCATACATCGAATGACAGGCCCTGGGTATGCGACCCCACACAACTGAAACGATCTGTTTTCCTCACCGTTGCCAGCGCCTACAGTATTGCGTCGGCCGATGAACAGGGTGCAATGAAAATTGCCGGAGAAGTAACAGGAAATGCCGCGCACAGAATGGGACATCAGCTAACAATAGGAGCAGATCGCATAGCCTCAGCCTCAGCCTCAGACATTGCAACTGTTTACCGCCGTTCAGTCTATGATTACCAGGCCGTTTCAATGAATGAATTCGAAACAGTAATGTCTGTTGCGGAGCTTTGCAGGAATGAAAGGGATTTCGAAAAGACTTTGTCAGCAATGGCCGCGGCCGTAACATCGCAACGCGACGCCGGCCTGAAGGTTCTTGAACAACAGATGGCCGCCAGGTGCAGACAGCTTGGCATCAGGCCGGCAACCCTTACTCTTACAGCAGACGAAAAGAGGGCGGCAGCCATGAAGCCTTCCGTTACACAGAAGGCGATAGCCGGAGGGTACTATGGCTATCGTACCATGATGCAGGAGGTGCCGCAGGATTTCCTGAAGAAGCATTCATATTCATCAATCAGGAGTATCCATGAGGTGATATTATTATGCGACGGAAAACGATCGGGTCTTGATATAATTAAACTTTACAACGCCCAATATCCGGAACATACCGATGTTTCAGAATTCTTCAATGCCTTTGCGGTGCTGAAGGAAGCCGGTATTATAACATTTTAACACCCCGGGCTTTGCGCCAGCGTTTCGCACCATGCTGCCCCGCCGGCAGAATAAAGATGGGGATGCCCTGATGCATCAGCCCTCGCGACCAAATGGGGCACATCTGACATCTTACATCGCAAATCTTACATCTGACATCTGATATCTCAGAGTTCTGCCCCAGGCAGAACTCTGAGCAGTTCTTCCCTTAGCCGCGTATGATCAGGCAGATAAAGGGTTTGGAATCCCTCTGCCCCGGCAGCTTCAATGTTGGCAGGAAGATCGTCGATGAATAGGGTTTCGGCGGGAATTATATCATATTTTCGTATGAGCTCATGGTAGATTTCCGGTTCGGGTTTCAGCATTTTTACCGAGGCAGACAATATACCGCCATTGAAATGGGAAAAGAAATCGTTTTTACGGAATACCCTGGCAAACATCTCCTCTGCGAAGTTGCTGAGATAATAAAGCCTGAATCCGGCCTTTTTAAGCGGTTTAAGCAATTTTCCATTTTCGGAAAGGGGAAACAGTATCTCTTCAAGTAAAGTGAAAATACCAGCTATTTCCTGTGTTGAGAGCGATGATCTTCCGGCGATTGATCTTATAGCTTCCGGTATGGTCATAACGCCCCTGTCGATCATCTGCCATTCCAAACCGTGGTAAATGTCATTAAGGTAAATAGCTGTCTTTTCCTCACTGACACCCCGTTCCCGGTGAAATACCTCCGGACGGAAGCTGATGAGTACGTTTCCGATATCGAATACGATGGTTTTTATATGCATTCTGGTTCAACCCTGTGATGGCTGCTATTTCGGCAGACGACCGAAAAAGTTCTTTACTGCCCGGTGAAATTTATGAATACCTGTGGGTTTGTGGTGCATCATGATACACTGTTTTGAGATAACGTTTATCTCCGTTCCGGCGAGCTCCATCAGTGCCTCCGGGGTGTCTGACATCTGCTGGATCCAGATATTCCTTATCCCT
The DNA here is from genome assembly GCA_046484805.1 of Bacteroidales bacterium. Taxonomy (GTDB): domain Bacteria; phylum Bacteroidota; class Bacteroidia; order Bacteroidales; family VadinHA17; genus SLNP01. Next base: position 7,725 of record JAWOIF010000001.1, read on the forward strand.
TTTTCCTTTGCCTGGCGTACAACCGATGCAGTTTCCGGTTTGTTGGTCAATACCAGAAGGGAGTTAACATTTGCGGGCAGATCGGCAACTGAACGGTAGGCCCTGGTTCCCCCGATTTCGTCTGTATTTGGATTGACGGGAATGACTTCAAGACCTTTTTCCCTGAGCTCTTTGAAGGCCACAAACCCGAATTTTCTGGGATTGCGGGAAACTCCTGCAATGGCAACCGGACCGCTGGAGAGGAACTCTTCAATCTGTTTCATTGTTGTCATGGTGAACTATTTTTTTCTTGAGGTGGTGTATAGAACAAACTGCCTGAGCGAGTCATTGGCGTCTCCGGGGGGACAGGTGTCGAGTATCGCAAGTGCCTTGTCACGGTAAAGATGCATCATTTCGACAGCATAATCGATTCCGCCGTACTGGTATACCAGGTCTACAACCCTTCTGACCTCTGAGGCTGATTTCTTGTTTGTGCGGATGATCTTCAGGATTTCGTTGCGTGTGCCGCGGTCGCATTTTTGCAGGACGTGTATCAGGGGGAGTGTGATTTTTTTCTCCTTTATGTCATTTCCGGCGGGTTTGCCGGTAAAGCCGTTGGCTTCATAATCGAGAACATCGTCTCTTATCTGGAATGCCACACCTATGGTCTCTCCGAACAGCTTCATATTCTGAAGTATGTCGGCATCGTCGGTTACGGCCTTTGCTCCACATTCGGTGCATGCGGCTGTAAGGGCAGCAGTCTTCATTCGTATGATGGAGAAATAGTCCTCTTCTGTTATATTTAGCTTGCGTGATTTCTGCAACTGCAGAAGCTCTCCCTCGGTCATGGCCTTGACAGCCTCAGAGACTATTTCAAGCATATCATATCTTCCCTTTTCAACACTTACAAGCAGTCCGCGTGACAGCATATAATCACCTACAAGTACAGCTATCTTGCTGTTCCAAAGGGCGTTTATTGAAAGCGCGCCCCTTCTTTCATGTGCATCATCAACCACGTCATCATGTACGAGCGAGGTTGTATGCAGCAGCTCTATAAGGGTTGCTGCAACGAATGAAGGCTCTTCGATATCGCCGTACAACTTTGATGAAAGCAATACGAGCATGGGTCGCATCTGCTTCCCTTTCCTGCGGAGAATATAATTGAGTACAATTCTCAGAAGAGGTATATTGCTGCGCATGGTATTGCTGAAATATTTTTCAAATTCAGCCATCTCCTTTTCTACCGGACGCCTGATGTTGCTTAGTACCGACATGGCAGGTATTTTATCGACTCAAATATAGTAATTTAGTTTGCCGTTTTGACTTAACCGCCAATACTCTGTGCAGTCTTACCAACAATTATCGTATGATGCTGAACAGCATCATAAGCACATTTATTGTATTAACATATATAAATAGTATATATATTTACATTCTTAATATAGTTACGTGAAATTTAAAAAATACTTTCATGGTGTCAGAACTACTTAATGAAGAGAATCTGGAACGCGCCGCCTCAATGCTTAAAGCTATTGCTCATCCTATCAGGATCTCTATCATTGGTTTCCTGGAGGAGGGGCAGAAACTCTCGGTAACTGATATTTACAAGCATCTTGGAATCGAACAATCGACTGCCTCACATCATCTTGGGATATTGAAAGATAAAGGGGTTTTACTCTCAAAGAGGGAAGGCAAGAACACCTACTATTATCTCAGGCATGAAAGATTAAGAGAGATCCTTACCTGCATAAACAGTTGCGGACACTAAACGCTATTCCTCTGCGGTCTCTTCTTCATGAGGGAACCACCTCTTTTGAAAGACGATTATTGCTATTACCCCTGTGGTAATTGATGCATCGGCAATATTAAAGACAGGCCGGAAGAATATAAATGATTCTCCCGGTTTTATGGGAGACCACTGTGGCCATGTGGTGTTTATTACCGGGAAGTAGAACATGTCAACGACTCTGCCCTGCATAAATGATGAGTATCCTCCTCCCTCAGGGAATAATGTTGCCGGCTGATAGAAGCTTTCAGAAAATATAACTCCGTAAAAGAGGCTGTCGATTATGTTTCCCACTGCGCCTGCAAATATGGCTGCAACGGCAAGTACAAAACCGGTTGGAACATCTTTCTTTATCAGGGTTGTCATATACCAGATAATGGCAACAGAAGCGACTATTCTGAACAGCGTAAGAATAATCTTTCCCGTTTCGCCACCCATCTCCATGCCGAAGGCCATTCCGTTGTTCTCAATGAAATGCAGTGTAACCCTTTTACCGATTATTGGGATATCCTGGCCCAGGACCATAGTTGTTTTAATCCATATCTTCAGTATCTGATCTGAGATCAGTATGGCAGCTATCAGCACAATGGCCCTGGTTCGCTTTGACATAATATTTATGTTCAGAATCAGGGAGCAAATATATAAAGATTTGCGATATCAGATTTGCGATATCAGATTTCAGATTTACCTTCGGCTTTCAGCCTCCGGTGAGCTCGCCTGCGGCTCGGTTCAGTGAGCTCGCCCGGCTATTGTCAGTCTCGGGTTGATTTCAGATTGTCCGGTTTGAAAAGATGCGGTATTTTGAAGAAACCATCATCAATGCGGCAAGAAGGACAAACAGACCAATGTTTCCGGCCAGATATGCATAGTCTTTCAGGGCCAGCAGAATGAAGATAAACAGATAGAGAGTTGAAAGCAGGCCGCTGATTACAATTATCACCCAGTTTTTATTTATCAGAGATCTGAAAAATGCCGTAAGCAGTCCGATCGTTGCAACTGAAGCAATCAGATATGCCGGATTGAATCCCACGTGCTCACTCAATGCACTGAGCAGTGAAAAGAAAAGTATCAGGGCGAAGGCCACAAGCACATAATAGAAGATGTGGATTCTCTCAGACGACCTTACTTCTATGATAATCAGGACGAAGAAGGTAATAAGTATAAACAGGAGGCCATACTTGGCACTCCTTTCAGCCCTCTTGTAATGATCAACTTCCATCATAAGGTTAACCCCGAATGATTCATCCTCGGGAGAATAACCTTTTCCTGTCCAGGCCTGGGGAAAACTTCTGTTCAGGTGGGTTACCGTCCAGTCAGCCGTGAAGCCTTCGGGTCCAATATTCCTTTCTTCAGGAAGAAAAACACCACGGAATGAAGGGGAGGCCCATGACGAAATAATATTTACCCTGGTAGTTTTGCCTGCCGGTGAAAAGAAGAGGCTTTCGCTGCCTTTCAGTCCGAATATGATTTTAAAATCACCACTGAATTCGTCGGTGTTCTTACCGGAAAGGTCATAGGGGAATGATATTCCGTTTTTAAAAACATCCTGCTGTCCCGGTCCGGGTTCTGCCTTGCATGACTTACCGTCAATATTAATAAGAATATCTCCCTTAAGTCCTTTGTTGTCAGACACACCAAGAGAAATGTATGCCTTACTCCAGTCATATGTGTAGCCATCGAAACTTCCGACGCCATCAAGTGTAAATCGCCCCGACAGCTCAATATCCGAATCGTAGACTACCGACTCATATATTCCACGGTACCTTATCTCCGGATTCATCGTGGCAGATGCCTTAAGTTCATCAGGAAGGATATGAAGTGTTGTGGTGGCATACCTTCCATCACCGGCGATGACTTTAGTTCTGGGGACATTCAGCACCGGACCGGTAATTATCTGGGCTGCAGCCCAGGAGGCAGCAATCTCATCTTTAGCCTGTTCGGCGAAGACAGCCCTCTCTTTTATTACTTTCTTCACCATTTGTAGGGGGATGAGCAACAACAGGCCAAGTAAGGCCAGAATGATCATTTTCACGGCAAGTGAACTATGCCATCTTTCTAAAACTGTCTCTTGAGTTTCCATCTTTTCGTTAAATTTAAAGTACTTTGAAATACAAAGTTGTTGTTTAAAAATTTTTACTTTTTAAGTAGTTCTTCGAGAGCACTTATATGGCTTCGGAAGCTGTCAGCACCCTCGGGTGTAATTATGTATCTGGTGTTGGGTTTTCTTCCAAGAAATCTTTTCTCTGATAACAGGTATCCGGCATCTTCGAGTGCCCGCAGGTGGCTTGCAAGGTTACCATCTGTCACATCAAGGGTCTCCCTGAGACTGATAAAGTCAACTTCCTCGCTGACCATCAGTACCGACATGATGCCCAGCCTGACCCTGTTTTCAAAGGCTTTATTGAGATTTGAAATTATATGTTTCATCTCCCGCCGTACCTGAAATGCATTAATAATCCGTAGAAAATATGTAGTATTCCAAATCCAAACATCCAGAACCATAATGAGTGTCCGGGAAAAGCCAGGCATACCATTCCGGTTATAATTTCTGCTATGCCAAGCCAGTATATTTCACCAAATGTAAATTTTGAAGCGTTTATCAGGGCAACTCCATAGAAAACAAGCATTAATGAGGCTGATACATAGCCGGGAACGCTGCCGATGGTAAGGATAATGAAAAGACCTCCTGCCGCCAGTGGAACAACCAGATTGAGAAGAAGTTTTTTCGATGCTGAGGTCCATAATTTCTTTCCCTGTTTAAGGGTTTTCCTGATTGAAAACAGCAGAGCCACCGCCAGGGCAAGTATCAGAACGATAACCGCGTCGGCAATTAAGAGCATCATAATTTGCCCACCATCAGGATGAGCCTGCAATGACTCTGTATAGCCTTTCCCGTTAATCATGCTTACAGGAATGATCAGCTTCGCAATAACTGCGCCCGCAATGGCAATCAGTCCCATGAAAACCCCTGAAAGACCGCTTATTGAAAGAAAGCGCGTCGATTCTTCCATAATCTTCCTGATAGTTCTGATATCATCAAGATGGTTGTTGTTTTCGTTCATGATGCAGTGTAAATTAAAAGTACTTTGAAATGCAAAGTAAGACAATGAATTTTATTTCTCCAAATTTTTTTGCAAAATATTCTCTCATTACAGTGATAATGGGTGCCGGTTCTTCCATTTTTCGCCAGACGGTAGTGATATCATTCGGAATGGATTTTGATATTGCAGGCCACTTCTTCAATTATTCGCACGACGGTAGTGATGAAACATAATTCTTTCTACCTTGTTTCACTGAACAGATAATAATGTTATGAAGAGAAAAACAGCAGTGGTTTTTGGTGCTACCGGACTGGTCGGCAGCGAACTTGTAAGAGAGCTGGAATCAGATGAGCGCTATTCTGCGGTCAAAGTATTGGTGCGTAGAGACGTTGAGTTTGACGGCGAAAAAACTGAAGTTCTGAAAGTGAATGTATCGGATGTCAACTCATATGCTACAGACATAAAAGGCGATGAACTTTTCATCTGCCTGGGTACAACCATTAAAAAGGCTGGATCGGTGAGTGCGATGGAAGCCGCAGACCGCGATCTGCCGGCAGAAATAGCTATAGCTGCAATTAATAACGGAGTAGAGGCGGTTGCCGTTGTCTCTTCCATTGGTGCTGACCCGGGGTCTCGAAACTACTATCTGCGCATTAAAGGCGAGATGGAGGAAAGAATTGCCGGTGCCGGCTTTAAAAGAACTGTAATTGTAAGGCCCTCAATTCTCTTTGGTAAGCGGAAAGAATACCGCTTTGGTGAAGAGATGGGGAAGGCAATAATGAAAGTGTTCCGCTTTCTTCTTATGGGCCGCCTGCGAAAATATCGTGGAATTGAAGCACGCGACGTGGCCCGCGCCATGATCAGACTGATCAACGACCGGTCTGCCCACGCAAGGGTGTATTATGAATCTGATTCTCTATTATTATTGTACCCCTGACGGGGTACGATTGTACGGGGTACGATTGTACGGGGTGCGATATAATTTCCTATCCCTTAATTACTTCATTTACAATGTTATCAAAAGCCGTGAGAACATTTTTATCTTTCTGGTTATAGATGGTGATACCCTTTTCTGCTGCTTCGCCTATCTCCATTACCAGTGGAACCTGACCCAGCAGTTTTGTGTCAAGCTCGGCTGCCAGTTTTTCACCGCCACCGCTTCCAAAGATGAAATATTTCTCTTTAGGGTGATTCGCGGGAGTAAACCATGACATATTCTCAATAACTCCTATAACCGGAACCTTAAGGTCTTCATTTTTGAACATGGAAGCGGCCTTGCGTGCATCATTCAGCGATATCTCCTGCGGTGTTGTGACAATAATTGCTCCATCGATATTGAGTCTCTGGACGGTGGTAAGCTGTATGTCACTCGTACCCGGAGGGAAATCAACCACCATGTAGTCAATCTCACCCCACTGGGTGTCTTCAAACATCTGAGTTAAGGCCTTGGCAGCCATTGGTCCGCGCCAGATAAGACCCTGCGATTTGTCTATGAAGAATCCTATCGACATTATTCTTACCCCAAATCTGTCAACCGGAAAGAATATCTCTTTGTCTCCCACGGCGCTGACATCAGGTTTTATATCTTCAATGCCAGTCATACGAGGAATCGAGGGACCGAAAATATCAGCATCTACAAGAGCAGTTTTAAAACCCTGCCGTGCCAATCCGATCGCCAGGTTGACAGCTATTGTTGATTTGCCTACACCTCCCTTCCCTGAGGCCACAACAATTATTTTCTTTACATCGGGAAGATTAATCTTATCAAAAGGATTCATAATTAATTATTATTGAGTAGTTTAACAATATATTTTACAGTTCAGTAAGTTTTCCTTCGCGGTATTTCTCGTAGGCCTTCCTTAGAGTCAGATCATTAGCATTGACGTATACCTTCAGATTAAGGTTCTTCAGTGCCGCCGCGGCATTTCCTCCGGGGCCGTTTCCGGTAATCAGAACGTCAGGTTTCAGTTCATACATTTTTTGTGCAGTTGCAGTTCCTGCGCCGTGGGCTTCATTTTTTACTGCGCTGTTGTCTGTTGCAGACAGGGTGTCACTCTCTTCATCATACAATACCAGATATTCGGCTCTTCCAAAGCGCGGATCGATAACCGAATCCCACGTACTACCGGTTGATGTAAATACAATCTTCATGGTTTATTTATAGTTTTTGTGTTTATAATCAGCTTATTTCATTTATAATTTTTACCCAGATCGTCTCCATCAGTTTTTTGGAATCCTCTCCGGTTTCGGCCATTGTCATTCCCCCTGCCATTCCCCTGGCAACATCCTTATTATAGGGTATAGAGGCAATGTCAATTATACCCTGACCCGCCATGAAGGCTCTTATTTCATTTGCCCTGCCCGGGTTGAGGTCCTGCTTGTTAATAATACATACTGTTTTTGTCCGGAAATTCTTTATTACCTCGTTTACTCTCTTCAGGTCGTGCAGCGCCGAAACCGACGGTTCCGTTACAAGTACAGCCATGTCAGCTCCTGTCAGTGAGGCCATTACCGGGCAGCCCAGTCCGGGTGATCCGTCAACAATTATGTAGGGCAGACCATTCTCGTCAGCAATCTTTCTTGCCTCCTGTTTAACTTTTGTAACCAGCTTACCCGAATTTTCAGCTCCGGCCTCCATGGTAGCATGCACCATACTGTTTCCGGCCCGTGTTTCCGAGATAAACAGTTTTCCGGTTTTTCGGGGAACCAGGTCTATTGCCACTACCGGACAAATAATTTCGCAATAGCCACAACCCTCACAATCAAACGGCTCAACGGTATATATCTCGTCAATAACGGTGATTGCATCAAAGCGGCACTTTTCAAGGCATAGCCCGCAGGAGCTACATTTCCCGTTGTTTATAACGGCAAGTTCACCACCGTAGAAGTCGGAACTTATCCTGAAATCGGGCTTAAGCAGCAGGTGCATGTTGGCTGCGTCGACATCGCAGTCGGCAATTACGGCTTCAGGGCCTGCAAGTAGTGCGAGCGAAGCCGCTACCGATGTTTTGCCGGTGCCCCCCTTTCCCGATATGATTACTATCTCCTTCATCCTATCGCAGCCTTTTCTTTACCGATTCATATATTTCATTCAGCAATGGCTTCATATAGTCAATATGGTTGTACACCAACTCTCCTTCCGAGGTAAGCACTGCAATCTCCCTGTCGTAGGGAATGCGTGCCAGTATATCGGTCTTTTCTCTGCTGCACCACTCTTCAACTGCATTGTCGCCGATGCCGTCGCGATTAATTACCACACCGGCCGGTATGCCAAGCTGGCGCACTGTTTCGTGTGCGATCTTCAGGTCGTTCAGTCCGAAAGGGGTAGGTTCTGTTACCAGTATCACATAATCACATTTTTTTACGGCTGCCACGACGGGACAAGAAGTTCCGGGCGGACAGTCGAATAGCTGCACCGGAGCCGGCTCTACCTCGCAACCTATCATAGCATGAACCTGGTTAATAAGCGGTACGGCCTGTTCCTCTCCGGTGTTGAGTCTGCCCTCAGTCAGTGTGAGCCTGCCGGAATAAATCTGTCTGACTGTTCCGATATTGTGCTTTGTCATGGGCAGGGCGCTTTGCGGGCAAAGTTCTGAACAGGCGTGACAGCTGTGGCAAAGCTTGTCAAATACTGCAATAACATCCCCCAGCCTTACAACAGCATGGTATTTACAGGTTTTACTGCAGATGTCGCAGATAATGCATTTTTTTTCATCCCATTGTGGTATCAGCCTTTGCTTTTCATATACCTGCCCCTCGGTTCCATCAATAAACAAGGCTGCATTGGGTTCCTCAACATCGAGGTCAACCAACAGGGTTTTTGTGGTTTCGCTCAGCAGTGAGGCCAGATTTACGGCAACGAACGTCTTACCGGTACCCCCCTTGCCGCTGGCAATGGCTATTTTTATTCCTCGTTTAGTCATACTTAAGCCTTGTTGGCTCATCGGCCATGGCATATTTGACAACATTTTTCATGAAGGAGGTGTTCCAGGTATTGAGATTATGATGTGTAATCAGATATTTCTGCGGAATGGGATGAGTTCCCGGAATTACTTTCATACCATATTTTTCCGGAATGAACTTCATAAAGTATTGAAGTCGCGGACAGGGTGGGTAGCCCACAAGGAGTCCGGTTGCCAGGTGTACATGGGTAACTCCGTTTTTCTTCATCTCTTCAGGGGCGTATTCAATGTTTCCGCCCGGACAGCCGCCGCAGGTAGTATATCCTGCAACTTCCACTTCCATGCCTTTATACATTTCAAACGCTCCTTCGCGATTATTGAGTGACCTGAAGCATTTTCCGCCAGCGCAGGTACTGTACCTGTCGCAAATAATGATACCGATTTTTACTTTTTCCATTAGTCTATATGGGTTTAGG
>JAWOIF010000058.1:0-5191 GCA_046484805.1 Bacteroidales bacterium
GTTCGTGCTGCCGAAGATCGAGAAAGACGCACCAATCCGCGCCTGGATTGTCGACGACACCGGCATTCCCAAGAAGGGCAAGCATTCGGTCGGCGTGGCGCGCCAATACTGCGGCGAACTCGGCAAACAGGACAACTGCCAGGTCGCGGTGACGCTTTCGGTCGCAAGCGATCTCGCCAGCTTACCGGTTGCGTTGCGCCTCTATCTCCCCGAGCCGTGGGCCAACGAATTTAAGGTTTCTGATTTGGGTGATAAGGCGGTCGGCGACTTTAGTCTTTTCCTTAATATGTTCGAGTATTGATTGCACTTCGGGATTGCTTTCCGGGTTACCGCGAACGGCATCGAAGTCGGCTCTCTTAACTTCCCTGTCCCCGTCGGTGCCGAATCCGGTACTTGCAGAAAGACTGAACTCCTTCATTGCATCCTCATATAATTTATAGTCGAGGTCGACGACGCTCTTCTTCCATATCTCAAGCATATCGGTTACATCGCCGGGAGTGAATTCGGTTACCGGTTTGCCCTTCTCCTCTTCTAACCTTGCTGCCGTCCAGTTCCATTCTGCTTCGCTGCAGTTTCCCATCAGAGCCACAAACTCACCACCGATATTACTGACAGTCAGCATCTTCGCCTTTTCTATCCTTTCACATATGGCCTCGACCTCTTTCAGTGGTGCCACCAAACCGCCGATATCAACCCACTCTCCCACGCCCGCCATGGAAGAGGGAGTGAGTCTTGCGCGCAACTCTTCGACAGAGCAAAATTTGCTTCCTTCGATCCTTTTTATCAGTGAGCCGCCCAAAAACTTGTTTATTCCTGCATTATAGATCTCATTGCACTTTTTGAGAGTTCGCCTGGCTATCCTGAAGCCTGACATGTTATGATATTCTTTATCATCAGACCCCTCTTTTGCAAGATCATCAAGCAGATTCCTGCCCCTTATCATCTTCATAACGGTATAGGGTGTGAGGAGATCGAAACTAATCAGGTCGGCAGATACCCTGTTTTTTCTTTTATCCCGCTTCGGCCACTTCAGGGCATCTCTTATGGTTCCTACGCTGGTAAGGCTGACGGCCGGAATCAAAAGGCTTCCGCCATTCTTCTCGACAAGGTATGAAAACGGCAGCAAAGAGGTATCGGGATTGCCATAGTGTCTTCCGACAACAAGGGTAAAGGGACCGATTCTTGCCGGCCACAGCAGATACGAATCGCTGCCTGTTTTTGATCCCCTCTCCAGTATCCCCTGGTGAATGGGCCCCAGCTTGTACATATGATTGCTCTGGTTCGTCCCGCTGCCGGCATTCATAAATGAAAACATCCCTGCAATAAGAAGGGTAGACTTATGATGCGAAACGGTAAACGGTCCGGCAAATATTGAACAGGCCTCTCCATGGTAAAAGCTGCAATTGGCAAAGAAGAGGGAATGTACGGCTGAAAACTGCATGCCAAGGTAACAGCCCTCTCCTATAAAACAATCTTTTATAACAGCCTGATCTGTAACCACCGAGCCCTGACTGACAATAAAGCGCTCCATTATAACCCCCGGGCCTATACTGACCGGCTTGTCGGGACAGCTGTTGACAGATCCTTCGGCAAGGTTCAGACTGTTCTCTATTATGACACCGGAACCGATCCTTACGTTATGAATTGAGCGGCATCCGGTAATTTTCGACATGTTGCCTACATATCCTGTCGATGACCGTACCGATTCGCAATGCCGGTCAATCATCCTATCAATAGCCCTGATGGTTTTACCGCGATGTCGCCAGACAGCAGCTATATAACCGAGTTGAGACGATAGGCCGTCCCATATCCTGACTTTTCTGCCACCAGCTTCATTCAGGACATTCACTCCGATCCCGTTCCCAAAACAGCTTTCACCTTCAGCAGATATGGTTCCGCAGTCGGTTATTGAAACATTGTCTCCTATTGTATAGTTTGCGATGTAGCCATGAATGTTATTGATCACTACATGATTGCCAATTTTGCAGTTATGCAGTCTGGCATTCCATATGCCCTCTCTCTCACTGAAACCTGCACTGTCGGTTTGGAGTCCATCCATGATTCCCAGCATGATGTCGCCTGAGAAAAACACATTACCGAATGAGTTGGGCTTAAAGCCATTGACAACCTTTATTCTGCCCCAGTCATCACAACTGCAGCCATTGGTTTCCATCACCTCCCTTTCACGGGTGGTTATATCGCGGTAATCATATGAACCAGACATATAAAATCTGTTTACTCCACCGTTACCGATTTGGCGAGATTGCGTGGCTGATCGACATCACATCCTCTCATTACGGCAATATGATATGAGAGCAGCTGCAGCGGTATCACTGCCAGAAGTCCTGAATATACCGGCAGAGTTGCAGGTATTTCCAGTACATGATCGGCGATCTTGCTGATCACCTCATCACCTTCGGTTACGATAGCGATTACTGTTCCTTTACGGGCTTTTATTTCCTGTATGTTACTTACGATTTTGTCGTAGCTGTTTTCCCTGGGGGCAACAACAACGACGGGCATATTCTCATCAATAAGTGCGATGGGGCCATGTTTCATCTCTGCTGCCGGATAACCTTCGGCATGAATATAGGATATCTCTTTAAGTTTGAGGGCTCCTTCGAGAGCTACCGGGAAGAGATAGCCCCTTCCCAGATAGAGAGCATTGGTTGAATTCATGAACTTTCTTGCCAGTTCCTCAATTCCGGGGTTCGCATCCAGGGCTCTCTTCATCTTTTCAGGTATCAGAGAAAGCTCATCGATCAATTCCTTATAAACACCGGGATCGATCACCCCTTTCATATTTCCTATTTCAAAAGCCATCATTGACAGCACTGTTACCTGAGTGGTAAAAGCCTTTGTCGATGCGACTCCAATCTCGGGTCCGGCATGGGTATAGACTCCGGCAACCGTTTCACGGGGTATGCTGCTGCCCACCACATTGCATAATCCCAGGACAGTGGCGCCCTGTTCACGTGCCAGACGCACTGCAGCAAGAGTATCGGCAGTCTCACCACTCTGGCTTATTGCAAGAACGATATCTCCCTTTCTTATTATCGGGTTACGGTACCTGAATTCTGAAGCATACTCAACCTCGACAGGAATGCGTGCATACTCTTCAAAGACATACTCTCCAACCAGGCCGGCATGCCATGAAGTGCCGCAGGCAATGATAATTATCCTGTCGGCCTTCACGATCTCCCCGAGCACACGATGTAACCCTCCGAGCATAATACCGCCTCCTTCAGGCAGCACCCTTCCCCTGAAGGTATCATGTATTGCACGGGGCTGCTCAAAAATCTCCTTTAACATAAAGTGAGGGTAACCCTCCTTATCAATCTCTCCTATCTTAAGGTCTATCTCTTTAACTTCAGGTACCAGCTGACTGCTCCTTATCGATTTAAGGACCAGCTGATCTCGCTGTATTATTGCAATGTCATCATCGTTAAGGTAGATAACGCGCTGAGTGTGCTCAACTATCGGGGTTGCATCAGAAGCTATAAAGTTCTCTCCCTCGCCAACTCCTATCACCAGCGGGCTGCCCTTTCTTGCAGCAAATAACTTTTCCTGTTCCTGGCGGCATATTATTACCAGGCCATAGGTTCCCTCAACACGATTAAGCGCCATTGTAATTGCCTGCTCGGCATTCAGATCGCCTTCAAGATAGAGATGTTCTATGAGGTTTGCCAGTACTTCGGTGTCTGTCTGGCTGCAAAATTTTACACCTCTGCTTTCAAGGTGTCTCTTTATCCGGTTGTAATTCTCAATGATGCCGTTATGCACCACTATAAAATTACCCTTAGCTGACGACTGTGGATGAGCATTGGTTTCATTTGGTTCTCCATGGGTGGCCCATCGGGTGTGGCCTATCCCTATGGTTCCTTCAGCTGCACCTGGAGTGATCATCGCCTCCAGATCATTTACCCTGCCCTTGCATTTAAAGATTTGTGGTTCGCCGTTGACAATTGCCAGACCGGCAGAATCATAACCCCTGTATTCCAGACGCTTAAGCCCACTAATTATGATCTCTCTGGCTGGCTTGCTACCAATATAGCCGACTATTCCGCACATTCTGTTTTGTATTGATTATGTGCGAAAATAAGAAATTTGGCTAAATAATTCCTAAAATTTCGATATTGTTAACTGGAGTTGTGGCCCCTTTACAGCATCATTTGCCTTAAGAATAAGGTCAGCGGCAGCATTCGGGGGCAGTACGATCTCCACCACTGGCTCTTCGATTCGGCCTTCAAGATACTCCTGAACGAAGACGGCCATGTTAATAATATAATCGTCGGTATCAGCTGAATAATTTCCTCCAAAATAGGAGAGGTTCATTAAGGCATCGGGAACAAATAACTTTTTCCCATTGCTGTCAGTATAGCTGAGATATAAATTTCTCGGTACGTTACTATCTGTAAAAACATCATCATCGAGATGGACCGGGAGTATCAATTTAGCCATATTGACTGATGCCGGCAGGTAGTCTCTGAATTGAGCCAGCCCGGGGAACTCCAGCCTTGTATATACACCATCAAGTTTTTGCTGGTATACGAGGGTGTCTTTTACAAAATTGTTAATATTCTTAACACTCCTTACAGGGTCGGCAGTTGAAAAATCATGCTCAACCATCCTGTATCGTGCAGATTTGTCACTGAGGACAAAACTGAAAGTGGTATTTACACCTGAAGGATCGCGGTAATATATCTGAATGCCACTTGTGGTTTGAGAACTACTCAGGTTCATGAAGGCATCATACGGAGAATCGGCAAACCTGAAATAAAGCCCCCGGAAGAAATCCCTGAAATCAGGTTCGGTCGAACTGATAAAAAGTTTGGAGGTATCACGCAACAGGTATTCCCCTATTGAGTTTGGAAGTTTTATATCAATAACAGTATCAGATTTCAAAGAGTCAACAATATATGTTCCCAGTGACCTCTCTATCTGAACAGGCTTGTTTGAATAGTATGTAGAATCTCTGTGGAGGTATTCTGAAATTTCAAAAAGTTCAATCTGTTGCTGGGTGAATAGCGTATCCCCCTCATATCGGCTAATAGCCAGTACCAGAGAAACCGAATCAATAACGAATCCCCTTCCCGGCCATGGAAAAAGCAGATTAAGCTGTGTGACCAGTTCGACCCTTGTTGTGCCAAAATAGGGATTATACCTTTTACCAAACATATAGAGTGAGTCG
>JAWOIF010000107.1:0-3202 GCA_046484805.1 Bacteroidales bacterium
CAGATCCCTTATTACCTTGCACGGATTGCCGGCAGCAAAAACATCCGGAGGGACATCCCTCGTAACAACACTCCCTGCCCCGATTACAGACCTGTCGCCGATGGTAACCCCCGGGCATATTACTGCACTGCCGCCAATCCAGACATCTTCACCGATGGTTACTGGCCTGGCAAATTCAAGTCCTGACGCTCTCTCCCTGTGATCCATGGGATGAGTGGCAGTATATATCTGAACATTGGGACCAAAAAGGGTTCGACTGCCGATGGTGATCTGCATCACGTCAAGCACGACACAGTTAAAATTGAAAAAGACCTTCTCGCCGGTTCTGATATTATAGCCGTAATCGCAATAAAAAGGAGGTTGCAGCCACAATCCGGCTCCGGCCCCGGGTATCAGCTTTCTGAGAATGGTTTTTCTCTTCTCATCCTCATCATCCGGGGAGTCATTCAGTTCTTTGAGAAGCAGCCTGGCACGCAATCTCTCTTCTGCCAGTTCAGGATCTACAGCACTGTAGAGCTCGCCTGACAGCATTTTTTGCTTTTCCGTTTTCATCGGATTGTATTTATTGGCTTAAGTTATCGGGTTCTTCCAGTTCCACCATTTGATCAGCTCGGGATGACTCTCATTGTCTCCCTTCTTGATCATCCAGGGTTTACGGCCTGAGAAATTTATACCTGATCCCCCAGGAACTCTGAATTATCACATCCTCTGATGAAAAATCAAGTGTCGGCTGTAGTTCAATATGCAGCGAGAAACGGTCATACTTTTCAAATGGTGTGAATTGTACCCCTATGGGCATAACAAATCCTGTGAAGTAATTGACGTTGCCGCCAAGCCCCAGGTATACCCTGTGATACTCCTTGTTAATCACGTTGAAACAGAATACAAGCTCCGGGGTGATGTTGCCGAAGTTAGTGTTACTGTAAAGTCTAACTTCGCTCCAGAATCTTGGCGAGAAATCATATGCCAGTCCGATTTTGGAAAGGCTCGATGAATAATAGGAGACACTCAGCTGGGAGGAGGCTGAGAGCGGAATGATTGCCAGCAACCCGGCAAATGTCATAACCCTTAATAATTTATTCATAATGATCTGAGTTAGGAGTGTATTTAGTCCGATTAATCAACTGCTTTTCAATCTGGTGAAAATCCCCCTGAATGACCCTGTTTGTACCTGATGCAGTCAGAATTACCTTAATCTGACACTGGGGCTTCCACTGCAGGGATCTTGCATCCATTCATAAATGTCGCCTGCCTCCCTTGAAGTATTCTCTCTGTAAAAGTCTCCTGTCTGCCTGAGGAACACATATCTGTACCTGTTTGTCGCAGACTCATATATATACCCTGCAACCGTTGTTGAGCCTGCATCGCACATCTGGTGTTCAGGTTCGGTTATCTTGCCTTTCAGTGCCTTTTCAAGCTTTGTGCCATAAAACAACAGATCGTATTTTGACACCTTGCAATGAGGCTCTTCAAGCTGAGCAAGATTCTGCTCCATATCGGCCACGCTGATATTGCCTTCACTGTCATGGTAATTCCAGCTCTCCGGCATATTGAAACTTCTGACATTGCCTTCCGCGTCAATGACGAAACCTCTATCCTGGTATCCCCATGCGTAGTTTATGTGATGCGAAATGAAAACTGCCCTGGGTTGATGATCCGGAAACTCTTCACATCCTGCAAAAAGTACCAGAAGGAACAGAATTGCCACTTTTGGGGAAATGGCTTTCTGAGATTTTTCGGGTTTCATTCTCAACGGAAATTATAGCAATTATGGCACAAATTCTGTGCCATGTGGGTCATTTCATCCCTTTTTTTCTGACAGGCCCGGGCATATTTTCGCGCCTCCGCCGCCCCGGACATCTCACCTTAAGATTTGAGCAAACTGCTTAATTCAGCAGGTGATTAGCAGTGGTTATTATTTCTGTCGTTGATAGATCCTGACATAATCAATATCATGATACTGGGGAAAAACCGTCGTCGAGTCGGGATTTCCCGGCCACCTGCCTCCAACGGCGGAATTCAGAATCAGGTAGTGAGGTGTATGAGGAATACCTGATGTGGTGGAGTGAATTAGCTGGTCATCTATATACCACCGGATTGAGTCAGGTTCCCACTCAAGGGCATACACATGAAAGCCTGCAGTGTAATCCGTGCTGCTGCGCCAGGTACCGGAACTTGTCTTCTTCTGTCCGTCAAAGGTGTAATAATGAAGAGTACCATATAATACACCGGGTTCGTGCCCGAGGAACTCCATGATGTCAATCTCACTGTACCAGGGGCGCTCCTCAGGTATCATCGACTCCTTGCCTTTGGCCACAGCCTCTGCCATAATGTACTCCATCTGCCAGTTGCGATTCTGCGGATATAGCCAGTGTGCCGGCCACATCCCCTTCCCCCCGGGAAGCTTGGCACGGATCTCGAAGCGGCCGTAAACAGGCGCACACTTGCCCCTCGTATCAAGCCTTCCGCTTGTATACTCCTGTGAGCCGTATTTTCTCTGGCTGCTCCTGATCCGCAGGAGTCCGTTTTCAACAAAAACCTCTTCAGGAATGTAATACTGAAGCTCATTGTGCTTGCTTGTCTCTCTCATGAGGACATTCCATTTGGTTGTGTCAAGCCGGTTACCGTTGAAATCGTCGTACCAAACCAGCTTCCACTTTTCTTTGGGCTGAGGCTCTGTGAACGAAAGAAGAAGCGGAAGTGATACAATTAAAATCAGCGCTGCCGTAAGTGTGAATCGGATTCTCATATCTGCATTAATTAATTTAGCGACTATCAGTGCTGGCCGGTATAATAAAGTCCGGCCTCGGGACCCAACGGCAGACCTATTAATATCCATGCAATCAGCAGGAGGGTCCAAACGATGAAAAATACTATTGAATAAGGAAGCATGGTCCCTATAAGTGTCCCCAGGCCTGACTTGGAATCATACTTCTGGTAATAGACTATTATCAGTGCAAAGAAACTCATCATCGGTGAAATGACATTCGTCACACTGTCGCCCACCCTGAAAACCGCCTGCGACAACTCCGGTGAGTAGCCGAGCAACATGAACATCGGGATGAAGACCGGCCCCATGATAGCCCACTTGGCGGAGGCGCTCCCCATAAACAGGTTTATGAAACCTGAAAAAAGTGTAAACAAAATCACCAGTGGTATCAACCCTATCTCCATTGCCTGTAACCCCGCGGCCCCCTTGATC
>JAWOIF010000176.1:0-20505 GCA_046484805.1 Bacteroidales bacterium
GGCGCCTCCGGACGATGAAAGAGCCTAAAACTGATCAGTTCTAACCCTTGACCGCACAGAATTTAAAACAGATGTTCAAATCCGGCTACGTCACCATTGCGGGCGCGCCCTGTAACACCTGATAGAGGTATGTCAAGGCTGATCCATTGCTTTGACTGAGCTGCCAGTATGGTAGTCGTGTATGCACCTGAACCGCCACCTGCATTATCTACCAGTTCAACCCTGAATGGTGCATTTCCAGGCAGGGTACTCGGGATGTAGATGTCAAGGTGCAGATGTGTCATTGAAGCAGCATTTATGAATGGGGGACTGATCTGGGTTCCCACAAAATTGAAATTGGTGTAATTCAGAACGCGATCTCCATTTACAATAAAGTCTGCCGACAGCGTGGTTTGATAAGGTGCCCAGTAGCCATTGTAGTAATCGACCGGTACATTTTCGTAAGCCTCACTGAAAACCGAAATAACGCTCGCAGGATCACGGGTAGGGGTTGGGGCATGTTCGAAAGCTCCCATTGATTGTATTTTCAGGGAACCATTTGCGGTTTTGTCTCCAACTTTTGCAGATATTTCAGCATTTCCCGGTCCTCCCACAATTGAAACTATGCCGGATGCATCAACAGTAGCTATTGAGGAATTTGTTGTGCTAAACTCAAAATACGACGGAGCCGCATTTACGATCTGGTTTATGCCACTGGGCAAATTATATATAGAAGTCAGGCCTCCGATAGGTTTTGAAGCTCCAATTACGGTATTCTCGGTCTGGTCTTCACCATTAAGGATAGCGTATTGTGGATGAGCAATTGTCCCAAGTTTTTCAAATTTCAATTCATCTATCCAGAAAGAATAGCCTTTACCATCTACAGGGCCTGTTGAATAGAAGAACATACCTCGTTCAGCAGTTAGTTTGGAAGGATCAGGAAGGGGTATGATGTATTTTTGCCATCCGGTAGTCAAGCTTAAACCTGTAATGGTTGCCTGATATTTCGATTCGCCAAGATCGTTGCCAAAGCCAACTACATCAAGAGAAGCTGACTGGGAGGCTTTTGCCCAGAATGTCAACGCATTGTATCCTGATAAGTCCCTTGGAGCCTCAGTGAAATATGTACCACCGGCATATGCTCCGCGGGGATCATTTTCATTGGGAACCTCAAATTTCATCGAAGCTTTCGAATTATTCCAGGTAATATCATTATCAACATCAAAAGCTGTTGGGACCGAGCCGCCGAAAGCTGCATAGTTCAGCCCCGCACTAAAACCGTCAATAAAGACTTCAGGATTGGTGGGGTACGTCGCGGGGGACAGTTCGGTTATGTCGCGTTCGCAACCCAGCAGAATAAAAGATAGTAATCCCACTGGAAGCAAAATAGATATAGCAGTAGTAATATTTGTTCTCATCTTTTGAAGATTTTTATTTGCCAATGTTAATGCGTACGTAAGTTCTGATCTCCCACTCGTTACCATTGTCAAATCCAATAGCTTCGGGGTCGGGAACCAGATTACCGCTACCGTCAATTCTTTGAGTTGGTGAGTAGCGTGGAGAGTATTTGTCGAGTGTACGGTATGTTGCACGAATACCAATGCTGGTGGAGGGCAAATCGAACCAATCGGGTTTTCCGAGGGAGGTTGAGATATCTGCCATTAATTGCAGTGGAAACGTTAAGTTATAATCTCTGTGATAGTCATAAGGACCCCAATCGTTGATTCTTACAAATGAGGTCAATTTCATCATCCTGTACATCATCCGCAAATCCATACCATAACGTCTGATTGTCCGGTCGTCACTACCATTTGCTTGTGCATCACCAGCATAGATATTTGCAATAAACCCGAAATCGCTGTTGATTTTGGAAACAAGTCTTGTGTGTACCTCCCATAGATCTTTTGCCGGAGCAGCACCGGGGAAGGCGAATGTGGTACGACCGTCAGGAAGAATGCCTATTGCAGCATCCTGTGTGGTTGGTAAGTGCCGGTATACAAAACCTAAACTGACTGCAAGTCCCGCATCTTCAGTTCTGTCGCTGTCCCAGTTATACATCCATGTGCCTGGAGTGGGATCGAAGGTGAACAAAATCTCGCCCGCCACCTGCTCTCTGTTGGCTCGTACCACAAAAGGATCATCAAGTATATTACGGGGCCTTCCCGGAGCCGGAACGCCTGCAGGTATAGGTCCTTCAATTGGCTTCTGCCACAGGAAGTTGGGCGCAATCTGAAGATCGCCAAGCATGTATGCAAAACCGGAAAGGAAATTATATTGATTTCCACTTCCGCTATCCTTTAGTCTCCATCCGGTAAAAGTCAGAGTCTGGTCAACACCACCCTGTGCAACAAGTCCCATTGCGGCCGATTGTGCATACCAGTTAAACCTGCCTGCCGAATAGGTTAGTTTTATTTTGCCACCGAAATTGTCTTCAGCCTTGATCTGATCAGTATATACACTATAACTACCTTCCTCACCTCTCACTAACTGAAATTCTCTTCCCTGAAGTGGTTGTCCGGCCCAAATACCTCCTGCTTCAATGCCTAGTTTGTCAAGTTTTTTGTTTACATGAAGGGTAAGGCGTCTGGTTCTTGGCTGTGGAATTGCAAAAGAACTTTCTGTCAGTGCAAGCTGGGCCAGGTCTTCATGGAATATTCCTGTTATATTGAAACCTCCAAACTCTTTACTGTATTTTAGAAGTAGAGCAGGGTTTGCTCCCCACCAAAGCTGCGGACCAAATGCGAATTTCAGACCGCTAAAGGATTTTTTTCCTTCCATCTCGAAACCAAAGGGAGCCACACCATTATATATATCTATTTGAGGACCGTAGTTAGCTTCAGGATACAATCCAAAGAAGTCTCCTTCATAACCCCAGTGATAGTGACCAGTGCGGTAAAAACCCTTAAGATCAAACAATCTGTGATTCCATTCGTAACCAGCCTGGTAAATCTGTACCCTGTTTAATGATACTACATTGATATTGCCGTCATCGCTGTTCAGCATAACAGGTCTGCCCCTGTTTTCAAAGAAGATCTGATCAATAGGATTCTGGGCTACATTACCCAAAACGCTCACCTCAACATTAGCCCTGAAATTTGGTGCCGGATTGGTCTCTACACCAATAATAAATGACTGCATGTGATCAAAGCCCAACTGGTTGGGGTAGGTGGTATTGCCGGGTAAGGGACTGTCAGGAGTTGAAATCAGACTACCTCCTGTGTTAAAGGTTGTAAGATCAGCGCTTAACCGGCTAAGGCTTATTAATTTTAGTTTTTCCCCTTCAAGAGCAGCCTTATCTCCTCTTGCCGTCAAATACGATTCAACTATCTGAATCCCGGCAAAGTGCTCATGTAACATTACTGAAGTAGTTCCCTCTGCATAGGGATCAAACTCATGAACCTCTTTTAAAGCATAATAGGCAGCCCTCGGATACAACTGATAGAAGCCCATTGCATTGGTCGGTCCTTTTGCGCAAATCCCGAACCACTCTTCATTCATGTTATTTTCGCCCTCAACATAATCGAACATGTATCCTCCGTTTGCCCATGAAGCGTTTGTGTCGTGCACATCAAGGTTCGTTGTCTGACCATACTTCCACCATCCGTCACTGAACTGAAAGGTAAATCCCCCCAGAGAATTGCCTGCCTTGCCAAGGCCGGCAGCATTTTCATATATATCTTTCCAATTGCCAACATCATAATATGCCTGTGCTCTCTGATCCTCCCCGTTGGTAATTGCATTAAATGCATCGCTGCCAAACTCAGATAAAAGGACAGGCTTACCATATTCGTCCCTGACCCTGTCGAACAGGTCAGTAAATGAGATGCCGCGATACACATTTATTCCCAGAATATCTACATCGTTGCACTCCTCTGCAATAATGTCAAGGAACAAAAGATCACCGTTACAGATTGAGACAGGATGATTGCTATCGATTGATTTCATTGCCAGTGAAGCCTCATTGAACAGTTTATACATGTGACGGGCTCTTTGTGTTGATTCCCGGTCTTCAACAGGTATATCCTCTGTTTCTGCGCCACCCCAGAAAAGCCCGTAATTGTTCTCATTGCCTAATAAATAGAGTAATAATCCGGGTGTGTTTTTATATTCCTCTGCCAATTGCATTACTTCCTGCAAGAGAAGATCTCTTGTTCTGGGGTCAGAATACTCCGTATTGGCAACCCAGGCTCCTTCGAGTGTCAGTCCATAACGGCCAAAAGAATGATTAAGCATAGTGTAAATACCAAAATTCTCGTATATGTACGTAATCCATTTGGGTTGAATGCCGGTATAAACACGGATGGTATTAACCCCCATATTCTTCAGAAGTGACATTTCATCATCAAGGGCTTTCCTGATGAAGTTGTCCGATTGGCTCCACAAGCTGTATGAGTAATTGGTTCCAATGGGAAAGTAATCCCAGTTCATCCCGTTTATCATAAAAGCTTTTCCGTCAACAAGGAGCTTACTTCCTTTTTCAGTTTGTTCGATAACCACCTGTCCAACCTGTGCCAGAAGAAGAATCTGAAAACTGAAGAAGAACAAAAGCAAAGTAGTTCTTTTCATTTGGGCAATTTTTAGTTTGAATTATATAGGTTTCTCATTGTAACGCTTAACAATTTCTAAATAATTTAAGTAATAATCATATATACTTAATAAATACAACTGGTTGCATTAATTGTATCACCTCTGCTTCAAGGAGTCTAAACAACAGTATATTAGGTTGTTAAAATCAATTTCAATCAGTATTGATTCTCGTCTGTCCAACTCCTTGTATATAGTATTTATATAGGGCGAAGAGAGTAATCAGCATTAAAATTGGCTGTTAAACCAGTTCAGACAATAACGACAATGAACCCTGACTCACTGTCATGAGAGGTTGTAATACCAGATAGAGGTAACCCCGGTACCTGGTTAATTCTGAATGCCGGTGTCGCTTTTACGGTATATCGCCCAGAAGGCCAGCGGTATGAAGTATAAGCTGACGAAGGTGCCCAGCGACATTCCGCCGATAACCGTCAATGCAAGTGGTTTCTGTAGTTCCGAACCGATATCATTCCCGAACAAAAAGAACATTGTCGCCAGTATTGTGGTAAGGCTGGTCATGATTATTGGCTTAAGACGTCTGCTACCTCCTGTATAGATTGCTTTCATCAGCCCTACACCGCTCATGCGCAGCCTGTTGATGGTGTCTATCTTCAAAATTGAGTCGTTGATGATAATACCAGACATTACTATTATACCTATCATCGACATCAGGTTTATCGTTGCACCAAAGAGTTTCAGCATAAGGAGAGCTCCTGCAATGTCGATAGGTATTTCAATCAGTACAATGAAAGGAAGTACCAGCGACTCAAACTGAGCAGCAAGTATGAAGAAGAGTAACAGAAGCGCAATAACAAGTACGATTGAAAGCTCCCTGAAAGTCTGCTGACCCGATATCAGTGCTCCTGAAAATTTGATATCGAGATTCTGGTCATCAGCGAACAACCTCCTTATTTCAGAGGTAAGCCTTGCCGGTGTGCGGGTTGAAACATTCATTGCTACCGGTACATATTCAGAATACATACCCCCTTTTATTGCCTTGTAGCTGTGCACCCGGTCAACCTTAACCACTTCGCTTACGGGTATTTCAACACCCCGGTTATTCCTGACCATACTGAAGGCTATGATCTCGTTGATCATCTTCTCATCTTCACCCAGTTTTATTGGCAGTATTTCATGTGATGCCCTGAGTTCTCCTATCATGTTTTCGTTGAAGGCTGTTCTGAGCCTGTTGTAAACAGCGGCTGTTGATACATCGTATAGCAGCAGTCTTTCAGGGTCGAGCCTAACGACTATCTTGTCTTCCAGGGCAGGGTAGGAGATACCCCCTTCAGGAAATTTTTCATTCAGAATGGTTGTGATATCCATCATCCTTTCAACTTCGGGTACCCTTTTTTCCCTCATCAGGCTGACCTCGGCAATCAGGGGTGCCTCGGAAGCGGAAAACAGCTTTTCGAAGATGTTCTCCTGGGCCGAAACGCCGGCAACAGCTGTGGGATATTGCGCCAGAATATCTGCCAGCAACTGCCTTTCAAAACTATCAGTGATCTCAAATCCGGTAGTCCTGATATATACACGCGCCTCGGTGTAACTCTGTTCATATCCCCGGTTGAACAGGAACTGCTGTTCTCCTATGAAGGCATTTATCTGCCTGATCTGTTCCATTCTGGTTGAGAGCAAACCGAATATCCGGTTGCGGCTCTCCTCAATGTCAATATTCTCGTTCCAGTCTACAGTAATCACAATCTCATCGTGCCTTACCTTCGGGAACTTCTCCTTTTCAACAGAAATGAAAAGAACTGCAACAGAGGCCAGAATAAACATAAATAGCACGAGCATCGCTACTTTATACCTGAAGAAGAACCTCATTCCCTTTTCGTAGCTCTCCTCGATATGCCTGAAGCTTATCTTTCTGATAAACCTTGTTATGGCGCCTTCCTTTCCGCTGAGGTAAAGCAGCCTGTAGACGGTTGGCAGTAGGGTTATAGAGACTACCAGTGAGACGAACAATCCTATTGTAATGGCTATTGCCTGGTCATAGAAGAGGGCTCCTGAAATACCACTGAGGAAGATCAACGGCAGAAAAACTGCACATGTAGTCAGTACAGATGAGATAAGCGGTCTGATTACCTCATTCGTCCCCTTTATGCATGCCTGTGACAGCGACTCACCCCTGTCAATGTACTGGCATATGTTGTCAGTGACGATTATAGAGTTGTCGATCATCATGCCTACACCCAGAATAAGGCCTGACAGTGAAATGATATTTACCGACAGTCCCGTGAGGTGAAAAAACAGCAGGCTGATTATTAATGAAGCCGGTATACTCAGACCTATAAGCAGAGGTGATTTTGCATCTCTGAGGAAAAGAAACATCAACAGAAATGCAAGTGTGCCTCCGGCAATAAGATTCTGCTTAAGATTCGATAACGAAAAGTCGAGTATAGTGGTCTGGTCCTGTGATATCTCGAACTCAATCTGCGGATAATCATTTCTCAGTTTCCCAAGCAGGTCCTCTATCTGTTTTTCAAGATCGGCCATCTTCGCCGTGCTCTGCTTGATTATTGCAAGAGAAACGGCTCTGCTGGTACCGTTGTAGTAGAAACCGACCGGCCTCTCCTGCCTTATTCCGGTCCGGGCGATATCATTCATGGTAACCAGCCTGTCTCCAGCCTTAATGAGAATATTCCTTACATCATCCAGGTTTCTGAGATAAGAGCTAAACTCCAGGTTGTAGAGATACTTTCCATCCTTTACCAATATGCTGCCAATATTGATATTGTTTCTCTCTATCGCAATCCTGATGTCGTTTTCGGTAATCCCCAGGCTTCTCATCCTGTCTTCTTCGGGCACTACGAATATCTCGCGTCTTACCTGCCCGGTCAGGTCGGCCATTGCTACCTCCGGTAATTGTTCTATTCTCCTTTTGATAACTGTTTCAGAGAACTCGCTCAACTCCAGAAACCTCTCCTGATTGTCGCTTCCTTCCTTCAATGAGAGGTTCAGCATAAATACAGGAAGATCAGTGGCACTAGCCTTTATGACACGGGGTCGCTGAATGTCACGTGGCAGACTGTTCATGGCAGCGTCTATCTTTTCGTTAACCTCCATGAAGGCCATGTTAAGACTGGTGCCGTATTCGAATGAAAGTCTCAATACCGCGCTGCCATTCCTCGACTCAGTGCGCAGATCGTTCAGATCAGGCACCTGGATAAGATTCCGGCGAAGTACCGTCACTATTGAATTCTCAATTTCCCGGGCCGAAACATCGGGCCGTGTTACCGTCACAGTTATCTCAGGAATATCAATGTCAGGCATTAGCGATACCGGAAGCCTTCGCGATGCCACCAATCCCAGCATCATGATTGCCATAAAGGTCATGATCACTGCTACCGGCCTGTGTATTAAAAACTTTACCATATTACGCCTTTTTCTTCATCCTCATAAACAACGGCAAATATCCAATCAAACCTATCAGACTGAATATCAGCCCACCTATTGTACATGCTGCAAGCGGAAACCAGAACCGTTCATTTTTTCCTGCTGCAAGAAAGGGAGTAAGGCCTACAATAGTTGAAATGATGGTCAGGAAGATAGGTATTATCTTCATATTGAATGCTTTGAGGTACATTTTTCTAATGTCTTTGTCTGGATTTCTCCTGCGGAGGTTATTGAAGTCATTGATAATATACAATGCAGCATTAACCACCAATCCGCTCAGCAGTATAAGAGAGGCAAAAGCTCCCTCATCGGGTCTTACCTTAAAAATACTCACCGTCAGGAAAGCTCCTATGAAGCTGAGCGGAATAAGGCTTATCACTGCCAGGGGTTGTAGCAGTGATTCGAGCAGAATGGCGCATACAAAATAGATTATAACAATTACAAGAAATACAAGGTAATAATTCGTCTTGTCCTCAGCCCAGTAACGGGTATAGCCCGATCGTCCAATCGAGTATCCCAACGGTAATATTGCCGCAGTCTCCTCTATATTGCGGTCGAGCACCATACGACCGAGTTCCGCGCTTCCGATAAAGTCGAATGAAACATACATTACGTACTGCTGGTTTTCCCGGGCAATACGATTGTCTGTAATTTCCCTGGTCACGGTTGTATAATCCTTCATCTTCATTTCGGGACCCTTTCCTGTCGTTGAAGGCGCGTTCATAACCGTCCAGAGGTCATATTCGTCAGCCTGTTTTGACTTCAGCTTGACCGGTGCCCATACTCCGTTAACATAGAAGCTGGATATCGGTATGTCAGTCCTGCTGTATTTCATCGCTTCAGCGAAGGCAGAAGATATGTCTGAATTGTTGACGGCAAGGAAATAGTCATCAACATGAAGCCTGTTGCGATACAACTTCCTGCTGTATCTTTCTGCCAGGACATACACTTCTTTAATACGCTGATGTGTTAGAAGCCTCTCCTTCAGTTCCTCGGCATAACGTTCAAGCTGATCAAAGTTGTAGCCCCTCAGCTCGGCATTGTATGACCCCTGAATGTAGTCACTGTAGACCTGGTTTGAGAAGGCCCTTCCAACCCCGGTGACCTGAACGTGATAGCTGCCTATATCCCTCATGTAGTCCTCTATCCTTATCTTAAGAATGTAGGGGATAATGGTGAAGTCATGTTCAGGATGGAAGGTGACGGAGACATTAGCTTCACTTGCACTGTAAATACTTGTAATAAACATGTCGGCTTCACTGTAACTGGCAATCAGATTCTCGAGCCCCATACAGGTTTCATTCAGATTCTCAATTGTCAGCCCCTCCTGACTTCTGCCTATACGTATATTCAGCCTTGTTCTTGGAGCCTCCTCAGCGGCCCTGAAATAGTAGCTTATATTGCTTTTTACCTTATCGTAGAATAGTCGCATTGACCCGCCCAGTGACTTGTTGATAAGCGGTCGAACCTTCTGGTTGAATTTGTTATTTCCTATTGTCTTGTTGTAAAAGGTCTGAAATTTCGTTTCCGGAGGCTGTGCCACACCGTAGGTTGTTATCTTCGGGAGTTTGTTCGGTAAAAGGTATACCGGAATACCGAAGCCAAGGATCAGCAACAGAATAAGGGCCCACCTGAATCTTCTTCCTAGTAAAATATATCTGGAATAGAACCTCTTGATCTTTACAACTCTTCTTTTACGTTTTATTATCAGGGAATTATATCTGACAGGCAGTTTTATTTTGTCTAACAGTGAAGGAATGAAGAAGAGTGCTACAGCCAGCGAAACGGCAAGGTTTACAATTATCACTGCAGCAAAATCAGAAAGCATAACCTTTGTTGCCTCACCCATGAAGAAGATTACTGACAGTGCACCTATAGTCGTCAGGGTTGCTGCAAGAATAGCCAGAAAGACCTTCCTGTTTTTCTGATACCTGAGATGGTCGGTCATTACAATAGTATTGTCTATTATAATTCCAAAAGAGACTGTAATACCGGCAAGGGAATAGAGGTGCAACTCGAGTTTAAGGAGGTAGTAGAAGATAAAAGCTATTGCCAGGTTGGCCACCAGGCTGATGGCTATTATGAGCAGATATTTGAATTGCCTGCTAATTATCAGTACGCACAGCAGCAGTAGTATTGCCGAAAAGAGAGTGCGGTAGGCAATCTTGTTTATCTCTTTCTTAATCTCGGTTGTGGAGTCGTATGATTTCCTCATCGAGTATCCGGCCGGCAATTCGTCAATTATTCTGTCAACCTCGGCCCTGACGTCGGCTGCCACCTTAATGTGATTAACATTGCGCTCAGCGCTTACGTTGATATTAATTGTATTGAGCCCGTTTATCCTGAAGAAACTACCTGCCTTCTGCTCCTTAAGCCGCACAGAGGCAACATCCCCCAGCGTGACTATCCTTCCTCCTGTCTTCCTGACAGGGATTCTCTCCCATACTATGGTATCTGAGTTGTTCCCAGTGAGCGAAAGGTATGTTCTGCGCAGCAAACCTCCCGGTCCGTTTTCCAGTGACCCGCCCAATTCTCTCTGGGTCATGAAGTTTCTGATTGCCTGTTGTAAGTCAGAAGTGGTTATGCCGGTGTTTTTGAGTATATAATCATCATAGATTATTTCCCATTCAAGCGGGCTGGCACCGTACACATTTACCTGGTAAACACCTTCGATCAGGGCAATACGTGGTTTGATTGTCTCCTCTGCCATTTGCTGAATGTACGAGGCACTGGCATTTCCGTTAATCTGATATGAGAGAATCTGCGATCCGGTTTGGTTGTCAGGCATGTTAACGGAAAGGGAAGGGTAGGAGACCCTGGGGGGAAGCTTGTCGCGTACCTCGCGAAGCAGTGAGGCAACCTCGAACTTCTTGAATCGGAGGTCGACTGTCTTGTCAAATTCGATTCTGATGCTGCCTCCTCCGTCAGTTGTGGTGGACCTGATGTTTTTGACGCCGGATACTGTTGACAGAATACCTTCGAGGACAGTGGTTACCTCCTGCTCCACGACCCTTACAGGTGTTTGAGTCCATCTCCATGAGATTGTCATCGAGGGCAGGTATCGGGTAGGACTGAGCTGTACTGACAACAGGGGGATAACGGTAATGCCGATT
This sequence comes from Bacteroidales bacterium, assembly GCA_046484805.1. Classification (GTDB taxonomy): domain Bacteria; phylum Bacteroidota; class Bacteroidia; order Bacteroidales; family VadinHA17; genus SLNP01. Next base: position 11,079 of record JAWOIF010000176.1, read on the forward strand.
ATTATCAGCACCACGAAAATGATATTGATTGTAAATGAAGAAAATGCGTTTCTTTCTGATGGGTTATCTTGCATTTTCCTTCACAATGGATTCGTGAGAGAGATTAATGTTGCCTTTGACAATTACAAGGTCACCAGCCGAAAGCCCGTCAGTTATCGACAGAGAAGTGCTGTTCTCAAATTCAATGTCAACATACCTCCAGATAGCGAGAGAGTCTTGCCGTATGAAAATCACATCACGGCCCTGCCTCATTACCAGGGCCTCCTTGGGTACGACAAGCCTGTTTTGCTCGGGTTTCCTGATGAGTATCCGTACGTTCATGCCCTCTATCAGTTTGCCATTGTTACGAAAAGAGGCCCTGACCTGTATCATGCCGGTCTCGTTCACCATCGGGTTAATTTCGGTTATCGTGCCTGTAATCTGCAGGCTGTCGTTGGAAAACGGGATTATCCCGACCGGCATACCTTTCGATACAAAGCGGTACTCCGACTCGATTACAGGGAATTCTACCTCCATCGTCTCGTCATTGACAATTGTGCAGAGGTTCCTGTAGTTTGATGAGTGGTTATGGATCTTTGCTTCGAGATTGGCTATACGGCCTGAAATCGGGGCAAAGATGCGTGTGTGATTGAGGTTGAACTCTGCTTCGGCAAGTGCAGTCTCAGCTTCATCAAGCCCGCTCCGTATCCTGAGAGTCTTTCGTGCCGTATCACTTTCACTTACACCCCTGAGCATCAGATCCATCATATCGATCTCGGCCCTCTGAACCCGCTGACGGGCTCTTTCCAAAGCCGTCTGGTACGTGTAGTCTTCAATCCGGGCAATCAGGTCACCAGCTCTTACCCACTGTCCGTTGCTCACATTGAGTTCAACAATATTACCGGTTGTCCTGAATGGTACAGTCACCTTTTCACGTGCATAGACTTTTCCGTTGCTCACCAGCTCGTGGTGAAAAACCCCTGGTTCCAGCAAAACGGTTTCAACCAGAACGGCTTCGGGTCGTGAAGACCTTCTTGCCATCTCTTCAAGGTTATCGGGTTTTTGTTCTTTGCATGCTGCCGTGGCAAGCACGCAGATGAGAATCAGAATGGCTTTGACTTTCATGTTTTTGAGTTATGCGTAACAGATCATTTTTTGCAGTACCCTAAAAATAGCAAACAAATCGATTCAACTACCTGTTTAGTCGAAAAAAAATGTAAAAGATCACAACAATGCTTTGATGGTTGATTTCATCTCTTCGGCATTTGCCTCCATGCTCTGAAGTAGTTTGAGCTGTGCTTTGGCCCTTTGCAGGTTATGGTTTTGAAAATGAACCCGGTAGTAGACATCTCCGTCAATATGATCTGCAAGGAACCGCAGGCTCTGCTCAAAGGTGATGAGCCCCGGCGCAAAATGCAGCCAATCAAGTTCTGTGGGAGTAAGAATATGTTTTGTTTCAGTCAGGAACCCATGGCTCCATGCCCTGTAGAGGGACAGACTTAGCGCAACACTCTCTGTATTGGCGGCGTCTTCGGCTCCGGTGTTGGCTGCAGTGCGTATTGCATCGCCAAAGTCATAATGGACATATCCCGGCATCACTGTGTCAAGATCAATGACACAAAGGGCCCTGTCATTTTCATCAAGAAGCACGTTATTGAACTTGGTGTCGTTGTGGGTGATGCGCAGAGGTATTTGACCTTCGGCTCCGAGTCGGCGAATAACTCTCATGCTTTCAGCCCTTGATTCTATCTCGTCAATCTCCCTTCGTACCTCGCGAGCCCTGCCTGCCCGGTCAGCTGTCACGGATGACCTGAAATCAGCGATTCGTTTGTCAATATTATGGAAATCACGAATTGTCTCTGCAACGGCATCGCCAGGAAGATCGGCCAGCATTGCCGTGAAGGTTCCAATTGCCCTGCCACCCTCAAATGCCTTTTCCTCGTTGTCGATGGAGTCGTAGCTGCGGTGCCTAGCAATGTAGATAAACATCCTCCAGTTGTTGCCCTCCTCGTCGGTGTACCATGTTGCCCCGTCACGGCTTCTGATTACTGTCATGCACTGCCTCAGAGAGTCGCTTCCCGGAATTGCTTTAAGTTTGTCGCGAATGTGGGCGGTGACAGTCTCAATGTTCTGCTGCAGGGTTGCCACATCCCGGAATATGCCTGTGTTTATCCGTTGCAGGATATAACCCGGAGAATGCTGCTCCTTCGTTGATATCCGGTATGTATCGTGTATGTGACCACTGCCGAAGGGAGCAGCGTCGAGATACTCCCATTCAATATCAAAATGACTCGTTATTCTCTTCAGGTCGGGCTTCATCGTGCCTGCTAGTTAGAGGCTATCCGGTTGAATGACCTGAAAAGGAACCAGGTGCCTGCAGCAGCAATAATTGCCAGTATGATGCCGTTGAGAGGCTTCAGATACACGAAGCTTCCTATTGAGAAGAGGGCTGAATAGATAACTATTGTGCCAATAAAGACACAAAGAAGCTGCAGGGGCATATCCCATTTGGCTCCTTCCTTTTCAAGCAATATGCCCTTATCTGCGGCCCTTGCAACAAGGCTCCTCCAGCCCGGACCGCCGGGACGGGTTATCTTGTAGAACCTGATGAGAGTTTCATCGGGCTCAGGCTTCGTCAGCCATGTGGTAATAAGCCACGCTGCAGAAGTGAGACCTACTGCAATGAGCAGTCTAACGGTAAAGGCATCAAGCAAGCCTCCTTCAATAGCTGTATCCGGGACAAAGAACACCAGGACCACGGCAGTGATTGTAGCCACTATCATTGCCACTATCTCTGTCCACGCATTTATGCGCCACCAGAACCAGCGAAGCAGGTAGATGGCCCCGGTTCCTGCACCAGAAAGAAGCAATACATTAAATGCCTGAGTGGCATTGTTCAGGAAGAAGAGCGATAGCAGGCTGGCTATTAGCATAAGAATTATTGTTGTTAAGCGCCCTACAGTGACCAGCTCCTTCTCGGGGGCGCCGGGTTTCACGAAACGCTTGTAGAAGTCGTTGACAATGTATGATGAGCCCCAGTTGAGGTGAGTGCCGATAGTTGACATGTAAGCAGCTATTAACGAAGCTGTTACAAGTCCAAGCCAGCCCGGGCCGATCTTTGAGAGCATGGCCGGGTATGCTATATCGTCTTTCAGGTAGGTTTCGCTGATGGCTGGGAAGGCCTCACGGATTGAATCGAGGTCGGGGAAGACCACCAGTGATGCCAGCGCCACTATTATCCATGGCCAGGGACGAAGGGCGTAGTGGGCGAAGTTGAAAAGCAGGGTGGCTCCGATGGCATTCCTTTCATTCTTTGCCGACAGCATGCGCTGGGCTATGTATCCGCCGCCGCCTGGTTCGGCACCGGGGTACCACACCGACCACCACTGAACGGCTATGGGTATCAGTAGCAGTGGTATCCATACTGACGGGTTGGTCATGTCGGGGAAGATTGTGAGCTTGCCGGCAATGGCCGGATTGCTGAGGAGGCTGCCAAGGCCTCCCACCTCGGGTTGCCTTGTTGCCACCACCGCGGCAAGTACGGCACCGAACATAGCTATACTGTACTGGAAGAAATCGGCCCAGATTACACCCTTAAGGCCTCCGAGAGATGCATAGATGACCACAACCACCGAACCGCCAGCCACGGCAACCCAGGGCTTTATTCCCAGCATTACCCCTCCGATTTTGATTGCGGCGAGGGTTACGGTTCCCATAATGAGGGTGTTGAAGAAGAGACCGAGGTAGAGAGACCTGAAGCCTCGCAGAAACGATGCGGCCTTGCCACTGTAGCGGAGTTCGTAGTATTCAAGGTCTGTCATTATGTTTGAGCGCCTCCACAGTTTTGCGTATATGAAGACGGTGACCATTCCGGTGATCAGGAAGGCCCACCATGCCCAGTTTTTGGCAACACCCGATTCCCTGACCATGCCGGTGACGAGGTTGGGAGTATCAGCCGAAAAGGTGCATGCCACCATAGATATACCCAGAAGCCACCACGGCATACCGCGGCCACCAAGGAAAAACTGAGCGGTGTCTTTGCCGGCCGTCCTTGAGGCCACCCACCCGATTCCGAGTACTATCAGAAAAAAGATAGCTACTATTATCCAGTCAATTGTCTGTAACAAGGTCTTTAGTATTTGGGGTTAAACAACAGGTTTTCGGTTTTGTGGAGTCAAATCTAATTGTTTTGGAATTCAGTTCCAAACACAGGAATTAAAAAGGTTCAGAGGCAGATTCCTATCTTATAACAACTAAGACATTCCTGGAGAATGAAGCTTATTTATTTTTTGCTAATTTTGGGTCGCATTTTTCCTGATCATCTTCAGGTTTTGTGCTGTTTAAATTAATCAGAAATGAATATTCAGGAGATTAAAGACAAGATAAGGGAGAAAAAAGGATTTATCTCCGACATTGATGGAGTGATCTACCATGGTAACAAGCTGCTCCCCGGAGTGGTGGAGTTAGTTGATTGGCGAAAACCGACCCCGGGATTTACCGGGGGAGCTCGCGACCGATTGGGGAGCAAAACGGTAAAACGGATTCCCGAAACCATAAAATCAATTAAAGTGAGAATTCTAACTATTATTATGCTCTTCTTCCTGTTGACCACTTCGTGGATTGGTGCACAGGTTGTTACAGAAACTGACAGCTGGCTGCATGACAATCTTGAAGAGTGGGTCTATTTTCTGGCATCTGATGAGATGCTGGGACGAGGTAATGGCTCTCCGGAAATGAAAATTGCCGCAGAGTATATTGCCGGAATTTTTCAGGCTGCCCGACTGCATCCCGGATTTGGAGACAGGTACATACGCGAATACACCTTTACGGCACGAAACCGAACGATAGATGAACGAAATGTGGCGGCAATAATACCGGGTACCGATCCTGCACTTAAGGATGAGTATATCATAATTACGGCTCACTTCGACCATGTTGGAATTGGAAGACCTGTCGACGGCGACTCTATATACAACGGCGCCGATGACAATGCTGCAGGTACTGCGGCCATTATGGGTGTGGCAAAGATGATAATGGAGCAGGAACTGAAACCCGGACGATCCATTTTGTTTGTTGCCTTCAGCGGTGAAGAGATGGGCATGCGGGGGTCACGTAACTATGTGTCTGAACCTTCCGTAGATCTGAAAAAAGCATACCTGAATCTCAATATCGAGATGCCGGGGTACAACCAACTGATCGGTAAGCAAAAATATTACATGACGGGTGAGTCGCAGACAAATATTGATGATCTGATAAAATCCTTCACGCACCCGTCGGGATGGCAGATGGACAACAGCTATCCAATGGCTGAGCGGCTCTTCCGCTCTTCTGACAATGTGGCTTTCACATCGGTGGAGCCAAGGGGAGAGCAGTCAGCAGGTGTTCCTTCGACAACTCTCTGCACCCATACCGGAGAGGAACATATACACAAACCGTGGGATGAACCGCAGTTTATAGACTATGAAAATATGACCGGTTTTGTGACCTATCTCACCGATCTGGTTATCTGGCTTTCCAATAGCCGTGAAGAGATTAAATGGACAAACCCTTCATATGTAAGGTATTAGAACTGTGAACGGTGAACGGTGTTCGGTGCCCGTTAGACGGCATCTGGTATCCGGTAAACGGAACCGAACCCGACATCTGCCGGGGGAGCTTGCGACCGTAGGAAGCAACTGAGCGAGGCCTTCCTGAAACCAACTTTTTTCTATCTTTACTTTTGAATCAGAATTTCCATGAGAAAAAGACCTCTTCTTCTTTTAGCTGTGTTACTGCTCGTAGCAGCAGGTTGCAGCAGGAATGAAAGTGACAGCGGTTTGCCTGTTCTCAAGCCGGGCATGCCAATAGATAACTTTCATGGTGTATATGTGTACTACAACGGGGAAACGACAAATGTCTATGGCCGTAACTTTGCACCTGATGGTTATAATCTCGGACTAAAATATCAGTGTGTCGAATTTGCAAAGAGGTATTATTATCAGTACCTGAATCACAAAATGCCTGATTCATATGGTAACGCCAGAGACTTCTTTGACCCGCAGGTTGCCGATGGCGATATGAATCCGGCCCGCGATCTGCGGCAGTATACCAATCCTGGCAGTACAAAACCCGAAATAAGCGATCTGGTGGTCTTAGAGGGAACCAGCACAAACCCCTATGGCCATGTTGCGATTATCTCAAGGGTTGATGCGAGCAAAATCGAGATAATCCAGCAGAATTCCGGGCCGTATGGAAAGTCGAGGGTTGAATACAACCTTTACTATCAGGACGGAAAATGGAGAATTGACAGCCAGCGTCTGATGGGCTGGCTAAGAAAAGAGTAGAGAGCCTCTACACTTATGAACAAAATGTCTGCAATGATCAAACTCTGTTTTTAAAATTTCTTATCTTGCCTCTGACATGTGATGTAGACCTATTTCTAACCTTAAAACAATGATGGATATACTAATTCGTCATCTGCTTTTATTAAAACAAATTTACCTATGAGAAGAGACAAGACCCGGAACTACGGATGGTTACGAAGGCCACTGTTGGCAGGAGGCATATCTATGATGCTACTTGTATTATTGCTTGCCGGATGGTCTGGTAATCAGACGGATATGCAAAAAGATATTTGGGAGCCTTTTAGGTGGACTGGCAAAAAAAGCATCAAAACCGACGGTTCTGCCAAAGTGCTGATGGCTAAAGCGGAAGATATAATGAAACAATTTCATAAGGTAAGACCTTTCAATCCGCCAGATGGATATGCCCTGGAGCAGATTGGTGAATTTCTTCCCAGGGTAACCATTCCGGGGAACAGGCAGGGACCTGAGCCTTTAATGCTGAGGATCAGGATCCGCCGGCCACCTGAGGGAAAGGATATCATTGCAGGAGTTAACATTTATGTAAATGATCCTTATAATATAGTTGGCGACCCGGTTATTTCAGACAAGACCGGGGATATTTTTCTGATGCCGCCACAGGTTGGGAGAAAGTCCGGACAACCAATCTATACACGCTGGGCTCATCCTCCGGGTTATGAGGAGAAGTATCCCTCGTTTGCTATGTTCCCATTGTGGAGCAGTGAAGTGGAGCCCTTCCTCAGATCAGTTGTCAGGCCCACCTTTGCACTCTCAAAGGCAACAGTGACAACCATGTTTACATCCGGTGACAGACCCTTCTGGAAGCCTGTCAGTCAGGAGCGATGGATTACAGCCATGATAGGGAAGGCACAAGCTGATCTGGATGAATTAAGCAAGGGTTTTGAAGCTGCAGAGAAGACAGATGTGACAAGCCAGCAGATAACACAGATGCGTGACTACCTGAAAAGGGTAAGGGCAGCCAACGATGACAAGGTTGTGATTGAAAGGCACAATAAAATGATGGAGCAGCTGAGGGCAAATGTTGAAATGGCCAAAAGCATGGGGATGGCGACTGCGGAAGCTGAAAAGACGATGGTGAGCTATGATATGGGACTTGATGCCCAACTGGAAGCGGCAGCGGAAATGAGATCTTCTCTTGATGAGTACGAAACAAAGCTAATTAAGGCACTCATTACCCGCGATGACACATGGAAAAATGCGGCTGAGTCAATCAGGCAGGGAGACTGGGATAGCCTCGAGAGCCTTGGAAAAGAGTATGAAATTGAGAAACTTATATTTCTTGCTGACGCCGGAAGGGCATTGGAGAAACTCCAGATTGAACTGAAAAGTCTTTCACCGGCTCAGCGTAGTTCTCCGGCCTACGGTTTTGAACTTCCTCCGTACAACCCACAGGGCACCCAAAGACAGGTGGTAATGATGCCTTTCAACGCTAAACGACAGTCAGGTCTGGTCGATGCAGGTGCCAAGGGAGCAAGGGCTCTTGTAAGCCTTGATCCTGACTTTTTCGCCTTTGATGAAAAGAATGGTCCGATACGTATCATTTCTGTTGAATGGTGGGGAAGCAATGAGATTATGTATGAAAGCGGAAATAGAAATATACTTGATGACCTGTGGTCCAGTCTTGAATGGTCTTCATTGAAAAAGTTCCTGTAAAGCCAATCAATTCTTTTGAATAGATGATTAGCAAAAATATAGAAACTGACAATTCTTAAAGAATTCACTAATATCATTAGCAATAGCGTTATTGATAAATAAAGATTTTTATCATTTGCGATTTTATCCTTAAAATGTATTTTTGCCGGTCTTAATGCAGAAATCAAATTAAATATCATGAAAGTATCCATTTTCCGCTGGCTTCTGATTCTCCTGCCGGCTATCACAACTGTTTCATGCAGTAGTCCTGAAGTTGATAAAATTCAGAATGAAATTGACGAGGTCGGACAGTTTTGGGTACCTGATAAGCGTGAGGCCGTCAATAATGTAATTATAAAGTCTGACGGTGCCAGATACATAGTCTCCGGTGAAGTAGATCAGCCGGAACACAAGGCTGCAATCATGGATTACTTCCGGGAGAAGCAGGAAGAGGTGATTGACAGTCTGGTAGTATTGCCTGATCATGACGATGACCACTGGGGCCTGATAACTGTAAGCTACGGCAATCTGCGTGCACAGCCACGCCACTCAGCCGAATTACTGACTCAGGCCATACTTGGCACTCCGGTTAAGATACTGAAGAAGGAGGGAAGCTGGCTCTACATACAGACTCCCGACCGGTATCTGGGCTGGATAACCGGTTCATCGCTGAATACAAAGAGTGAAGATGAGATGAAATCGTGGCGGAGCTCCGACAGGGTTATTGTGACGACAATAAGTTCCCTGATCTATTCTGACGAGAGAGAGGGAGCAGTGGTATGCGACGTGGTTCTGGGTTGCATAATTGAGGTGGTGTCAGTAAGGCCAGGTCATTATAGTGTTATATTACCTGACGGGCGCAGTGGTTTCCTGAATCGCAACGACTGCACTCCATTAAGTGAATGGCTGCCAAAAACGGAGGCTACAGTTGCTTCTCTCGTTATGTATGGAGAGCGGCTCAATGGGGTTCCTTATCTTTGGGGCGGAACCACGGTCTATGGATTGGATTGCAGTGGTTTCATGAAGACGATATTCTTTATCAACGGCACGATACTGGCCCGCGATGCTTCATTACAGGTGCGTCACGGCATTGAGGTTGGGCTGCGGCGGTGACTCCGAGGATTCCGCCCCACAATCGGGAGAAGAGGAGTACGCATCCTGGGGATATTCGGAGTCTGATGGGCCGGCCACGTGGGCCTCACTCGATCCCGAATACAGGATCTGTGCCGACGGCATGCGGCAGTCACCGATCGACATCACCGGTACCACCGGTTCGGGCATGGCCCCTTCTATGCAGGTGGACTACAGGCCTGAGGAATCGGTCGTCGAGAACAACGGCCATGCGATCGAGGTCCAGATCGAAGACCCGGACGGTTCGGTGTCGGTCGGGAGCAAGGATTATGAGATCGAGCGCTTTCACTTCCACACCCCGTCAGAAGAGAAGATAAATGGCA
>JAWOIF010000198.1:0-29486 GCA_046484805.1 Bacteroidales bacterium
ATTCGCGTATGAGTATATTCCGACGCTACGCACAGCGATCACGCAATCCTAGTTTGATGACATGAAGCTATGCCTGTGAGGGCTGCGCGAAAGGACCGGCTGGTCTGCTGTAAGGACACTCTTGTTTCATCAATAACCTTTCCTGTTATTGTTTGCTGGGAAAAAGCAGTCAGTGGAAGTAGCGTCAGCAGGAGAATGGAGGCTAAAAGGGGTTTATTCCTGCCCGGGAGATAAAAAATCTTTTTAAAATAGCTCAATTGCTTCATAAGTTAAGATATTGTTGAAACGGAGCAGTAAATAGAAAGTGCACTGGCTTTTACACCAGATACAATCATCACAACGCCAATTAATGCCAGCAGTATCAAAAAAATAATTTCATATATATAAAGGTAAGCTCATTAGAACAGTGAATTGTTACATAATTTTCAATAACACTTACATCATTCTCATATCTTCATAGTGTTATTTTTAGTATTAACTTGTAATGATTTTTCGCTGATTATTTAGAGAAGAAAAAGTTAATCAGAGAAGAACAACGTGCCTGATTTTTTTGTTATAGAATTGTGAAAATCTCTGGTTTTACTAATTTTAGCGAATCGGTTGAAGAATAGGTACAACAACAATAAATAATAGAAGTTTATATGAAATCAGACATTCAGATTGCACAGGAGGCCACCATGCGCCCCATCGTAGAGATTGCCGCCAAACTTGGCATCAGGGAAGACGATCTTGAACTATACGGAAAGTACAAGGCCAAGCTGCCTCTTCACCTTATTGACGAAGAAAAGATAAAGAAGGCGAAGCTGGTACTGGTAACTGCCATCACCCCGACTCCTGCGGGTGAGGGAAAGACCACCACATCAATTGGTCTTGCCCAGGCCCTTAACAAGATTGGCAAGAAGACGACTGTGGTAATTCGTGAGCCATCACTCGGTCCCGTATTTGGGATCAAGGGAGGTGCTGCCGGCGGTGGTTATTCGCAGGTTATTCCGATGGAAGATATAAACCTTCATTTTACCGGCGACCTGGCGGCTGTAGAGAAAGCACATAACCTGCTTGCAGCGCTTATTGACAATAACCTGCAGTTAGGCCATAAGGAAGGCAATCTGAATCTCGATCCCCGTACCATTGAGTGGAAAAGGGTAATTGACATGAACGAACGTTCGTTGCGCGATATCATCATTGGCCTCGGAGGACCGAAGCAGGGTGTTCCGCGTGAGACCGGATTCAACATAACGGCTGCATCGGAGGTTATGGCCACCCTCTGCACGGCAACGAGTCTGATGGATCTGAAGGAGAGGCTGGGGAATATATTTATAGGATATACCTATGACGGGAAGGCGGTATTTGCACGCGATCTGAAGGCCCAGGGCGCGATGACAGCCCTTCTTAAGGAAGCCATCAAACCAAATCTTGTACAGACACTTGAAGGAACCCCGGCTATCATACACGGTGGGCCTTTCGCCAACATTGCACAGGGAACCAACACAATACTGGCAACTAAAACCGGCTTGTCACTCAGTGAGTTTGTGGTTACCGAGGCGGGCTTTGCCAGCGAACTGGGAGCAGAGAAGTTTTTCAATATCAAGTCACAATACGGAAAGCTCAAGACAAATGCTGTTGTGATCGTTGCAACAGTCAGGGCCCTAAAGTATCACGGCGGCGCAAAACTGGCCGACCTGAAAAACGAAGACCTCGGGGCACTCGGTAAAGGATTCGATAATCTTGACAAGCATATTGAGAACATGAAGTTTTACGGGTTCAAGCCGGTAATTGCCATAAATAAGTTCGAGACCGATACCCAGACTGAGATTGACATGATAGTCAAACATTGTGAAGCCCAGAAGTGCGTTGTCGCCGTTAATGATGCCTGGGCTAGGGGTGGCGACGGAGCAACTGAACTTGCTGAAAAAGTGGTTGCAGCAGCCGATTCCTGTCCAGATTGCTTCACTCCCCTGTACGATCTTGACTGGTCATACGAAAAGAAGATTGAGACCATATGCACTAAGATGTATGGAGCCGATCATGTAGAGTATACAGTGAAGGCCAGGTCACAGATAGACAAGATAGAGAAGCTTGGACTGACAAACCTTGCAGTATGTATAGCCAAAACTCAGAAGTCGCTTTCCGACGACCAATACAAGAAGGGCCGGCCGACCGGATTCACGGTGAAGATACGTGAGGTTGAACTTTCATCAGGGGCAGGATTTATTGTTCCCATTGCGGGAACCATAATGAGAATGCCCGGATTGCCAACCATACCTTCGGCCGAGCTTATCGATATTGATGAGAACGGTAAGATATCAGGATTGTTCTAGTAAAGTCGAATAGCACCCTCCGATTCTGAAATTTTCTTATTTTTACTTTCTACCAATCAGAATCGCCATCGTTATGAGACGTTCAATTGTCATTCTTCCGGCTGTTATCATTTTGGTAACTTCCTGCCTGAGATATACCGATTATGAGGGTGTGCCCTTTACCGAGAAGGAACCCCGGGACTGGGAGAATCCGGAAATGTTCAACCGGAACAGGGAGCTGCCCAGGGCTACTTTCGTGAGTTTCCCTGACGAGGCCGGGGCCCTTCGTATGGAGAGGGAAGACTCTCCTGATTACATGTCGCTCGACGGTATCTGGAAGTTCCACTGGGTTAAGAGTCCGGAAGAAAGGCCATACTGGTTCTTCAGAGATGATTTTGATGTAAGGGGCTGGGATGATATCGAGGTGCCCTCGAACTGGGAGATGAAGGGGTATGGCGTACCGCTTTACGTTAATGCGGGTTATCCGTTCAAAAAAAATCCTCCCTTCATTCATCATGAATGGAATCCTGTAGGCTCCTATAAGCGTTTTTTCAATTTGCCGGGGTCGTGGCGTGACCGTGAGGTATTTGTCACCCTCGGAGCCGTAAGCTCAGCTTTTTACCTTTATATCAACGGAGAATTGGTGGGATACAGCCAGGATAGCAAGATGCCGGCGGAGTTCAACATAACCGGATACCTGAAAAGGGGTAAGAACAGTATTGCAGTTGAGGTGTACCGCTGGTGTGATGGTAGTTATATTGAGGATCAGGATTTCTGGCGACTGAGTGGTATTCAGCGAAGTGTTTACCTTCATTCGCGACCAAAGACATATATCAGGGACTTTTTTGCCAGGCCTGATCTTGTTAATGGCTATGCCGACGGCAGGCTTGTGACTGAAGTGGAAATTGCTGACATGAATGGCACAAGCTCTGAGATTGTGGTAGAGGCGACCCTCTATGACAGAGACTCTCCGGTCGCCACTGGCGAGCAGGAGGTTGTTATTGCGGAAGGAAAGGGAGTTGCGACTCTGGAGTTTTTGGTTCCCTCAGTAAGGCAGTGGTCGGCGGAAAACCCTGCTCTGTACGATCTTGTATTAACCCTGAGAAGGGGGGATAAGGTGCTTGAGAGTGTGGGTTGCAGGACAGGTTTCAGAAAGGTGGAGATCAGGGATTCTCAGCTCGTGGTGAACGGCAGGGCGATCTACCTGAAGGGTGTAAACCTGCACGAGCATCATGACGTTAATGGTCATGTAATTGATCGTGAGACTGTTATAAAGGACATTGCTGTTATGAAGGCTAACAATGTCAATGCGGTGCGGACATCGCACTATCCGCACCAGGAGCTATTCTATGAGTTGTGTGATGAATATGGACTATATGTTATTGATGAGGCAAATATTGAGTCGCACGGAATAGGATATGTCAGGGATATAACACTGGCGGATAAGCCTGAATGGGCCGCAGCGCATCTTGACAGGACGGTCAGGATGGTAGAGAGGGATAAGAATCACCCGAGCGTTATAATATGGTCGATGGGAAATGAGGCCGGTGACGGACACAATTTTCTGGCCAACTACAGATGGATGAAGCAGCGGGATGACAGCAGACCGGTTCAGTACGAACGGGCTGAGAAGAGCACTAATACCAATGAACGGCATACTGATATCTGGTGCCCGATGTATGCGTCTATTGAGTATATTGAGAGATATGCTCTTGACCCTTCCAGTGACAGGCCGCTGATACAGTGCGAATATGCTCATGCAATGGGTAACAGCGTGGGCAATCTGCAGGATTACTGGGATGTTATTGAGGAGTATCCGATACTACAGGGCGGATTCATCTGGGACTGGGTTGATCAGGGACTTCTTACCACTAATGAAGAGGGTGTTCCTTTCTGGGCTTATGGAGGAGATTTTGGGGAAGAGGGCATGCCCAGCGATGGTAACTTCTGCATAAATGGCCTTGTGTGGCCTGATCGTGCGGGCCATCCATCACTCGAGGAGGTGAAGAAAGTTTACCAGTATATCTCTTTTGAACCTGTTGATCTTGCCAGAGGATTGATAAGAGTACGGAACAAGCACGATTTTACGCCTCTATCTCACTTCAGCATAACATGGGAGGTTGTTACCGCTGAGGGGATTGTTGCGTCAGGACAGTTGCCGTTGATGAATATTAAGCCCGGTGAGGCAATTGTTACGGCTGCACCATATGAGATATCGTCTCCGGTTCCGGGAGTTGAGTACTTTCTCAACCTGAGGGCTATACGTGATGATCGGTGGACTATAGTTCCTGCCGGACATATCTATGCAACTGAACAGTTCATATTGCCGTTCCATACCCCTCCCTGGGTTGGTGAGGCAGCCCGGCTGTCTCTGCTTGTAACAGAGACGGAGGGCACAGAATTACTGATCAGGGGAGAGGACCTTCTTGCAAAGTTTGATCTTGAGTCAGGGTTAATGACCTCAATGGTTTACGAAGGCAAAGAGTTTATTATTGGTGGCCTCCGTGCTGATTTCTGGAGAGCTCCCACAGACAATGATTACGGCAACAACATGCCACGGAGACAACGCGTCTGGAAGGAGGCTGGAGATAGGGCGGGTGTGCGAAACATTAGGATACAGCCTGTGGAAATGGGAGTTGTCAGGGTAATTGTCGATTACGATATTCCTGATGCGGAGGGTGAGAAGATAGCAGGGCAAACAATTATATATACGGTCTATAGTACAGGTGACATAGTTGTGTCTAACAGTTTCAACAAGGTTACGGCCAGAATACCTGAGATACCCCGTATGGGAATGCAGATGCAGCTTCCTGCTGAATACAGGAACCTCAAATGGTTCGGCCGCGGTCCGCACGAGAACTATAACGACAGAAAGACTTCGGCGGAAGTCGGGCTGTACGAGAGCAGCGTTGCCGCTCAGTATGTACCATACATAAGACCTCAGGAGAACGGTTATAAAACCGACACCCGCTGGCTGTTGCTTACCGATGATGAGGGTTATGGACTGCTGGTTAAAGGGAGACCATTGATATCATTTGCGGCATTACATTTTCTGCATGAAGATTTCGAATCGCCTGCCGGAAGGTTGTCGGGATACCGGCCGGATGCTAAAAGCGTGAACATGCATACGGTCGATGTTGTGCCCCGTGACCTGGTAAAGCTGAACATTGACCTTGACCAGATGGGTGTTGGTGGCGACAACTCATGGGGTGCCATGACGCATCCACAGTACCGTCTTACTGAACAGAAGTACAGCTATTCCTTCAGGATCAGACCCGTAAAGCCGGGGGATGATGCAGTAACCCTGATAAGGGAGGGGTACTAGATATCAGATATCAGATATCAGATATCAGATTGCTCCCGCTGATCGCGATCCCGGCCAAGGCCTCGGTTAACGATTTTCGGTACCCCCCGTTTTCTCTTGCCGCGACGGTGGTTAATGGTGGGTAGTCAGATTGTTTTTAGTAAATCAGTTCAGTTTTCAGTACCCTGTTTTCACCTGTCATGGCGTTTTTGACATCATAAACAAGCTTACCCGTGAAGGTTTTTGCCAGAACAACACGTGACACTGAATTTGCCGGGATGGTTATTGACGCAGGTGCCCCCTGCGGTCCGTTTACCAGTTGCCATGGTATGTCGGTATGGTTCGTTATTTCGAAATAGTGGTTCCGGTCTGTTTCATGGAACGGCTTTGACACTGTGATGCTACTATTGAAGAACTCACGCACGAGAGTTTCCTTTCCGGCAATCATGTCATCGAACCAGGCGAGTGTCTCTCCCCTGAACATTGCCTCCTTAAGACTGTCGTGAGAGCGTTCTCTGGCAAATACCAGTGTCATAGGACGGAAAGAGCCGGGATTCTTCATAAAATAGTCCTCGCTGATAAGGCCATGTACGTCGCTGTTTGCTATAACCGCCAGATTGTATTGATTGCAGAATTCGAGAACAAGCGGGTAGTATTCGGTGCTGTTGAAAAATTCTATGCCATGTATCCATCCATTCTGCAACAAGGTCTTATGCAGATCGTAGAGCTTTGGTATGCCATCGGGCTCCTGTGATTTCCAACCGGGGTGGTTCCAGTGAATGAAAGCTCCCTGGCTTATTGCTTCCTCCATTACTTCGAGGAAGTCATCTTTTTGCAGTTTGGAGGCATCGGTAATGAAAAGGGCGTTGAGGTGTCCCGGAGGCATGCTTCGTGTGATCTCGGTGCCATTGACGAGTATGATGTTTCTCTCAGTTGCATAGTTACGGGCTATCTTCCAGGCTGCGTTATGGTCGACGGGAATATAGTCCTTGTGCGGAAGGTATTCGATATGATCAGTAATTGACAGCACATCGAGACCGTCGCGCCATGCTTCATCAACTCTTATAGTCGGCCATACGTTGCCGTCTGAGAAAACAGTGTGTGTGTGGAAATCACACTTGAGGGTAACCCTGCCGCTGAGCTCAGGGAGATTATAGACTTTCTTCTGAGCCGAGAGAGGCAATAATGCAATGGTACTAATAAAGAGTACTGTCAGGAGAATGCGTATGCAGGTCTTCATAGTATGAGTTTTGGTTTTGTCAAATATAGTAATAAAGCCGGTAAGCCAGGGGCAGGTCAGTAGATTCATGAATTGCGTCGGATCAGGAATTTATCGTAAAGGTATATTAGTACAGCTGCGCTGAGGGCGAGGCTGCCGAATAGTTATTTCAGAACTATTGAAAGGTTGCTCATTTCTGTAGTTTGGTTAACGATTAGTACTTACGTTTATAAGGTTGCAGGTCTGCTATCTTCGTAAAAATAAGCGATTCTGTTGTCGGCGTCGTCCCAGGTCAGTATCCTTTTATCACTGTTTGTATAGTAGAATGCAACCATTGCAAAATCGCCTGCACACATGGTAGTATGGGCCAGGAGTGTCAGGGAGAGACTCCACTGCCATTCAGGTGTTACATACCACAGAGATATTACCAGAGCTGAAGTAATCACTGCGAAAGGGAATAATGCTATTGTGATAAAGGGTCTGGATTCGACAACGTGTCTGTGAGCTGTGACATAAACGATGAAGTTCCTGATATCGGCTCCGGCCCTTATATCTCTCCCGCCAAAAATCAGGAAAATCAAAATATGCAGCGCCTCATGTATGGGTATGAGAATTATCGGGAACAGTATCAGTCCCATTATCGACCAGGGCAGGAGCTTGATAAAGGGTACATGGTCTGCGACGGCAATCCTAAGAGCCACAGCCCATATTAGTAATGCCATTGTACAGAGGAAAAAGAGTAGGATAACCGGATTTCTGATCTTTAGCTGTGATAAGACGAATTCTGCTACCTCGTTGTATTCAAGGCTGATAATGAGCTTATACCGATCTCCGGTGGTTATCTCCTCTGGAGTGGGCTTCATTCAGTTACTTTAAATTGAAACGGTACAAATGTAACCCTAAAGGGCTGTATTTTCAACAGATTATAAAACATCTTACAGAATGGCACGTTTTTAGATAAGGTATGGGGCAGAGAGCGCAGGGTTACTGGTCCTGCTATTATCTCTGTCATCTTTTGAGGGTTGTTAGTGAGTTAATGCTTAATTTTGTAGTGTGAGAAGGGAATTAACCATATTGTTTTTGTTTGTATTTGCAGCCATGGTCGTGGGGCAGGATACGAACTGGATAAAGGTTGATACGGCCGGGAGGTATCACCTTTTGCAGATCGTTGACCGTGACGGGGAGAAACTACCTGAGATAGAGCTTGAGGATGTTGTTGTTGTTGGGCGCCGCACTCTGGGAGAGAGGTTCCAGGCATGGCGGTACGAGAGGCTTGTTTATAATGTTAAGAGGGTTTATCCTTATAGCCTGATGGTTCGAACCAGGTACTGGGAGGTAAACCAGCAGCTTGAACTGATTCCTGACGACAAGAAGAGGAAGGAGTACCTTAAGCAGATTGAAAAGGACCTGCTGAGTGAATTTGAGGATGATATGCGAAGAATGACCATCACCCAGGGCAGAATCCTTATAAAGCTCATCGACAGGGAGACAAGCAACTCGTCATATGATTTAATAAGGGAATATCGTAGCTTTATTACCGCTACATTCTGGCAGGGAATAGCGAGGATATTCGGCACGAATCTCAAATCAAAATACGACCCTGAGGGAGAGGATTATCTGATAGAGAAGATAATCTACGAGATAGAGCTGGGGAGACTCTGATGATTTCAGATTTCAGATTTGCTCCCGCTGGTCGCGAGCTCGCCTGCGGCTCGGTTCAGATTCAGATATTTGATTTGGCGAGGTTAATAATCTCTTTTATCAGCAGGTCGGCGCCATCGGCGATGTCTGATATTTTGGCATCGTTCATATAGCATGGGGTTGAGACGATCTTGTTATTGGCATCGATAACAACCTGTTTGTTGGCTGTTGTCTTGTTCTTCCCTCCGAGTTTTGCGACTTCGTCATTGTATTTTTTGTCGCTGCCCATTGTAACTTCGGCTCCCGCGATCAGTGCGGCAATCATTATGGGAGATATGCAGAGCGCGCCTATTGGTTTTCCTGCTGCGTGTGTCTCTTTTACTGCCTGTTCCACTACCTTGTCGATACGCATATTAGTTCCGTCAAAAGCATAAGAGCTGAGGTTCTTGGCTACCCCGAAACCACCTGGGAAGATTAGTCCGTCGAATTCAGCCGGTTTATATTCTGTCAGAGGTTTTATATTTCCGCGGGCAATACGGGCGGCCTCTATCAGTACACTCCTTGACTCATCCATCACTTCACCTGTCAGGTGATTTATAACATGGTGCTGCATGATGTTTGGAGCGAATAGCCGATAATCGCATCCGTTGCGATCGGCGGCAAGCATAGTCATTGTTGCCTCATGTATTTCTGCACCGTCATATACACCGCATCCTGCTAATACAATTGCAAATTTCATGGCTGTTCAGTTTAGTTACACGAGAACAAAATACACTATTTTTGCCAAAAGACCAAAGACGAAATGGTGCTGCCGGTCAGTAAAAAGTGTTTTAAGTCATGATGAAAAGGACATTCATTGCCATTGATATTTATCCTGATAAAAAGCTTCTGCAGGCAGTCAGGATTGTACGGGATCATTTTCTTTCAGACACCATCAGGTGGGTCAGGCTTGACCCCGCTCATATTACCCTGGCGTTTCTGGGCGACACTGACGCAGATCAAATTTTACTTGTGAAAGCGTTACTAAAGGAGAGGCTGTCTGGGTTCGGGACTATTGATATTGAGGTGTGCGGTGCCGGGTTTTTCGGTAAGCTAAATGATCCGAAGGTTTTATGGTTTGGGATAAGTGTGAACGACAAACTAGCCGGTTTACACAATATTGTGGAGGGAATAGTTGAGGAAGCCGGACTGGTCAGAGACTGCAGACCATTCAGACCCCATATTACGCTTGGGCGTGTCAGGAAGCATTCCGGGATTACTGGTGTTGAGACATTGCCTGAAAATATCAGGAGGGAACCTCTGATGAGAACCTCTGTAAGTGAAGTGGTGTTTTATGAGAGCATCCTGAAACCGGAAGGGCCAGTCTATTTACCGCTTGAGAAAACAAATATTGCGGGATGATTACTCTTTTCTGCCCCGGATCAGCAACAGTACCGTTTGCCACATAATCAGAGCATCTTTTCTCAGGGAGGGAGTCTTTACATAATCGAGTTCGTAATCGAGCCTTTCGATCATCTCATTTATATCTGTAGCGTATCCGTATACTACCTGCCCTGTGCATGTTATTCCGGGTTTAACGGTAAGCAGCAGGTCGGCTTCGGGATTTTCCTTTCTCAGCAGATCGAGATAGAATTGGCGTTCGGGACGAGGTCCGACAATTGACATGTCACCCCACAGCACATTGATGAAATTTGGTATCTCGTCGAGTTTGTGCTTTCGCATGAAGGTTCCGACCGGGGTCACCCTGGGGTCGTTTGGATTGGAGAGCATCGGCCCGTTGGTTTCTGCGTCCTTCTTCATGGTCCGGAACTTCAAAAGTGTAAAGGGTTTACCATTCAGACCAATCCTTTCCTGCCTGAAGATAACTGGTCCTTTGCCGGAAAATCCAATAAGTACGGCAAGAATTATGAATACCGGAAGAGTAATAACAAGGGTGATAAACGACAAAATTAAATCAGAGGTTCTCTTGATGATTTTTTGCCACGGGGCCAAGCTCTTAATCCGGATTGAAAGGTTATTAATCTGTTTTCCGGTATTATCAGGGTTCTTTTCAGAAGGAAACGGTTTCAAACAGGCAATCTTTTATGCAAATTATATAGTGTTTAAGAGCTGTAAATATAGACAAAAAACGGTTACCGGTATGCTCCCATTCGGTCGCGAGCCCGCCCGGCTGCCACCGGTCCTGGTTGCGGTTACCAGTGTGCTGTAAGTCAGCAGTTGACCGAGTCAGCTTCTGCCGGGCGCATAGCTCAGGCCCCGGTTGCTCCTATTCGGTCGGCACCGTATACCTTTCACCGTATACCTCCCTTATTATTTTTTGCTATTTTTGGACGATTTTTAATACAAGGAGATGGGTTTTAATGATTCATTTGAGGCCAGGGGAAAGAGAAAAAAGCTTGTTGATGAGATAAGGAGCAAGGGTATTACAGATGAGCGGGTGCTGGAGGCTGTAAACAAAGTTCCAAGGCACTATTTCATGGACCCGGCATTTCTGAATCATGCCTATCAGGATAAGGCATTTCCGATAAGCTCAGGCCAGACTATTTCTCAGCCCTATACGGTCGCATTTCAGACCCAGCTGCTTCGGGTTGAGAAAAAGAGTAAGATACTTGAAATTGGTACCGGTTCGGGTTATCAGGCTGCAATTCTGGTGGAGATGGGAGCCAGGGTATTTACCATCGAGAGGCATCGTGAGTTATATCAGAAGGCCAGAAAGATGATGGCAGCGCTCGGATATGAAGCGAGCTACTTTTTTGGTGACGGTTACCTGGGCAAGTTGTCATACAGCCCTTATGATGGCATCCTTCTTACTGCGGCCACTGATCAGATCCCTGAAACTCTTCTCCGGCAGCTTGCAATAGGGGGAAGACTGGTTGCGCCGGTGGGCAACAGGAATTCCCAGGAGATGACCCTGGTTATAAGAAAGGGAGAGGATGAGTTTGAATACAGCAATCATGGCTATTTTGCATTTGTTCCCATGTTACCCGGGGTGGTTAATGATAAAAAGTGAATAATTATGAAGATACACAAGTTTGTTTTTTCTCCCATAAGTGTCAACACATATGTTGTGGCGGCGGATAATGGCGAGTGTGCTGTGATAGATTGCGGTTGTTATAATGATAACGAATTTTCGCAACTGACCGGTTTTCTTAAGGAGAAGGGTCTTAATCCGGTATTGCTACTCAACACACATTGTCATCTCGATCATTTGTTTGGCAATGGGAGGATACTTAAGGAGTACGGACTTAAGACCAAAGCCTGCATTAATGAAGAGGAGAACAGGCAGAATGCGCCCATGCACGCAATGCTGTATGGCATGGAGATGGAGGCGCCTCCGGAAATCGGTGAGTATATAGATGATGGAGAGACGGTGACTTTCGCAGGTATAAAACTCGAGGCAATTTATGTTCCCGGACACTCTGCCGGGAGCATTGCCTGGTACTGCAGTGATGAGGGATGCATCTTCACGGGAGATGCTCTTTTTGCCGGAGGCATTGGGAGAAGTGACCTTCCGGGCGGGAATCATGATCAGCTTATCAGGAACATTAAGGAGAGGCTTCTGACCCTGCCTGTGGAGACTGAAATCTATCCCGGACATGGTGAGTCTTCGACCATAGGTGCTGAGAAGAGTAGTAATCCCTGGCTGTCATAAAGCATTATTATATTCATTTTGATTACGATAACTTATTATTAAATTACGGCAGAATAGCAAACCGCTATAATCGAAAGATTGTTTAATGTATAAACAGACATAATTATGATAACTGACAAATTTGTTGACCGCCACATCGGCCCCCGCGATGAGGAGATACAGCTGATGCTGGAGGCTATGGGCATGAAATCTCTCGATGAACTTATTAAGAAGAGTGTCCCCGGGGGAATAATGTATAAAAAGCCGCTGGAATTACCTCCGGCTATGACTGAGTATGAGTATCAGAATCATATCAGGAAGCTTGGAAGGGAAAACAAGCTTTTCAGGTCCTTTATCGGGCAGGGTTACTACAGTGCAGCGGTATTGCCCGTTGTAGTGAGGAACGTACTTGAAAATCCATCGTGGTACACTTCATATACTCCTTACCAGGCTGAGATATCACAGGGTCGTCTGGAGGCGTTGCTGAATTTCCAGACCATGGTGACAGAGCTTACCGGAATGGAGATTGCGAATGCATCTCTGCTTGATGAATCGACTGCAGCTGCCGAGGCGATGCTGATGATGTATGGTGCCCGTTCGAGGGCTGCGGTGAAGGCGGGAGCCAACAAGTTCTTTGTCGATGATGACATCTTTCTTCAGACACTTGATGTTCTGGAGACCCGCTCGGCGCCTCTTGGTATTGAGCTTGTCAGGGGTGGCTTTGAAAATGCAGAGTTCGATGAGGCTTACTTTGGAGCCATAGTCCAGTATCCTGCCGCCAGTGGTCAGCTACGTGACTATTCAGCTTTTGTGGAGAAGGCGCATGGTTCGTCGGTTCTGGTAGGGGTAGCTGCTGATCTTATGAGTCTGGCGCTTCTGACACCTCCGGGCGAATGGGGTGCTGATATTGTTGTTGGAACCAACCAGCGTTTTGGTCTTCCGATGAGTTACGGAGGACCGCATGCCGGTTTCTTTGCCACCCGCGATGAACTGAAGCGGAATATGCCAGGCAGGATAATAGGGGTATCGATAGATTCACATGGCAACCATGCCCTGAGGATGGCCCTGCAGACAAGGGAGCAGCACATAAAGAGGGAGCGGGCAACATCGAACATATGTACTGCCCAGGCACTGTTGGCGACTATGTCATCGATGTATGCACAATATCACGGGCCTGAGGGGCTGAAAAGGATAGCCAGCCATATTCACCAGGCGGCGTGCACTCTTGCAAAGAATCTGAAAGCATTGGGATGCACCCTGCTTAACAGCGATATTTTTGATACTGTAAGGGTTAAGCTGCCTGATGGTGTATCAGCTGAGGAGATTGAAAAGATTGCCCTGACCCGGGAGATGAATTTCTGGTATCGTGATGACGGCACTATCAGCATAAGTACAGATGAGGTAACCACACTTGAGGAGATAAATACTATAACGACGGTATTTGCTGAGGCGCTGAATGTCAAGACAGTAGTGGCCGACGATTTCTGTAACTGTATTTGCATTGATGAGAAGTACAGGCGCAAATCAGACTTTATGCAGTCGGGTACCTTCAATATGTACCACAGCGAGACCGAAATGATGAGGTATATAAAAATGCTTGAGCGTAAGGATATCAGTCTAACTCACAGTATGATATCTCTTGGTTCCTGCACAATGAAGCTCAATCCGGCTGCTTCGATGTTTGCGATGAGCTGGCCTGAGTTTGGCAGTATACACCCCTTTGTTCCGGCTAATCAGGCTGAAGGATATTACAAGCTTATGGAAGAACTGGGAGAGATATTGAAGGTTGTTACAGGCTTTGAGGCTGTTTCGTTCCAACCGAATTCGGGTGCTGCCGGTGAATACGCGGGCCTTATGGTTATCAGGCAGTATCACCTTAGCAGGGGTGATGGTCACAGAAATGTTGCCCTGATTCCTTCATCGGCACATGGGACCAATCCTGCCAGTGCGGTGATGGCCGGGATGGACGTTGTGGTTGTTGATTGCGACGATAAAGGCAATATCAATGTGGATGATTTACGTGCAAAAGCAGAGCAGCACCGTGACAAGCTGAGCGCATTTATGATAACATATCCGTCAACTCACGGTGTTTTTGAGGAGGCTGTGATTGAGATGACCCGCATAACACATGAAAACGGCGGGCAGGTCTATATGGACGGAGCGAATATGAATGCTCAGGTCGGACTTACCAGTCCGGGTCTCATTGGTGCTGATGTCTGTCACCTGAACCTGCACAAGACCTTTGCCATACCACATGGCGGCGGCGGTCCAGGTATGGGGCCGATACTGGTAGCAGGGCATTTGGCGGAGTTTCTGCCGTCGCATCCTGTTGTTAAAACAGGCGGATCGCATGGAACTACCGCTGTGGCGGGGGCTCCCTTTGGAAGCGCCCATGTGCTTGCCATCAGTCATGCTTATGTGATGATGCTTGGAGAATATGGCCTCAAAAAGTCTACAGAGGTGGCTATTCTGAATGCCAATTATTTGGTTACCAGGTTGAAAGATTACTATAAAATTTTGTACACCGGTGCTGATGGAATGGTGGCTCATGAGATGATACTTGAATGCCGTAATTTTAAAACCGAAGCCGGAGTTACAGAGTCTGACATTGCCAAGAGGCTGATGGATTATGGATTTCATGCTCCGACACTCTCATTTCCGGTAGCCGGGACCTTAATGGTTGAGCCGACGGAGTCTGAGTCAATGCGAGAGCTTGACAAGTTTGTAGATGCCATGGTATCGATATGGAAAGAGATACAGGAGATAAAAGATGGCAAGGCAGACAGGGAGGACAACGTTCTTCATAATGCACCGCACACTGCCGCCAGCGTTGTATCTGACACATGGAACCATAAGTATGGACGGGAGAAGGCAGCCTTTCCGGCCAAATGGGTCGTTGAAAACAAATTCTGGCCTGCAGTTGGAAGGGTAGACAACGGTTATGGTGACAGAAACCTTGTGTGCACATGTGACCCTGTTGATTCTTACAGGATGGAGACGCTCAATTTTTAGACAAGGATTGCAGATATTAAGTATTATAAGGCCGGGTTTTAAGAAGCCCGGCTTTCTTTTTCAGGCAAACAGGTCGTCGATAACCATAGAGTAAAGGTCGCCCGGTGTGATACCGTATGCTTCTGCCTGTTTAGGGATAAGGCTGCCGGCAGTCATGCCTGAAATAGTGTTTACCTCCAGGAAAAAGGGGTTATCATCAACTACTATGAAGTCGATCCGTACAATTCCCCGGCATCCGAGATAATCATATATATCGGAAGCAGTTCTTTGAATTCTCTGTGTGACCTCTTCGGAGAATCTGGCGGGTGTTACCCTTTCTGACATCCCGGGGGTATATTTTGCTTCATAGTCGAAGAATTCCTTCTTGCTTATTATTTCAGTTACCGGCATAATAATCTCTCTGTCACGTGTTTTTGCCAGTCCGCATGCGGCTTCCCTGCCTCTCAGCTCAGCCTCCACAATCACTGTCTTGCTCTCGCTGAATGCCAGTTCCAGTGCCGGAAGGAGTCCGGCGACCTCTTTTACCTTTGTCACACCGCAGCTTGAGCCGCTTTCATTGGGTTTTACAAAGCACGGGAGTCCGGTCTTTGAAATAATTTCCTCCGGATTAATGCCATTACCTTTTCTTACCATAACAGAATCGGCCATACTGACTCCAAACTGTGCAAGGAATGACTTACAGGCATTCTTGTTGAATGTCAGTGCGGAGCAGAGCACATCACAGCTGGCATAGGGTATCCCAAGCATGTCAAAATACCCCTGCAGGAGTCCGTTTTCTCCAGGAGTACCATGTATTGCAATAAATGCAGCATCGAAATTGACTTTGCCATCATCTGTTTCGAGTGAGAAATCGTTCCTGTCAACTTTGAAAACCCTGCTTTTTTCACCTTCGGCATACCACCGTGAGCCCTCTATCAGGATTGTATAGGTAATATATTTGTTTTTGAGGGCTTCTGTCACTGCAGCAGCACTTTTGATTGATACGTCATGTTCAGAAGAGTTTCCTCCGGCAATAATGGCGATTGTTTTCATGAATATACAGGTAAGTATGCGGATGCAAAATTAAACTCTTTTTAATCAATTCATATCCGGCCGGCCGGAAATATAGGTTCGCCATTTTTCAATAAGCTGCGACATGTCGTCAGGAATTTCGGAGTCGAAATGCATCCATTTTTCGTCAGCAGGATGGGTGAATCCCAGTGACTTTGCATGCAGGGCCTGCCTGGGTAAAATAGTGAAGCAGTTACGTACGAACTGCTGATATTTAGAGAATGTTGTACCCCTGAGTATTCGGTTACCTCCGTACTCCTCATCATTGAAAAGAGGGTGTCCGATATGGCTCAGATGTACTCTTATCTGGTGGGTACGCCCGGTCTCAAGACGGCATTCAACAAGAGAAATGTAGCCAAGCTCATCTATTACCCGGTAGTGGGTTATGGCATGTTTTCCCTCACTGCCGTCACTGAATACATACATCACTTTTCTGTCTTTGGGGTTCCTCCCAATGTTGCCTGTTACCGTACCCTCGTCGGGTGAAGGTACTCCCCATACAATAGCAATGTACTGTCTTTCAGTAGTTCTTTCAAAGAACTGACGGGCAAGCCTGTTATGGGCAAGCTCGCTTTTGGCTATAACAAGCAGTCCGCTTGTGTTTTTATCAATGCGATGAACAAGGCCGGGTCGTTGCTCTCCTGTTCTGAACATCGGGTTGTCTTGCAGGTGCCACATAAGAGCATTGACCAGTGTTCCGGTATAGTTTCCGTAACCTGGATGCACCACCATTCCCGGTGACTTATTGACAACTATTAAATGATCATCTTCATGAACTATATTAAGGGGGATATTTTCAGGAACAAGCTCTACTTCACGTGGCGGGTTGGGTAGTACAAACTGTATCAGGTCTGAAGGTTTTACCCTGTAGCTTGGTTTTACCGGGTTGTTGTTGACCAGAATGTTTCCGGCATCGGCCGCAGCCTGTACCCTTGTGCGCGACGCGCCTTCGATCCTGGCGGTTATGTACTTATCAACACGCAGGAGCGACTGGCCGGGGTCAACCACAAACCTGAAATGTTCAAACAGTTCCTGCTGTTCTGCAGGATCATCGTTCAGAAAATCGCTCATCAGCCTGCCTTTATGAATCGGTTACGTGAGACTACAGTACCACGGTGGGTAGATATCAATATGTATATTCCCGGTTTCATGGTGCTGAGATCAATATGATTAACATCTGTTAGCTTCATTATCAGCCTCCCTGACATGTCGTAGACCGTATAAGTAAGGGGATGTAAGGCTGCGATTGTCTCATCTGTTTCAATGTTAAGTATATTTCTTGCCGGATTGGGCCATATGGTTACCCTGTTAGCCGGCCCGGTTATATCTTTTATACCGGTTGATGGAAGTTTTGGTCCGGTTATGGCGCTAATCATTAAAGAACCACTCACCTGTGACTGATACCAGTCTCCGTTCAGCCAGAAGAACTGTCTCCCGTTGTGTGAGGTGTTAAGATCAAGACCAGCATTAAGAAATGTCTCTGATCGCTGTTTCCATCCAATGAAGAAGACGTTATCGATAAAAACGGGGTCGTCGAGAATATAGGTATGGAATCCGTTTATACCCTCTCCCTGCTCCACCATTACCTCTTCCCCAAGATATATCAGGTTGCCGGGCATTCCGTTGTCATTGTCCCATACTGCCAGATCGAATGCCCGCTGGTTGGAATTCTGGTAACTGTCGTTGAAGCATATCATTATTGCCCTCAATGAGTCGGGGACATAGGCTCTGAACCGGTAGGCAACCATGGCATTCCTTGCGCCCTGGCCGTTGATTCCATATCCGGCCTCAGCCGTGCCGTCATCAAACGAGAAAACATTACCGAAATTTTGAACATAAACAATTGTGTCATTTGATTTTGAATCAAATTCATCAGTAATAAGGTAGCTTTTTACCTGGTATGAAACGGTGTCGGAGCCCGTAATGCTGTATGTATAAAAGAGAGGTGCATTGTAGTTTACAACGCTTAATGGCTGGGTATTTGTCGCACCCCCTGAGAATGAATGGACCAGTGTGCCGGTGTTCAGGTCCCGTATTTCGAAGAGTCGGGTTACATTTCTGATAATAGTATCATTGTTCCTGTATGTAAGGGGAATTGACGATCCCATTTCTGACAGGTATATCTGTCTGAAGTGCTTCAACGGGATAGTTTCGTGGTTTACCAACAGGGATCTTACAGGGAGGGTAACAGCCACATCATGCAGTATTGTATCTGCAAAGTGACGGTTTCGGTCAAGCCTTACATAGTCAAGATGCCAATGGTCTCCGCTTGTCAGCATTGCCGGATCAGGAGCGGAGGGGCTTAAACTACCATAGGCAGTAAACCTGAATCTGAAGCCTTTCCTCAGGAATTGTGACCCGGTAACCGGGATCATAACCTGTCTGAACGGCGAAGCTTCTGATCCCGGTGTTTTCCAGATGCTGTACCATTCTTCTGTTTCCGGAGACCAGAACTGCAGGGTTAGTGAGTCTCCCGGCTCAGGGGCGTCACCTAAACCACCCGGCTGATAAAGGAAACTAAGCCAGATACTGTCTGCCGCAGGGAAGTTCAGATCTATGGAATTGCTGGTTAATCTGTCAGCACTGAAGACCCATGATTCTGCTTCTTCATAGAGCTTTCCTGTTTCATCGAGCAGATCAAAGGTGGCAACTCCGGCGGTGAGCTGATCAGTGGTAAAGGTGTTGTTAATAAAAACGAATCTGTCTGTCCATTTTGTTGAGTCAGGAAATGGGCCTGCGTAGGAAAAGTCATCGAAAAAGGGGAGAATGAGGGTATCGTGAGCACCTTTGCTGAAATATTCCTCTGCATAAAACTTCCGGCCTGTCAGCAGGTTATTGCCGGTTAGTCCGGTAACAACCTCCTGCGAGAGAAGGTTTTGTATGCCAGGGGTGATCAGTAAGAGGCATATTATCTGTTTCCTGTTCATAAGGATTCAGGCAGTTGCATTAAGTCATTATTTATAAAAACGGGAATGGTATCATTAAGTAAGAGCAGGGTTGAATCGACCGGTAACTTGAGTGAATCAACAGTAAGCCACAGATAGACTGTTGATCCGAGCTGCAGGGTAGCGTCCTCAATGTATTCAGGATTCTGTTTGAATACAAATGCATCGAGGGTATCAAGTTCTGTTAGTATCGTGTTGTCATAAACGAAGGTGCCAAGGTTGAGTGAGGAAGAGAGTATCTGATTCTTTGCATCCTCGAGGTACATGCCGATAAGATTGGGTATGAGGGTTCTTCTTGAACTAAGGCCGCTACCCAGCAAAAGATCTATAATAGATCCTTTTTGTATTGTATCGCCCGGGGCTAATTCGACACCATTGTGCAGTTGTTTCAGGACAAAGTCAACTGAAATATCGGGAGTATAATTCAGCTTTCCTGTTTC
The DNA here is from genome assembly GCA_046484805.1 of Bacteroidales bacterium. Lineage (GTDB taxonomy): Bacteria > Bacteroidota > Bacteroidia > Bacteroidales > VadinHA17 > SLNP01. The sequence goes on from JAWOIF010000198.1 coordinate 19,540, forward strand.
AAAGCCGGCAGTTTTGATTGTTGAGAGGGCCTGTCTGAGCGAAAGTCCGACAAGCTTTGGGACAACAGCCATTTCAGGGCTGAAAGCGTTGATAGTGATATTAATACGGCGGTGTTTCTTGACTTTTTGACCGGCCTCCGGGTTCTGTTCGGCAATGGTTCCCCTTGGAACAACTGAGGTATAGACAGAATCAGTAACCACGAACCTGAACTTATTTTTGCTGGCAATAGCCTGTGCCTCATCAAGGGTTCGACCGATAAAACTGGGGATTTCACGTGTTTGCCCGTGTCTTGTATATATATTCAGCCAGATAAGAAGAATAAGAAGCACGGCGGTAAAAATGGCAATCGCCAGACCGAGGTGTTTTGCAAAGTGTTTGGTGAAAATGAATTTTTTGAGGCTCATTGGCTATCGGTAATAAGTTAGTAACGCAAAGGTAACGATAAAATTATATCGTAGAGGCCCTGAACAGATGAATGACAGACATGATCAGAATTCTCTGACAGTATTGTAGAGTGTGTCTCTCTCTACCGGTTTATAACCTGCTCCCTTTACCAATTCTGTCATTTCGTCGCGGCTCATAGTGGGCTTTTCCACTGATCCGGCCATTGAGTATATTCTGGTTGTATCGTCGATGGTACCGTCGATGTCGTCTACTCCGAATGAAAGACTCAGAGCTGTCTGTTCTTTCCCTATCATCGGCCAGTATGATTTGATATGGGGTATGTTGTCGAGGAAGATGCGCGATACGGCATAGTTGCGCAGGTCATCAATAATACTTGTTTCACCCAGGTATGACATGCTGTTATTGGCTTTCCGGTATTTCAGAGGAATAAAAGCATTAAAACCATTGGTACGGTCTTGCAGTTCTCTCAGTCTGTTCAGATGATCGATACGGTGTTTAAAGTTTTCTATATGGCCGTAAAGCATTGTTGCATTCGATGGTATGCCAACCCTGTGGGCGGTTTCGTGTATTTCAAGCCATTTCGCCGAGCTTGTTTTCTCGGGGCAGATCTGTTTCCTGAGTTTTTCATCGAATATCTCTGCTCCTCCCCCCGGTATTGAGTTTAGTCCCCATTCCTTTAATTTATTCAGACCAGCCTCAATCGTCAGGTCCGCCTTTTCTATCATGTATTCAAGTTCTACGGCTGAGAAAGCTTTGATATGCAGTTCCGGACGGTGCTTTTTTATCTGTGCCAGCAGGTTCCCCCAATAATGCAGGTCGTACTTCGGGTGTACCCCACCCACAATATGAACTTCTGTTACCGGTTGATCGTCAAACCGGCGAACCATTTCCAGCATCTGTTCGATACTGTATTCCCAGCTGTCACTTTCGCCCTCTCTTTTGTGATAAGAGCAGAAACGGCAGTTATAAACACATATATTGGTAGGCTCGATATGAAAGTTATGGTTAAAGTATGTATTCATGCCGTTAATGCGGGTTCTGACGGCAGTGGCCAGAATGCCAAGCAGAGGGAGTGAGGCGCCGCTGAATAACTTTATGCCATCGGTGGCGTCAATGCGTCTGCCATTGATTACCTTCTCTGCGATTGAGATGTATTCTTCACCGGCCAGACTAAGCAAAAGATCTCTGTCCATACTTTTTTGTTTTCGGCGTTAAAGTTAGCAAAGAAAACTCCAAAATCGGTGCCGGTTGAGCAGGTAAGGGGTCAATGCAGCAGTTTAAGCAGGTAGGGGAGGGCAGGATTGCCGGAGTGTTTGTTCCAGACGGCAAACAATTCAGTTCTCTGGGGAATATTGTCCAGTTCGATAAACCTGATATTTGGATTGTTCCCTGTTGCAGATGAAGTGGGTATAATAGACAGTCCCATCTTATTCTCTACAAGTTTGAATATCGTCGGAACATGAGTTGATATGTGGGATATTCTGGGCTGAAAATTCTGATCGGCGCACAGGCTGAGTATTTGCTGAAAGTAGGAAGGACTGTAGTCATTTGGCAGAAGGATATATCTTTCATCCTTAACCTGGCCGACGTCGGTAAAATTGTCCTTATTCAGATGATGGTCAGCAGGAAGGATAAGAGTAAGCGTCTCTTTCAGAACACTTTTAAAGATCATATCGTGTCCAACCTGATTGGTACGCACAAATCCGATATCAGCTCCGCCACTACGTATTGTCTCCAGCTGTTCTTTGTTGGTCATCTCGCTAAGATACAGCCTGACATCAGGATGCTCATCATGAAACCTGCTGAACAGTTCAGGTAATATTGAATCCATTGCCGATGCCACGAAGGCGATCTTTATCTGACCCTCCTTGCCTTCCTTGAATAATTCAAGATTGTTTATAGCGGAGTCAATTTTATTGAGGACTCTTACTGAGTCGGCATAAAAGACATGCCCTGCATCAGTCAGAACGACTTTTTTGTTGATGCGGTCAAGAAGAAATACACCCAGGAGGTTTTCGAGCTGTTTTATCTGCTGGCTAAGAGCCGACTGAGTGATATGCAGTTTTTCGGAAGCTTTTCTGTAATGCAGTTCCTCGGCCAGGACCCTGAAATACTGGAAGTGTCGTAACTCGATATGATTAGCGGCACTGATCATTTCGTGACGAAAATCGATTTAATACATCTAAATAACCATTTGCAAATGTATCAAATGTTGCCGACAATTCAAGGATGGGAAATATTTTGCCAGTGATTTTTTGGGTATCAGCCAGCCAGGCAGGCCGGACAGAGGATATTTTCTTATGCGCGATTGGTTGGTTAATAAGCAGGTGTGCCAGAAATGGTAACAGTAGTCCTGTTATCAGCCCTTGTGTTTCGGCTCATCCGATACGGTAAGTTTCTTCCTGCCTTTCGCCCTGCGGGCAGCCAGAATACGGCGGCCATTAGGAGTAGACATTCTCTCCCTAAATCCATGTTTGTTTGCTCTTTTTCTTTTCGAGGGCTGAAATGTCCTTTTCATCGCTACTATATTTTCTAATAATCTGTTATCCTCTTTTGAGACGGCAAAGGTAATTATTTTTTTGAAACGAAAAATTGTGTCTGACTTTTTTTCAGTCAGAGTTTCAGCCAGATTATTTTTTTTGTTTCGAAGAATGGTTCGGGAAAAAAATCGCTGATATTCCAGGTTGTTATGTTACCCCTGTAAGGGTCTGTCTCTTCATCAAGCGTTCCTCCTTTCAGGGCTATAATGCCTCTGCTGCCGACCGGACCGCTTATGCCCCTCCTTGTCAATCCGACTATTTCAGGAAGGGGTGCAACGGCCCTGGTGACCACATATCGATATGATCCACGATACTGTTCTGCCCTGCCGGTAAGGGCTGTTACGTTTCTGAGCCTGAGTTTTTGGGCCACATCATTTACAACCTTAATTTTTTTGGCTATCGAGTCTATCAGCAGAAATGAAGCATTTTCAAACAGTATCGCCAGTGGTATCCCCGGGAAACCTCCTCCGGTTCCAAGGTCGAGTACAACATCTCCGCTGCCGAAGCTGAAAACTCTGGCTATTGCCAGGGAATGCAGTACGTGGTTGGTGTAGAAATTAGCTATATCTTTTCTGGAGATGACATTGATGGCGCTGTTCCATACTGTGTAGATATCCTTCATCGCTGCCAGCTTTTCCATCTGACTTTCGGTCAGATCGGGGAAATATTCCACAATTTTCTCCACTCTAGCCTTTTTCTGTCTTCACGTAGATATTATAGAGCAGTCCCTTGGCCCTGTTGAGGCGTGCTTTGACCGTTCCGACCGGGATATTCATCTCGGTGGCGATTTCTTCGTATGAAAACTCCCTGAAATATCTCAATTCGATCAGATCGCGGTACATCGGTTTGAGTTGCTGTATCACCTCCCTTAATTTTCTGATCTTCTGGTCGTTGATCATTATTTCTTCGGGATCGGGGAGGTCAGACTGCAGGGTTGATGTTATCTCTTCCTCTTCCTCCTGAATCTGGTCGTAGGGCGACGGGGTCATTCTCTTCTTCCTGATAAAGTCGATGCAGTTGTTCGTGGCGATCTTAAAAAGCCAGGTACTAAATGCAAAATCAGGCGCGTAGGAATTGATGCTTTTAAATGCTTTACCGAAAGCTTCAATGGTAAGGTCCTCTGCATCGGACGGATTGCCGACCATTCTTAGCATCAGATAATAGATGGTATCGCGGTACCTGTTCAACAGTGCAGCATACGCACGGCCATCGCCCGATCTGGCTTTTTCCACCAGCATAAGGTCCTTCTTTGCTTTGTCTGACAGCCCGTTATTTACCTCCATGCGTTTTTGCCGGCTTGATTCCCAAATTTAGCAATATATAACAGAGAGTTGACAATCGGAGAGATAATATCAAAAATTATTGCAGGCAGAGTGAGCCCCGGTTCATTTAGTTTCCCGGCTGTTTTATAATATACCACTAATTTTACAACAATGGCTATTCCGGTCACAGCGGCTACAGCCTGCCAGAGGCACAGCATTGCCAACAGGGCCGCCGCCGCGCCATAAAAGATCACCCTCGAGAACGGTTCAATGAAGAGTCTGAACCTGTCGGCCGGGCGGTAATATGGAGCCGTGGTGAAATGCCTTCTCTTCTGCTTGATAAAATCCCTGAGGCTCGCTGCCGCTACCGAGCGGGTATGTGCCTCCCTGTCGATTACCACGGCAGTATTTGCCTCCGTGGTATTGGCATTTACGAAAAGGTCGTCATCGCCCGAAGCCAGATGGTAGTGTGAAGAAAAGCCGTTATTTTTCATGAAGAGTTCCTTTCCGTAGGCCAGGTTCCGTCCCACACCCATGTAAGGCTTGCCCCTCAGCGCCATCCCGGCATACTGCATGGCAATGAAAAAGGCATCGTATCTGATATAAAGGTTAAGCAATCCGCCAGACTTCATATACCCGCCGTACCCCAGTACAATATCTTTCCCTTCAGCCAGTGGCGCAGTCATCATTGTAAGCCAATTATCCGATTCAGGCAGGCAGTCGGCATCGGTAAGCAGAAGAAGATCATTTGAGGCTGCCTTAATGCCTATTAGTTGTGCAAGCTTCTTATTATGGTGGAACCGGGGGTCTTTCGTAATTGTTGATATCTTCAGGTGCGGATATTGCGATTTAAGCTCAGAGAGCACCATGTCACTGTCATCTTCCGAGGAATCGTTTACAACGACAACCTCGAAATCATGATGCTTCTGCTTAAGCACGGCAGGCATGTATCTGCGTAGATTAGCGGCTTCGTTGCGTGCGCAGATAACGACAGACACCGGCATTTGATGAGTTCTGACAGCCTCCTGATCGCCTGTCCTGCCGGTAGTGAGGTAATATCTCAGATAGTAGAACATTTGTACTGAAAACGCCAGTACAAAAAGACCCATAAGAGAATATTCAAGAGGCGAGCAGTTGATTTCCATACAGCCGGTATATTTACCGGCAATATTAGCAAGTAATTTGCATCATCAGAAATAGAATTATCAACAACTAAAAAAATCCTGTGCCCTTTCGCGGCTCAGGCAGATAGTTTACCTTTGTGTTCGTTTTAAAACCAATGAGCAGAATATTCCGCATAGATACTGAAGACAGCAGCACCTCAGCACGGGCCGGTGTGATTACAACGGCTCATGGTGAAATACCTACTCCCTGTTTCATGCCTGTAGGAACCGGGGGTACTGTAAAAGGGGTGTTACCACGCGACCTGAAAGAGGAGGTTGGGGCCGGTATTATTCTCGGCAATACCTACCACCTCTACCTGCGTCCTGGAACCTCAGTGATTCAGCAGGCCGGCGGACTGCACAGGTTTATGAACTGGGACAGGCCGATACTTACCGACAGCGGCGGATACCAGGTCTTCTCTCTGGCAGCCAACAGGAAACTGACGGAAGAGGGGGCGGTTTTTAAGTCACATATTGACGGATCAAAGCATTTCTTTACCCCTGAAAATGTTATGGAGATACAGCGTAATATAGGCGCTGATATAATAATGGCATTTGATGAATGCACCTCCTATCCTGCCGATCACAAGACTGCTGAAAAATCGATGCATCTGACGCACAGGTGGCTTGACAGGTGCATCGGCCGGTTCAGCGAAACGGAGCCGGTGTACGGATATGACCAGTTCCTTTTACCAATTGTGCAGGGCAGTACTTATGCTGACCTGCGTCGCCTTTCGGCTGAGGTGATAGCCTCAAAGGAGATGGAGGGTAACGCAATCGGCGGATTATCGGTTGGTGAACCTGCTGAGATTATGTACGAAATGATAGAGGTTGTCAATGAAATACTTCCTGAAGCAAAGCCACGTTATCTTATGGGCGTGGGAACGCCGGTAAACATACTTGAAGCTATTGAAAGAGGTATAGATATGTTCGACTGTGTAATGCCGACAAGGAATGGAAGGAATGGAATGCTCTTTACAACAGAGGGGATTATCAACATCCGCAACAGGAGATGGATGGATGACTTTTCACCCATTGACGCTGGCATACCCGCTGGCGTGAGCAACAACTTCAGCAGGGCTTACCTCAGGCACCTGGTGATATCAGGCGAGTTGCTTGGACTCACTCTTGCCAGCATCCACAACCTCTCATTTTATCTTTGGCTTACAGGAACCGCCAGAGAGAAGATCATCTCAGGTACTTTTGCTCCCTGGAAACGGGAAATGGTTGAAAGGCTATCTGTAAGAGTACAATAAAAGGGAGAGATGAAGATCATTGACCGTTATATCATCAAAAAGTTCCTCGGCACCTTCGTGTTCGCACTGGTTCTGATACTGACTATTGCAGTGGTGTTTGACTTTGCCGAAAAAATTGATGACTTCATGCAGAATGAGGCTCCGGCACGGGCGATAATTTTCGACTATTATCTGAACTTTATACCATATTTTGCCATACTCTTCGCACCACTCTTCGTATTCATCACGGTAATCTTTTTCACGTCGAAGATGGCCCAGAATACCGAGATTGTGGCAATACTCAACAGTGGAATGAGTTTCAGGCGCATGATGTGGCCATATTTCCTCTCATCACTGGCAATAGCTATCTTTACATTCCTTGTCACCAACTTCGTAATACCCCAAAGCAACCTTAAGCGGCTCGATTTTGAAGATAAGTACTACAAGGCCCGGTACCGGAACACACAGATGGTGAGCATACACCGCCAGGTGTATCCCAACATTTATATGTATATGGAGTCTTACAATCCGATCAGCAGGTCGGGACGGAACTTTACAATTGAGCAATTTGACACTGATGGAAGGCTGCTGTCAAAGCTTTCTTCGGCATCGGTCAGGTGGGATACCCTCTCAAACAAGTGGAGCGCATGGAATTACTATATCAGAGATATAAGCGACTCACTCGAAATAATATCGACAGGCCGGAGAATCGATACCACCCTGACAATCAGTCCTGCCGATTTCTCAAGGAGTCCTGAATTTGTCGGAACCATGACCTACAGGGAACTACATGACTATATCGATGTTCTAAAACTTCAGGGGTCGGAGGAGATCAAGGTTTTTCAGGTAGAGAAGCATCGCCGTTTTTCGGTACCATTTTCAGTATTCATCCTGGCCCTGATAGGAGTGTCTCTATCATCACAGAAGGTAAGGGGAGGTATCGGTATGAAGATCGGTATCGGACTGATGCTGAGTTTTACATATATACTTTTCCTTCAGTTTGCATCGCAGTTTTCCCTTAAGGGTAATCTCGACCCGATGCTGGCCATGTGGATACCCAACTTTTTTTACGCTATAATAGGTGTGTTCCTTTACCGGATAGCACCTAAATGATTGCCTGTTGTTCGAAAATTTACAATCTGTAAAGATTTATATACTAGTTAAATGGGATAGCAATGCTAAGGCAGTATCTGATGTATTCGAAAAAAACAGTCCTTTATCATTACAAAAATCGGGTTATTTTGCTAAAATTGCACCGCGATTTCAAGGTTGATACAATAACAGAGAAACAATAAAAGGAGGATAGTTATGCCACTTGACAATAAGATAGATGAACTGAAGGAGAAGCGACGCAAGGCGCAGCTCGGCGGAGGCGAGGAGGCCATAGAAAAGCAGAAGGCAATGGGCAAGAACACTGCCCGTGAGAGGATTCTTGCCCTGCTGGACACTGACAGCTTTCATGAGTACGACCTTTTTGTGGAGCATGATGCCCGCGATTTCGATATGCATAAGAAGTCGTTGCCCAGCGATGGTGTTGTAATAGGTTCTGGTACCATTCATGGCAAACCTGTGGCGATATTTGCACAGGATTTCACTGTGGCGGGCGGGTCGCTCGGACTGATGCATTCAAGGAAGATAACCAAAATAATGGATCATGCCCTTAAGATGAGAATACCCCTTATCGGTATTAATGATTCAGGCGGGGCCAGGATACAGGAGGGTGTCAACTCTCTGGCCGGGTATGGAGAGATATTTTTCCGTAATACTATTTCAAGCGGGGTGATACCTCAGATCTCCGTGATATTGGGTCCGTGTGCCGGAGGTGCCGTATATTCGCCGGCTCTCACTGACTTTGTGTTTGTGGTAGACAAGATATCGAAGATGTTCATCACCGGCCCTGAGGTTATAAAGACCGTTCTTGGCGAGGAGATATCGATGGAGGACCTTGGCGGTGCCAGGGTGCACTGCGAGACAACCGGCAATGCTCACTTCTTTGCCAATTCAGAGGATGAATGCTTCAGTCAGATAAAGGCGCTGATCAAATTGCTTCCGCCGAATAACGACAACAGGCTTGAGATGGTTACGATTGCAGAGCCGAAGGCTGATTTCGACATCAATCATATTGTGCCTGAAGATCCTACGCTTCCCTATGACGTTAAGGATATCATAAGGGCGTTAGCCGACGATTCGGAGTTTATTGAGGTGCAGGAGTTGTGGGCAAAGAATATTGTCATAGGTTTTTCGAGACTGGGTGGCCGTACAGTAGGATTTGTGGCGAACCAACCGCTTGAGATGGCGGGAGTGCTTGATGTTGATTCATCAGACAAGGCAGCCAGGTTCATAAGATATTGTGATGCATTCAATATACCTCTTGTTACCCTTGTTGACCTTCCCGGTTATCTCCCCGGGGTAGACCAGGAGCATGCCGGTGTCATTCGTCACGGAGCCAAGGTACTCTATGCGTATAGTGAGGCTACGGTTCCCAAGCTGACAGTAATACTCAGAAAAGCTTACGGCGGTGGCTACATTGCGATGAGCTCGCGCCATCTGAGAGCTGATTTTGTATTTGCATGGCCTACGGCAGAGATAGCCGTTATGGGGCCTGAGGGAGCTGCAAACATTATTTTCCGCAGGGAGATTATGTCGGCTGAGAATCCTGATGAAGTTCGTAAGGCAAAGGTTGAGGAGTACAAGGCTAAGTTCGCCAATCCTTATGTAGCCGCTTCACGCGGATATATAGATTCGGTGATTGAGCCATCAGAGACCCGCAAGCTGTTACTGCATGCCATTGAGGTTTCAGAGAACAAAGATGTTACTATGCCGCGCAAGAAGCATGGCATACCGCCGTTTTGATAATATTGGGAGGTTGCGAGATGGAAAAACAGGAAAACCTGGGAAAACTCAACATAAATCACACCGAATACACCACCCGGCTTAGCCGCAAGTTTGTTAACCGCAAGGGATTTCAGCCCGACACACCCGGCGTTGTTTCCAGTTTCATTCCCGGTACGGTAGTAGAACTGCTTGTTAGCGAGGGTGATGTGGTGCGGAAGGGACAGGAGCTTCTGGTTCTTGATGCCATGAAGATGAAGAACCGTATCCTTTCACTCTGGAGCGGGAAGGTAAGGTCAATCCCGGTTAAGCCCGGCGACAAGCTTCCCAGGGGAGCGGTGCTGATGGAGATAGATGTGGGGTAAGGGCGTATAAGGGCGTATAAGGGCGTATAAGGGCGTATAATAAGGGCGTATAAGGGCGTATAATAAGGGCGTATGAGGGCGTATAAGGGCGTAAGGGCGTAGTGGCTAAAGCCAGCCCTGCCAGATGATGTTGCCGGGTGGGGG
>JAWOIF010000020.1:0-4187 GCA_046484805.1 Bacteroidales bacterium
ATTTTTTGATCAGCCGCCTGTTAAGCCGGTATCCTTTTATTATCTTTGGATGTTAATTTGTTTCCACTACATATATAACGTTATATAATGAAATTTTATCCTGAAAAGCTGAGTATTCCTGACAGGAGGATGCAACCCTTCATTGATCCTGATGAGATATGGAAACTGATCAATGAAGTAAAACCCGACCGGGCAAGGGTAAGGGAGGTGATTGCCAAATCGCTTGCAAAGAACAGGCTTACACTTGAAGAGACCGCGGTCCTGATCAATGCTACCGACACCGATCTCATTGAAGAGATAAAGACCGGAGCCAGAGAGCTTAAAGAGAAGGTTTACGGCAATAGAATAGTATTATTCGCACCCCTTTATGTAGGCAACCGCTGCAGTAATAACTGCAAATACTGCGGGTTCCGTGTTTCGAATCGTGATGCTCTGAGAAAAACCCTCTCGGATGAAGATATTGTCAGGGAGGTTGGGGCCCTTGAGGACAACGGGCAGAAGCGTCTTATACTTGTATACGGGGAACACAAGGATTACTCTCCCGAGTACATTGCACATACGGTAAAGCTGGTTTACAGCGTGAAAAAGGGCCAGGGAGAGATAAGGAGGGTAAATATCAACGCAGCTCCTTTTGATATTGACGGATTCAGAACTGTAGGAAAGTCGGGGATTGGTACTTACCAGGTATTTCAGGAGACCTATCATCCTGAGGCTTATAGTTGGTATCACCTCGGAGGCAAAAAGGCTGATTACGAGTGGCGGCTTACATCTCTCGACCGCGCACAGGAAGCAGGTATTGATGATGTAGGAATCGGAGCCCTTTTCGGTCTTTACGACTGGAGGTTTGAGGTGCTGGGCCTCGTACGGCACACCAATCACCTTGAGGCCTGCTATAATGTCGGTCCACATACAATCAGTTTTCCAAGGATAAAGGATGCGGCCACCCTTGACATGGATGACAGGTATATGGTCAGCGATGCTGATTTCAGGAAGCTTGTTGCCATTCTGAGACTGGCTGTGCCCTATACGGGCCTGATACTGACAGCCAGGGAAGACCCTGATGTCAGAAGGGAGGTCCTGAGGTACGGCGTTTCCCAGATAGACGGCGGAACAAAAATAGAACTGGGCTCATATTCAGATATCAAGAACGAGAAGCAGAACCTTAACAAGGAGCAGTTCAAAATTGCCGATGAAAGATCCCTTGCCGAGGTAATAGATGAACTGCTGTCAACAGGTTACCTGCCATCATTCTGTACTTCGTGCTACCGGATGGGCAGGACGGGTGAGCATTTCATGGAGTTCTCGGTTCCCGGCTTCATAAAAAGGTTTTGTACACCAAACGCCATACTTACTCTCTCGGAATATATTTGTGACTATGCCGGGCCTGAACTGGCAGCTAAAGGCTGGGAGGCCATTGAGAGAGAGATTGACGGGCTCGAAACCGCTGTGGCTAAGGCAACAAGGGATCGTATCGAAAAGATTAAAAAAGGGGAGAGGGATCTCTATTTCTAACCAAATTGAACGACAGGAAAAATGATCAGAATTACAGGTATCAGAGTAGTCGACCGCATAAAGGAGACAGGGTTTACACAAGATGTATTGTCAAAATATGCAGGCCTGATTACCACCAGGCTTGGCTTTCATGAGCTCAACGACGGCGTATGCAGCCGCGAGGGCTTCATCCTGTTGCATCTCAAGGGTGATCCTGCCGAATGGAAGGAGATGTCGGAGGAACTCAGGGCTATCGGAGGCATAGAAGTGAAGGCAATGGATTTCAGTGAGGGAGATGAATCTGAGGAGACCCCCGGCGCTGGTCAGGAAGGAGTCAGAATACTGGGTGTTCTTGTCAGGAATGGCAGTGCCAATTCAAAGGAGGTGCAGAGGCTCCTTACCCTGTATGGCTGCTCTATCCGCACAAGGCTCGGTGTCAACGAAAGACATTTCGGAGAGCAGGCCGGGCTGATAATACTGGAACTGGCCGGAATTGAGGAGGAGATGGAGAGGCTTGAGGCAGACCTGAGATCATGTGGTAACTGTATTGTAAGAAGAATGACCTTCGGCCGATAGTAAACTCTGCCTGAAGGTCATCCCCTCAATTCCGATCTCCGGAATCACTATCTTATTATGTGACCGAAGAATATTGAGTTCATAAATATTCTGTTTGATCCGTACCATATAGCCCTGAAGTTGGTATTCTCATAAAGTGAGATAACCCTTCCCCCCGAAGCATGTACCGTAGCGAATGCCGATCCGGCTACTCTCTCAACATTCTCCCTGCTTGCATATCCGCTAAGCAGTGGTGTTCCTGTGAACCTGACCGGGGTGTTGAATATGTCGTTACCCGGTTCGTAGGCGGTGATTCCCTGTTTGAAAACCGGCAGTTCAGATCTGTAATATCCGTAACAGAGCGGGTGTGTCAGATCCATCACCGTATTGAAGATGGTTCCGGGAATGCTGTGTGGTGAGATTGGACGGTCGCCGTAGACCGGATTTTCGGGAGCGGGATTTGTTGCTCCCGGAATAGTTGTGGTGTTTATGAAGTTATTACTTGCCAGCCAGTTGTTACCGCCCTTGTAGCCTATGATAACCCCGCCGGCACGGTTCCATAGTCTGAGTGATTCCACACCCTGTTCGGAAATATTGGGTGTTCCGGCCACAATAATAACATTATACCTGTCGGGCGATATTGAATTGAATCTATCCGACGGTACCAGTGTTACCGGAATGTTGAAGCGCACGTCGAGCATATGCCATATCTCTCCCGCGTCCCTGCTGTTAATACGCCCATCTACCATAAGGGCAATTGAAGGCTTGCGAAGAAGCGTGAATTTTGAACTGCCCAGGTCAACTCCGGTAGTAGGCGTTAATCCCGTGGTAGTGCCGTATATCTCTGTATTGTATCTGCCGGCCACCTCCTGAAGGAATCGGTTGAGCTCCTCCCTGCCAGACGGCTGGTCGTAGGCGTGAATCATTATGGTACCATTCGGGAAACTTCTTCTGAGACTGCCATCGTCGACAGTGAACGGCTGTGTGGCCACCCTGACGGTGAGGTCCGTATCAAGAAGTGTGAAGAGTAGTGAGTAGGAGAGGTAGTCATTCATCTCAAAGAAATATGCGTAGGTATCTGCTCCTGCACTTAACAGACCATTATTCACGGGAGGAGCAGCCGTTACAGCACTGCCCCTTAAATTGGCTGCAGCCCTTGCATCTGTCATGGGTGCAAAGGGGATATTGAACGACATCGCTATATTCCATGCGGAGATATCATAAAACCTCATTGTTTCAAACTCAAAAGCCGGTTCGAAGAGAGATTTCACAAATCTGTAGGCAGGTTGTCCGGTTGGTATAAAGAAGCTCTCTTCAGCCCTGAAGTTTATTCCGTCGGCGGTGATGTCTCTCTGAAGACGGTATATCTCTATCTGGTGCTTCAGCAGGTGGTCTATAAAGAATGAGAGTTTTGATTTATCATCGGGTTCGGTAAAGAGATATCCCTTAACCGGGTCTTTCCGGGCCTCCTCTATTGCGGAGATATAGAATTCCCTTTGAAATTCAAGCAGCCGCGTGCGCATCGAAAGCGCTGCATCTGTTGTTGAGAGTGCCATAGTAAACTGATTCCTGATGGCAAAAGGGAATGAGAGGAGTCCTGATGCCACTTCGCGCAGGTGGGATTTCGTACCGGCCTGTTCGATGAGTATACCTATTGAGCCGTGAATATCGGGATATGATGAGCCATAGCCGGGATAGAGGTTGTCGAATACCTCCTCGTGGAAGTAGAGGCTGCCTATCCTGTCGGTATGTTTTGCATGCCAGGTGCCTATCTCAGCTGTCAGTTCATAGTTCTTTTTCGGGACAAGCGGATTGTTGGCCAATGGATCGCCCGGTTCCCAGAAAAAGGTTGAATTAGCTCCCATCTCATGCTGGTCGATAACGATGGTGGGGAACCATCTGTGAAATGCGGCGACCCTGCCGGTGCTTTCGGGGTGCTGCAGCATAACCCAGTCACGGTTCAGGTCGAACCAGTAGTGGTTGGTCCTTCCCCCGGGCCAGGGCTCGCTGAATACCCTGGAGTTGGGATCGGGTACCGGATCGACACTCTTATGCATATTTACCCACGCTGAGTGGCGATGGTAGCCGTCGGGATTCAAATTGGGATCGATCAGGATTACCGTATTTGCCAATAGATTGTC
>JAWOIF010000053.1:0-28641 GCA_046484805.1 Bacteroidales bacterium
AAATAGCAGAAATGATCGGATCGGATGAAAGAAAAGTGAAAAGTCTGCTGCAGAACGGTAAAAGAAATCTTAAAATATGCCTGGAGGGTAAAAATATCGGGTATGAAGATGAATAAGGGAAATAAAAAAACAAATCGCGATGACATGCTCCGCTATATGGCCGGAGAGATGTCAGACAGTGAGCGCAATGCCTTTGAAAAGGAGTTACAGCGCGACCCGTTTGCCGCTGAGGCCGCAGAGGGCTTCTCCCTTATCGACCCGGGAGATGCCAGGCCTGACCTGAATAAATTGCAGAAAAAGATCAATATTCGTACAGCAAGGCGACACCTTGTATTCTACTCAGGTGTTGCAGCTGTAATGTTATTGTTTATAGTATCCTCTGTTATATTCTTCCGCCCTGCAAGAGAATTAATACCCCTACCTGTTACTGTTGCCGAAGAGATATCCGGTAAAAGAGATGACTCACTGGCAGCTGCAGAAAAAGCTGCATTGGCCCCGGCTGATTCTGTTCGTGCAAAGGATGATTCCATTAAGCTTATTACCGCAACTGGGTCCGGACAGTTAAAGAAGGGTGCACCGGCTACCGGCGTTGCCACGACAAAGCCGGTGGAGGGATTAAAAACCGATACTGATGAGATAGTTAAACTCAGATCGAAGGATGTTTCAGGGGTCATGGCAGTAGAGAGAGAAACCCTGATAGCCGACACCTTATTAAGAGCAGTCGGGATAGGTCGGACGCTGGTGGTCAATACTGTCGATACAGCTTTGCAGCTGCAGATTGCAGAAGGAAAAAACATAACCGGATTCGTAACTGATGAAGAGGGAAGGCCGTTTCCATACGTTGCGGTTTACATAAAAGGAGAGACTCAAACAGGCACAATAACAGGAGAAGATGGCAGGTTTATACTTCCTGTTAATCCTGATACCGGAATAACCATAGTTGCAAACTTCATTGGTTATAAACAGCTCCTTGTGCAGGCTGATAAATCAGATTTGATAAGCATCAGGATGGAACCTGATATTGCAGGACTGGATGAGGTCATCGTAGTAGGTTTCGGGGAACAGAGAAAAACGCCCGTTAAATCTGCCATCAGGGCAAAAGGACGCGACCAAACCCGGGACAAAATCATTCTTACCGGCGAGATCACACAGATAATTCCACGCGATACTCTTCAGCCTCCCCATTACACTCATCCGGCACCAGAGGGAGGTTACGCTGCCTTTCATGATTATATCAGGCAGAATATCAGACATCCCTGGTTTGAGGAGGAGGCAGTTGAAATGGTGGTTGAAGCTGACCTTCCTGTTTCCAGGAAAGGCACAAAAGGACCGCCTGTCGTGATCAGCAGTCCGGGAGTATTGTTCTCATCAGAAGTGATCAGGTTACTTATGGATGGTCCGGAATGGGCACCTGCTTTGAGATCGGGCAAAGCAGTCAGCGATACCCTGAGAATAAGGATCGTCTTCCGTAAAAATATAAGGCCCTAAACACCTGTGTCAAGCCGCTTTGCAATCCTTCCGGCTTCATTTGCAAGCATAAAGGCATCGATTCCACACAATGAGTAGGTGCATCCGTCATCGATATGCTTGTCAAGTCCCTCTGGCGTGACTGAGAAAATTCCCCATGGCAGACCGGCAGAATTGCATTTTGACTTTACCGTATCAATAGCATCAGCTACGTCAGGATGGGTCACCTGACCGGTCAGCCCCATGCTGGCTGAAAGGTCATAAGGTCCTATGAATATAGCACTTATACCCTCTACTGAGAGAATGCTGTCAATGTTTTTTACTGCTTCGATATGCTCAATCTGCAGCATGATGATAAGACTTTTGCCGACATCTGAAACATACCCGCTAAACCCGGGCCCATATCGGTGAG
The DNA here is from genome assembly GCA_046484805.1 of Bacteroidales bacterium. GTDB lineage: Bacteria > Bacteroidota > Bacteroidia > Bacteroidales > VadinHA17 > SLNP01. The sequence continues at coordinate 1,880 of JAWOIF010000053.1, forward strand.
CACGACTTACACCGACACTGCGTCGTCCTGCCGGAGGATAGAGAGAACAGCTTACCGCCGCTTCAGCTGCTTCACGGGTGTTAACCATTGGCACCAGAATACCGTCACAACCAAGGTCAAGAACCCTTTTTATCCAAATCTCGTCGTTTCCGGGCACCCTCACTATCGTAAGCAACCTGTCGCCCGCAGCATTTAGAATATTGTGCACATCATCAAGACCCAGCGAGGAATGCTCCATGTCTATCAACACCCATTCAAAACCGGCATCAGCCATTATCTCGGTCGCCTGAGGCACCGACATCGATATTATTGTTCCTTTTTTCATCATTTTTATTTCCAATTATTATTCTATCAACCCTGTAACCTGCTACGCCTCTAAAGGCCATTACGCCTCTACGCCTCTACGCCCTTACGCCCTTTAATTATAAAGCAGATACCTGCTCCTGATCTTCCCAAATGCCTCAAGCTCCTCCTTCCAGGTCTCCCTTATCTCTTCGGCTGACATTCCTGCCTCTATCTGCTCCCTCAGCTTGCGGGTACCGGCAAGAGTATCGAAATAGGTACGGAAAAACCTGCTCTTATCGGGAAACGCATTATAAGCCTCAATCACCCACTCCAGATTAAGTTTGCCTGCAGGGACCAGTCCCTTTTCCGTGGCATCACGCAAATCACGGCCATAGCACATTTTGTCCTTGTGGGGCGGATTACCCGCTTCGGATCTGCTCTCGGGCATGAAGCTGAAAGTATATAAGCCCTCAAATTCAGGAGCGCCGAAAACCTGAAACGGGAAATCAGTGCCACGACCAAGTGATATATTGGTCCCCTCAAAGAAGCAGATCGACGGATAGAGATATATCGAATTCTGGTTTGGAAGGTTGGGAGAAGGCCTTACCGGAAGCTCATACGTCGTCTGATGTGTCCACCCGGTACATTCGATCACCGTAAGATCACATTTCACTCCTCCGGCCAGCCATCCTTCTTCATTGACCATACTTGCATACTCTCCTACCGTCATCCCGTGAGCTACCGGAACCGGATGTTTGCCGACGAAAGATTCGAATTCAGGCTCCCTTACCGGTCCGTCAAAGTAGAAGCCGTTTGGATTCGGCCTGTCGAGTATCATGCAGGGGATACCATTTTCAGCACATGCCTCCATGACATAGTGCATTGTTGAGATATAGGTATAGAACCTTGCTCCCACATCCTGTATGTCAAAGATCACAATATCGATGCCCTCAAGATCTTCCGGAGTGGGTTTGTACCTGCTGCCATAGAGACTGACTATCCTTACTCCGGTTTTTTCATCAACTCCGCCTGTTATAGGAGCTCCTGCCGCAGCCATCTCCCTGAAGCCGTGCTCGGGAGCAAAAATGACCTGTAAATCGACCCCCAGACTGAGCAGGGTATCGACAAGGTGGGTATTTCCGACCATTGTTGTCTGGTTGGCAGCCATAGCCACAGCTTTGCCACTCAGGAGACTGATGTAGTCATCGGTCCTCTCTGCTCCGGTCACCAACTTAACTGACTCTCCGTTGCGTGAACAGGCCAGGAGGGGTACGAGCAGCATGATAATTGTAATCTTCCTCATCGTTTTGTTTTTTAAATATTCAATAATATCATCGGCTTGCCACCGGTTAATCCTGGGGCAGCTCTCTTATTGGTCCAAATTTATTAATTTTGAGCCTTTAATGAGATGAATACTCCATATTTCATAGCAAAAAGACTGATAAAGGACCGAAAAGGAGAAACATCCTTCTCAAGGCCCATCAATGTGATAGCCATAACCGGCATCGCACTTGGCCTGGCCGTGATGATACTTGCGATATCGATACTTACCGGCTTCAAGCAGGAGATACGAGACAAGGTAGCCGGTTTCGGTTCCCATATACAGGTGATCAACTTCGACTCCAACATCTCGTATGAAACAGTGCCTGTCAGCATGGAACAGGATTTTGCAGGGAAGGTAATGGCAGTTCCCGGCATAAGACATATTCAGGTGTTTGCCACAAAGGCAGGAATCATCCAGGCAAACGAGAATATCCAGGGAGTCGTGCTCAAGGGAGTGGGAAGCGACTATGACTGGAGCTTCTTCAATTCAAACATGGTTGACGGGGAAGTCTTTGTGGTAAGCGATACAGCCACCACCAACAACGTGGTTGTCTCGAAGAAACTGTGTGATCTTCTTGACCTTAAGATCGGTGACTCGTTCGCTATGCATTTCGTACAGGAACCTCCGAGGGTAAGACGCTTCACCATATCGGGAATATATGAGACCAGCCTTGAGGAGTTTGACAGAATATACGTCTTCTGCGACATCGGTCATATACGCCGCCTTAACGGATGGGAAGAAAATCAGGTTAGCGGCTTCGAAATCATGATCGATAATTCCCGCGACCTCGAATACCTGACCTGGGTAGTACGCGATGCCATAGGTTATCAGATCGCGGAGGATGAAGAGAAGCTCAAGGTGTCAAACATAAGGATAAGATATCCGCAAATATTTGACTGGCTGGACTTCCAGGACCTCAATGTAATTGTAATTATAGTTCTGATGCTGATAGTTTCAGGCTTCAATATGATATCGGGACTACTGATTCTTATCCTGGAAAAAACAAATATGATCGGTATACTTAAGGCTGTAGGTGCCGGAGATAATCTGATCAGCAAGGCCTTCATGTACCAGGCTGCCTGGCTTACGGGGAAAGGACTATTCTGGGGCAACTTTATCGGAATTGGACTGGCCTGGCTGCAGAGTTCAACCGGCTTTATAAGTCTCGATCCCACTTCATATTATCTCAGCACAGTACCCATAAACCTCGACCCCCTGCATATCATTGTTCTTAATGCCGGAACCATGACAGCCATCATAATAATGCTTCTTATCCCGGCCCGTCTTATTGGCAGAATTACACCCGTAAAGGCAATACGGTACGATTAACCCTCCATGACAACCTTTTTCGCCGGCACCACGCGGCAAGATACATGGATAAACAATTCCACGGCAGGATTTATCACGGAGGTAAGTAACAAATTTATTTATAGCAACATTTCTGTTTTGATTTATTTTTTGAAGCGCTAAGCCGAAATTTCTTATCCTGTTTTGCTCAAACAGCCCCGTACGTTACAATCAACAATCAGTGTGAACTTTCTGATTATCTTCACTTTGAATAATCAAACGAACACGCTAACTTGCTTGCTCAATTTTGTTCATCATAATGGAAAAACTCAACCCGGCCAGAAACTATGCCAAAACGATGAAGGCAATTGGTTATGTGGAACGTAGAAAAGCCACACGAGCCGATTACCGCAGGATCGGATTCAAGTCAGGACTGGAAGTGCACCAGCAGCTAAATACAAAAGGCAAGCTTTTCTGCCGTTGTCCGGCCGGCATATACCACGATAATGATGACTACAATGCCGAGGTGATCAGGCACATGAGACCCACCCTGAGCGAACTGGGAGTGTATGACGGCACAGCGCTGATGGAATTCAAGACAAGGAAGGAGATCATCTACCGGATCAACAATAAGACGGCCTGCACATACGAAGTCGACGACACACCACCCTTCCCCGTCGACAGGGAAGCACTGGAAATAGCCCTTAAACTCTCTATGCTCTGTAAACTTAACATTGTGGGAGAGGTTCATATTACCCGCAAGCAGTACCTCGACGGAAGCATACCAACCGGTTTCCAGAGGACAGCCATACTGGGGGTAGAGGGAGAACTGCAACTCAAAAGCAAGAAGGTAAGGGTAATTCAACTGAGCATTGAAGAGGACTCGTGCCGTGAGATTTCTGACGTAGGACACACGAGGATTTACAAAACCGACCGCCTTGGCATGCCCCTGATTGAAACGGTCACCTATCCCGATATGGAAACACCCGATGAACTGGCTGAAGCAGCTGAATACATCCGTTTCCTCAACCGCAGTTCGGGCCTGGTACGAACCGGTATGGGGGCTGCACGGGAAGATGTGAACGTCAGTTGCGAGGGTGGCAGCAGAGTTGAGATCAAGGGGGTAGCACACAATAAATGGATACCTGAATTATCACATAACGAATCATTCAGACAATATGCCCTGCTAAACATCAGGTCGTTGCTGAAAAAGAAGATTGCTGACACTGATTCCTGGAAGATCAGTTGGAAGGAGATAGGGTTTGCCGATACTGTGGTGCAATCAACTGAAATAAGGGAAGCTCTCGACAAAGGATTAAGGGTAATTGCCATCAATCTGCCTGAGTGCCGCGGAATACTATCCCACTTCACCCAGCCGGGCAAAATATTTGCCGATGAAATATCCGACAGGCTTAAAGTGATAGCCTGCATTGAAAAGCCCAATATGGTCCACTCAGAAGAGATCGATCAAAAAAGTGTTACGACAGATTTTAAGGCCATACGCAAACTCCTTGGAGCAACTGACGCAGACGCTCAGATTGTTCTCTGGGGCCCCGATGATGACATACCCACAGCAATTGAAACCGTTGAAGAAAGGTTTATACTGGCATTTCAGGGGGTGCCAAACGAAACCAGAAAATCGTTTGAAAACGGAACAACAATATTCGAAAGGGTACTGCCCGGACGCGACCGTATGTATCCTGATACCGACTCACCTCCAATTCCTCTTTCAAATGACTATATAGAATCACTAAGGAAGGATATGCCCCTGGAGGTCGCCGAGAGGTTCAGGCAAATGGCAGGCTGGGGTATCCCTGATGATACGCACAAATATCTGCTGAGCCGCAACCTGCTTCCCCTGCTGGAGACCATCGCCGAAGATTTTGGCTTCCCTCATAAGCTGATAGGATGCTTCCTCGGGCATACACTAAAGAACCTGGAAGGCAAAAGAGACCCACATAAACACTTCTCATACAGAAAGATATATGGATTATTCGGCTTTCTGGCGGAAAAGAAGATTCATCACTCCATTGCCAGATTGATGTTGCCGGTCATCTATGACAATCCCGACATGGAATTCGGATCGGTACTTACAATTGTCGGCTTCAAAAAGAAAAGTATTGAAGAACTGCTGGCCCCTATAGGCTTCCTCAATAAGAAGTTCAGTGAGATAAGACATTCAAAAAGAGAATCGGCAGCAACAGACTGGCTAATGGGCCAGGTGCACAAACAGGCGCTGGGCAATACTGACCTGGCATTGTTGCACGATAAGATCAGTGAAAAAATAAGTAATGAAGAGTAATTATGGCGGAAGATATATTTCAGGGTTATAAGGGACCGGCTCTCTCCATTCTCAGGAAATACAATGTAAGGGTCTGGGGCCAGACTGTCATTGAAACCTCCAGGGGAATTTTCCGCGGAACCGTTCTCCCCCGGTCGGAAAATGACGATGACATACACATCGTGCTCAAGATAGACACCGGATATAATATCGGTATTGACATCTCGACGATAACAACGATGAAGGAGACGGGTTACCAGAAGGCAAATTACAAAATCCCCGAAAAAGAGTTCCCATACTCCTCCGACAAACCTAATGTTAAACTATTTGGTACCGGCGGAACCATTGCCTCCAGGCTCGATTACCGCACAGGCGCAGTAATACCGGCATTCTCACCGGGAGAACTATACGGGGCGGTGCCCGAACTGGCAGATGTCTGCAATATATCTACCGATAAGCTTTTTGCCGTTTTCAGCGAGAATATGGGGCCCGATCAATACATGACGCTCGCCAGGGCAATAGGCAGGGAGATAGCGAACAACGTTGACGGCATTGTTATCGGACACGGCACCGATACTCTTCACCACACCGCTGCTGCTCTTTCATTTATGGTTCAGGATTCACCCGTTCCGATAATACTGGTCGGGTCGCAGCGCTCCTCTGACCGGCCCTCCTCAGATGCTGCCCTCAATCTTATTCACGCATCCTATTCAGCCGGACACGGAGATATAGCAGAGGTGCTGGTCTGCATGTTCGGTCCGACCTCAGATGAGTACGGCTTTCTCCACCGGGGCACCAGGGTGAGAAAAATGCACAGTTCATATCGTTCCACGTTCCGTACAATTGGAGACACCCCGGTGGCAACTGTCACCAGAAAAGGATTGGAACACATTAAACAGGAGTACAATCACAGAAGAAAGGATAAAAACGTCAAAATACTCCCCTATTTCAACGAAAAGGTTACCATGCTATACTACTACCCGCATATGGATCCCAACATTATGCATTCGCTGATTGATATGGGATATAAGGGTATTGTAATTGTGGGAACCGGTCTCGGACATGTAAACAGGGAACTCTATCCCGCACTTGAAAGGGCTAAGGATGAAGGTGTCAGTGTTTATATGACACTGCAAACCATATGGGGATATGTTCACATGTTCGTTTATGAAACAGGCCGTGATATGATGGCTAAGGGCGTAATACCCCTCGGGAATATGCTTCCGGAGGTGGCCTGGGTAAAACTGGGATGGGCAATGGGCCAGAGCGATGATCGTGAAGAGATAAAACGCATAATGCTTACCCCCGTGAACTATGAAATTACAGAGAGGGAACCATACAACGGTTATCTGGTGTACCAGGGCGGAGTCCCTGAAGTAGAGGAGTTTGTAAGAAAATTCCGAAAATAGGAACCAACATCAACCGGTTAGGATGAAACCATTAACCGAAGTAATCAGGGAAGCCCTGAAAGGTGATCTGCCCGGAACAGGTGTGCAGTGGGAGATGGCATCATCAGACAGGATGATAAAAGATTTTCCGAGGGTAAAAAATGACGACTCCAGACTGGCTGCAGTTTTGATCCTTATCTATCCCTGCAACAAGTCACTCAATACCATTCTTATTCAGAGACCAATCTATAAAGGTGTTCACAGCGGGCAGATCAGCTTCCCGGGTGGGAAGGCCGAAGAGTCTGACAGGGACATTATTCATACAGCACTCAGGGAAGCCTCGGAAGAGACCGGCATCGACCCGCAGGGAGTAACCCTGCTCGGATGCCTGACACCCCTATACATACCGGTAAGCGACACAGAGGTCACCCCGGTAGTAGGATGGAGCAACAGTAAACCCGATCTCACGCCCAACCCCGCCGAGGTGGTGCAAATAATCGAGGCAAACCTCCGTCAGCTTGCCGATCCTCTAATAATAAAGGTGAAACCATTTCCCATAAGGGACGAAATGCTGGAGGTGAAATATTACGATTATAATGGGTACATCATATGGGGAGCCACAGCCATGCTGCTGCATGAACTGATTACCATTTTCAGGCGCTCAGAGATAAGATTTACTTTATGATGTTACGGTAATGATCGTACCTCTTGATTATATCGGTCACAAATCGTGTGGTTTCCCTTCCCCTGAAATAACCATGATAAACCTGAGGATGGTTAAAATAGTCAGGCTCTGATTTTTTCTGAATGTACATTTCCACGCTTCCATGCCAGGTTGTCGAGTTACCTCCTTCGCTGTCAGCAAGGCGCATGGCATCAAGAACATGACCCGGACCGGCATTGTATGATGCCAGAATAAATTTCAGCCTCTCATCCCTGTCAGGAATTCTCTCACTGAACATTCTGTCAAGATACCTGATATACATTACACCAGCCCTTATATTATGTTCAGGCGGGGAATTGATATCTATACCATACCTGGCGCCGGTGGCAGGCATTATCTGCATAAGACCGAATGCTCCCGCTCCTGAAGTTACATATGGATCAAATCTCGACTCCTGATATATAAGCGACGCAAGTAGTCTCCAATCCCATGAAATTGAATCGCTGTACTGCCTGATTAGCTCATCCCAGGGGGATATCCTGCCTGTGCTGTTACCATAGTAGCGGCTTGTATATATTACACCTGAACGGGGATTCCTGTAATACTTTGCGTAAAGCAAAGCATAGTTGCCGGCCCGGCGGTAAGTCTCCAGCCATGAATCAAAACCGGCAGCCAGTTCATCAGACTCAAGCTTTCGCATAGCCCAGGCTCTCTTCTGAAGAAAACTTACATGAGTATTTACATCTATGTCGGGATAGAATGTACGGGCTACCATGGCAAAGTTCTCATCACAGATCGTATAATCAATCTCACCCCGGGCAACAAGAGACACAAGGCCTTCCACCTCATAGGGAAGTTCAACGGTATAGATCGTATCACCTATCTCGCTCTGCAGACGCCCTATCCTCTGTGTGTACCACGACCCCCCGGGAACATAGACAACCTTGCCTGCAAGGTCATGATGATCCCTCAACATCAACGAATTCACCCTGTCGGCGGTCATACTCCTCCACCGCTCAGGTTTCCTCTGCACCAGAACTTCACGTGTTTCGTGAATTGTTGACGTAAACCTGGCCTGATCGCGAAAAGTGCCATTTGCAGGAAGCCCCATTGCAACAATGTCGGCTTCGCCCCGGTTAAGCAAATTTAGAGCCCTGACCGGATCATTCTCAGTAATGATCTCAAGCTCTACACCAAGATATACTGCGAAAGCACCCAGTAGTTCAAAGTTGAACCCCATCGGCTCTCCCTTGTAGATAAAATAACTGGTCGAATTATAGTCAGTAACTGCAACCAGTTTCCCTCGTTCCTTTATTCCATTCAGATCACGATAAGATATCTGAACTGAATGTTCGGTAGTGTGATTCCTGCTGCATGAAAAGAACAAAATAAAGGATATAATAATATATGTTAACGATCTTTTGCCCAAAACAAAAACATTTAATGAATACCTGAAAAATTTGGGTGCAAAGATAGTAATTTTTTTTAATCATAAAACGTCCAGGCGATACCATATCTGAAAACCCTGACATTCAATGGATAACGAGGCAAAAGAAAATAATTGTTGCCTGTAAAACCGTGGTTTATGTGGTCAAAACAGAGCATAATCCGCGTTCGTTTGATCTTTGCGTTGAGAAAGAGATTGACAAACGGATACCCGCCGATCTCTTCTGTATCCTGATTGTAGTACCTGCCGGTAGCAGGCATATACGCCATTGCATAATAAGGAGTATGAATAAACGCCTCTACACCGGTCTCAATGTGAAGATTGCCTCCGGTAATCTCAAAATGTATGTTCCTGTCGTACCATAAAGCCCCTCTTGCAGTTGCCAGCGGAAGGTCCAGCACACTTCTGTTGCTGCTCTGCTGTAATAGAAGCCTTGTTCCGAATCTGAATCCACCGGCCCTGAATGTTTTGTCGACCGTCAGGGCGGCAACTGAAAGTGCTCCGCCATGGTATGCCGGAAGAGCATCCCTGTCGAAATAGGTGAAATTATCTATAATTGAATAATTGAATTCTACCTCGAATAGTCGCCCCGGATAACTGTATGCAGCCCCTGTTGTTACTGAAAACTCACGGTTTTCCATATCAGTACTCCATTTGAAATGGTTGCTGCCCCATCGCATAAACCACACCGACGGTGTGATGCGTGAAAAACCTCCTCTAAGGGCCAGCTCCGACTTACCCTTATTCAGATTGAAATCCCTGATGGCCTCGCCTGTTACCTCCAGGTCACCGGTCCGGTTTCCTCCAAAGAAAAGGGTCCCGTCAGCCTGCCAGCCGAATTTACTGCCGATGCGATTCTCTATTCGTCCGATAACGGCGACGTTATGATGATTCCACGATACCGCTCCTTGTCCGATTGAATCATTGGCAAACAGAACAGGTATCATCTGCATATGGTTATGATACTCATGCTTTATCCCACCTCCTGCAATAAGCTCGAATCCCCCCTTTGTCCTGAACCCGAAATCTCCCCTGAGAGTATTACTGACCAGGATTGCCCGCAATGAGTCATTTGTTGCAGACAATGTTTCGACATATACGGTATCATAAAAGCCTGAACCTGGTGATGCATCAAAATAGTTACGGGTATTCGTCTCTCCGATAAAAATATGACTAAACCGGGCCACCAGTCCGCTCTCATCCTCACCGGAAGCACCTTCATTAAATCCTGTCGGGGAGTATTTTTGCACAAGAAGAAAACTGCGGTTTCTCAAAGTGCTTATAGCCATGTTTAACCCTCCCAGCCTTACCGGAACGTCACGGGTATCAAACTGACCGATAGTGGCAGAATTAACAACACCACCATTCTCATTTGAATTAAGATTGTTTATTCCCAGAGCAGCGTAGAACCTGTACTTCTCTCTCAGCATTGACGCATGCAGAATAAAATTCTTATTATCCGCCTTCTGATGAGAATATTGGCCGAGGCTGTAAACAATGTCATAAATAAGCCCGAAATTGAGATATCTGCTAATGTTATGCGAATGCCTTACCCTGAAAGTCTGCTCAGCCTTGTTAATGGCAGGACCGGCATAGGTAAATAACAACTCTGTATAGGGAACCTGGACGTCCATAAAAATTGCACTTCCGGGAGTATACATGAAGGGATAATAGTATTGATAGAGAAAATGATCGGGATTTCTTGTACGGTCGAAATAATTTATCTGATAAAGGGGAAGTCCGTAATTACCGGGGTAAGCATTGAAAGCTGAGTACCTGTCAGTTTTGCGAACCCGGTGAGCAAGTGTAAAGGCCGTATCAATATCAATGGTAACAGTGCTGGTAAAATCCTTCGCGAGTCGGTACTGCCTCATCGTCCTGTCTGTACTCTGGGCCTCAGCTCCCGCAAAAATAAAAGTTGCAGTAACCACCAGAACCATATAACCCGCAAGTCTGTTCATGAAGAGCAAATATAGATGAAAAAAGAGGCGTAGCAAAATGCTACGCCTTACAAAGTTGAGCAGTAAAAATTAAAATATGTCAATCGACATTATCATTCAGATAGGCATTGTTCTCTCTTATTACCGGCTGTTGATTTTCATCGGTAGAGAGTGTCAGCTTTGACACTTTTGAACCTTTTACCCCATCAAGCCTGGCTAACGGAATATTCCGCCTTACATATGCCGGAACATCCTCAAAACTGTCAATGTTATCACTCATTGTCTTGCTGGAAAGGCCATCCTTGTGCATAATCGACTGAATCTCCTTGATCTTGTCAAGCTTCTTCTTTCCCTCTTCACGCTTCTCTGAAGACTTGTCATTCTCAATCAGGGAATCTGTACTTTTTTCTTTCGAATCACTTCCGAAATTCAGTCTTCCCTGCACTCTGTCGCTGCCAACATCTATCACAATGCTGCCTTTCTCAGAAATCGCGAAGTTATCATCTTCCGCCTTAACAAAGGGTCTGGTATGAGCAACGGTTCCGGCAGTGCTAAGCACTACCGTCTGCTTTTCAGCGGCAGGTTGTTTGTACAATTCTATAGTATCTTTCGACTCGAATGCCGTGGCGATCACTATCACGCTTATCTCATCACCCAGATCAGGGTCTTTCGATAACCCCCTGATTATAAGAGCATCATCGGCAGCCACAGCATACATGTAGTCAGTTATCTCTCCCAGTTCATCCATCGTGATCTCCGACTCACCTGTTCCTGAGGTGATATTGATGAGGATACTTTTTGCCCCGGTAATATCACTTGAGTCAAGAAGGGGTGAATTTAGTGCTGCCTCTATGGCTGACTTTGCCCTGTCTTCTCCTGAGGCCCTGCCCATTCCCATCACCGCCACGCCTGAATCTTTCATTACAGTCTCAACATCGGCAAAGTCAACATTGATATAACCCGTGACAGTAATTATTTCAGCTATTCCCTTTACTGCAGTTGCCAGAACATCATCAGCCTTTTCAAATGCTACCGAGACAGTCTGATCACCGTGTATATCCCTGAGTTTTTCATTATTGATGACCAGAAGCGAGTCTACATGTCCCCTCAGCTCTTCTATCCCTTTTATAGCGTGAGAGATCCTTACCTTTCCCTCTGATCTGAAAGGGATTGTTACCACCGCGATTGTTAGGTAGCCAGCATCACGACAGGCCTTTGCAATGACGGGAGCGGCGCCCGTACCGGTGCCGCCTCCCAGCCCGGTGGTCAGAAATACCATTTTTGTGTTGCCCGACAGGGTGTTCATGACATCGTCGAGGTTCTCAATTGCAGCCTGCCTTCCAATGTCGGGCTTACTGCCGGCACCCCTGCCCTCTGTCAGTGATTCTCCTAATTGCACCTTAAGGGGAACAGGACTTCCTGCCAGGGCCTGCTGGTCGGTGTTGCATATCACAAAATTCACATCCTTAATGCCTCGCTCAAGCATGTGATTTACGGCATTATTACCTCCGCCTCCAATCCCAAGGACCTTAATGATGGAAGACCTTTCCACCGGAAGATCAAAATTCATAATCTCTGTCTCCATGGTTTTGGGTTTTTTGTTGAAAAGTATATCATAAGGAGTCTTCATGTCTCTATAGGCTTATGTCCTGATCCTTCATTTCAAACAGGTTGTTGATAGCATTCATAATTTTATTGGCGATCGAATTCCTGTTATTCCTCGTTTCACTTCCTGAGAAGTCATCCTGTTCATCAGAATTATTGGCCGCCTCTTTGTGCCCATAATCATCAGCCTTGCCTGCACCGAAGTCCTCATGGTGATTTTCAAGGTATTCAAAGCCTTTCATTATCAGGCCAACACTGGTTGCAAACATGGGTTGGTTGATCTCATTGCGGGCCTCACCATGCAGGTGTTCATTCGGGTAGCCTATTCTTACATCCATGGCTGTCTTGAATCTGACAAGCTGCGGCAGGTTCTTTAGCATGGCACCACCGCCGGTAATAACAGCACCGGCAGCAAGTTTGTCGCCATAACCCGACAACTGTATCTCAAAGTTGACAGCATCAAGTATCTCCTCCATCCTTGACTGAATAATATATGCCAGACTCTTGAAGGATATCTCCTTGGGATCCCTTCCCGCTATGCCCGGAATAGAAACAACCTTATCTTCCGGGGCAATATCTCCCAATGCCGAACCATACTGATGCTTAAGGGCCTCGGCGTATTTACTGAGAATTGCGCAGCCCTCCTTAATGTCGTTAGTTACTACATTTCCCCCAAAGGGTATGACTGCAGTATGCCTGATAATACTATCATGGTATATGGCCACATCGGTTGTGCCACCACCAATATCAATGAGGACAACACCTGCCTCCTTCTCTTCATCTGTGAGCACCGCCTCGGAGGAAGCCAGCGGTTCCAGAATTAAATCCTTGACCGTCAATCTGCATCTCCTGATGCACCTGTCGATATTTTTCGCCGAAGAGACCTGGCCTATTACGATATGGAAATTGGCTTCAAGCCTGCGTCCACACATTCCAACCGGATTGTTGATACCGGTTTCTCCGTCGACAATAAAACTCTGGGGAAGCACATGTATTATCTCCTCTCCTATCTCGATAGGGATATTATACATGTCCTCCACCAGCCGGTAAACATCATCACGTGTGATCTCATCATCAGGCTTTTCCCTGTTGATGTACCCGCGGCTCCTCATACTCTTGATATGCTGGCCGGCTATTCCGACAAAGACCTCGTTAAACATGATCCCCGAACGGTTCTGAACATCATCAACAGTTTTCTGAATGGCGTTGACAGTCTCCTCAATGTTCTGCACCACGCCTCTTCTCACTCCGATTGAGGGCGCCTTGCTCAGACCAAGGATTTCAATGTTCCCCTGGTCGTTCCTTTTACCGACAATGGCTACTATCTTGGTAGTCCCGATGTCGATTGCTGCTACATAATTTTCTTTACTGCTCATAATTAAAAATTTATAGTCGTAGAACCTGTTATCTCTTTTTTGCTATCAACTGGTCTTCGTATTTAAGGTTTATAACACTGTAGGCATCCCAACCGGTTGCCGGAAGCACATGCCTGTAAAACTCTTCAAGGGCATTCATCTTAACCGTAAGGTTGCCCAGGTCGCCAAGAACGACCCTGTGGCCTCCAGTCCGGGGGATAAGGACGATGTCACCCCCTGTGGCAACTTCGATCTGATCAATTATGGCAGACCATAACTGACTCTTTTTCAGATAAAGGACAAGCTCAAACAGATCTGTCAATACCACAGGCATTCCGGGATCTCCTACCCGTGAACCAGCTATATAACCTTCCTTTATATCGATCCTTCCGCTGGCAATATGCACTCTGGGCGGATAGAGGCCTCTCTTTTTCAGGATATATCCCTCTTCATCTATATAATACTCTGAACCCGACGACGAGTGGACTCTCAGCACAGGCTTCCTCTGTCCGACTTCAATATGAAGTTTCCCGTCAATCGTAATATATGCTTCCGTTCTCCGAAGTTCATTTATTGAAGCTATATGGTTCTCAATCTCTTCAAGTTTTATTTCAGTAGCAGGGATTCCGGCAAATCTGTTGGGCCCGTCGTATAGCCTATCCCTTATCTGCTGCTCACTGACAAACCTGTACTCACTTGAATCCGAAATAATTATATTCAGTTCACCACAAGCCACGTTTCCTGAAGTATGCCTGAACCAGAAAGGCATAACCACGATATAGAGTATCGGTATTAAAAGCAATATTTTAAAAATCCTTTTCACAGTCAGTACAAGCTCTTAATTTTCTCTTCAAAAGGTCTTACAAGCCGGTCTATATCTCCGGCTCCGATCGTTAGAAGAATATCTGTCTCATCAAATATTACTGCCTCCACAACCTTGTCGGCAGTAAGAATCTGCACATTTTTATTTTTCATCTCACTGACAATTATCTCAGAACTGACACCGGCTATTGGCTCCTCGCGTGCAGGATAAACAGGCATCAGTATGACATTTTCAAGCAGGTCAAGTACTTCGGCAAAAGCACCCGCATGATCGCGTGTCCTGCTGTAAAGATGAGGCTGAAATACACCTGTAATCCTTTTACCGGGGTATTGAGTTCTTATGGAGCTTATAAAAGCCTTTATCTCAACGGGATGATGTGCATAATCATCAATATATACAATATCAGGAAGGTTGACCCTTATGTCAAATCGTCTCTTTACCCCTCTGAAGCATATCAGAGCTTTCCTGATCTCTTCGATCATTACACCACTTAACAGTGCTGCAGAGCAGGCAGCAACCGCATTCTCGACATTGATAATTCCGGGGAATGAAAAGTGAATATCCCTGAATATTCCCGCGGGTGTCTTAAGGTCAAACCTGTAGAAGTGTTCGTCGGCAGCGACATTAAGTGCGCAATAATCAGCCACTTCGTCAAGTCCGTAGGTCAGGTAACCGATATCGGGCTGCCTGCTGATCAGGGCTTCGATCTTTTTGTTCACTACCATATAGCCCCCAGGGCGCACGAGACTGCAGAACTGGTTATAGCCATCTATCATGGAGGCAAGGTCACCGTAAATATCAAGATGATCGGCATCAGTACTGGTAATAATGGCTATGAGTGGTCTTAATCTGAGGAAGGACCTGTCAAATTCATCAGCCTCCATGACGGTGTAACGGCTCTCTCCTGTAATCAGATTTGAATTGTAGTTCTTTGATATGCCGCCGAGGAAGGCTGTGCAATCGACATGAGAGAGCTTTAATATGTGAGCAAGGATGGTTGAAACCGTTGTTTTTCCATGAGTGCCCGCTACCGCAATGGTGTCGGTCTTCTCCGAAATAGTCCCGAGTATTTCTGAACGCTTGTGAAGGGTATATCCATTAAGCCTGAACCACGAAAGTATCTTGTTGGAGGCCGGTATGGCGGGGGTATAGATCACCATCACCTCATCGCGAAGGTCGGTGTTGCGGAATTGTTCCGGCAATGAATCGGGGTCATCAATGAAAGAAATAAGGCAACCCTCGCTGATAAGCTCATCAGTAAGATCACTGCCGGTACGGTCGTATCCGGCAACATCGAAGCCTCCGGCAAGAAAATATCTGGCCAGGGCACTCATGCCGATACCCCCGATACCTGCAAAGTAAATACTGCTTATTTTCTTACCATTTATCATACCTTTTCTGCCAGTTTAAGTACTTCAGATGCAATTAATGAAGCTGAGCCCGGCAGGGCAAGCTTTCTGATATTTTCTGAAAGAGTCTGTCTGCGCTCACTGTCTGAAGCAAGTTCACAAACCAGATTGACCATGCCTGAAATAACATCTCTGTCATAAAGCAAAATGGCTGCTCCCTCCTCAACAAGCGACATGGCATTCTTCGTCTGATGGTCTTCGGCTACATTGGGTGAAGGGACCAGGATGACCGGTTTTCCGACCAGACAGAGTTCCGATATTGTTCCTGCTCCCGATCGTGAAATGATCATATCAGCTGCAGCGTAGGCAAGGTCCATGCGGTCAATGAAGCTTCTTACCCTAACGTTATTTATTTCTCCTGAAAGGACCTTTGAATTGACCTTTTCAAAATAATTTCTGCCCGTCTGCCATAACCAGTCCACCCCACTCCTTTTAAACCTTTCCGTTGATTCTATAAGTGTGCTGTTGATCGACCCTGCCCCCTGAGACCCGCCAAGCACGAGGGCCACAGGCCGTTTGCCATCGATATTGAAATACCTCATGGCTTCGGGCCTGAGTTTATCAAGTTCTGAATATGTGCTTCTGACCGGATTGCCGGTTAGAATGATTTTTTCTTCCGGAAAGTATTTTTCCATCCCCTTGTAGGCGACACAGATAACTGATGCCTTCCTCGACAAAATCCGGTTGGTGATACCTGCATAACTATTCTGCTCCTGTATCAGTATCGGTATCTTCAGCTTTCCTGCTGCCCAGAGGAGCGGTCCGCTGGCATAGCCTCCTACGCCCACTGCAACGTCAGGCCGGAAATCCTTTATTATATTGCGGGCCACCGACAAACTCCTGACAGCTTTTATTATGACTCCGGGGTTCTTCCATACCCTCTTTCTGTTAAGACCCTCAACGGGTAGTCCGGTTATTTTGTAACCTGCTGAAGGAACCAGTTCCATCTCCATCCTGCCGAGAGCTCCCACAAAGAGTATTTCAACGGTTCCATCTCTGGCCAGAAGTGCATTTGCTATGGAAATGGCCGGGAAGATATGCCCCCCGGTTCCCCCACCACTGATGATTATATGTTTAGACCCTTGACGGTTCATATATTCTTGATTCATTATCTGATTTCTCCTCTTCAGGCAGCTCTTCCTGTTTGATTCTTGCATTGACAATACGGCTGACGCCAAGAATGGCCCCGATCGAAAAGCTCATTACCAGTACTGAGGTACGACCCCAGCTGACAAGCGGAAGTGTCTGACCGGTAACGGGAAAGAGCCCCACTGCTACCATCATGTTCAATATTGCCTGAAGGACGATCATTATTACAAGGCCCAGCACCAGAAAGGCCGGGAAGGCAGTCTCACATCTGCGGGCAATGGCAATGCCGCGGTATAGCAGAATCAGATAAGCCATTATGAGCGGAATTGCGCCGAACAACAGACCGTACTCCTCTACGATGATGGCGAAAATAAAGTCTGAATTCGACTGCGGAAGCATATTCCTCTGCAGACTCTTGCCAGGCATCTTGCCGAATAACCCGCCGGTTGAGATGGCTATCTTCGCCTGGTTAAGCTGGTAATTGCCATCGTGTGACGATTCCCCTTTAACAAATGCCTCTATTCTGTTCTTCCATACTTCAACCCTGTTGTCCTTAGAGACGACCGTCAGTACGAGGGCAAAGAGAATTACCCCGGCAAGCGCCATGCCTGTATAAGCCAGTAGAAATTTCACCGGTACCCTGCCGATGAACATAATAATCATACAGATGCCGAAGATCATGATTGCGGTGGAAAGGTTCTCTGAAACTATCAGCGCGCAAACTATGGCGATGGGTATAATGAATATTCTGGTTACCAGACTGAAATCGTTGAGCTCATTCTGGTATTTTGCAAGCACCCTGGAGAGATATATGACAAGTGCCACCTTGGCCAGATCAGAGGTTTGCAACCGGAAACCGGTGCCTGGAATCTCTATCCACCGTGTTGCCTCGTTGATGCGTACCCCGAAGAAAAGGGTCAGAACAAGCAGGGCGATCGCACCGATCAGTATTAAATTGGCCAGGGTAGAATAGATCTTGTAGTTCAGGTGACTCGTAATGATAATGATGATCAGACCGAACAGCAACATGAAAAACTGACTCCGAAGGAAGTATGTGGTATTCCCGCCGAACTTAGTGAATGCCACGCTTACCGACGAGCTGTATACCGCCAGCAAACTGTAAAACATGAAAAGGACGACCATGGCCCAGATACCGCGGTCACCCCTGAAAATGTTTACCAGTTTCGAAACTCCCATCAATAAAACTTCTTTAAAGATTCCTTACTGCCTGTTTAAATTGTCTTCCTCTGTCTTCGTAGTTCTCAAACAGGTCAAAGCTTGCGCAGGCCGGAGATAGCAGGACGGTATCTCCCTTATGCGCCAGATAATAGGCCGATCTTACTGCCTCTTCCATTGAGCCTGCCTCCACAATGGTGGGGGCAGCATCACCGAATGAGCTTATGATCTTCCGGTTGTCCTTTCCAAGGCAGACTATTGCCTTAACCTTTTGTCTGACAAGCTGCAGCAGTTCAGAGTAGTCATTGCCCTTGTCAATACCTCCGGCAATCCAGACAATGCCTGAAGGCATGCATTCAAGAGCATACCATGTCGAGTTGACATTAGTGGCTTTGGAGTCATTAATAAAGTTGATTCCGCAAACCGTCAACACAGGCTCCAGGCGGTGTTCCACTCCCTGAAAATCAGAAAGACTTTCCCTGATGGTCTCCTTTCTGATGTTCAGTACATTGGCCACAATTGCAGCGGCCAACGAATTGTAGGTGTTGTGCCGGCCCTTCAGGGCCAGATCATGCATTGTCATAAGCCTGATTTTTTCGTTATAATCAATTATCAGTTCATCATTCTCGACATAGGCTGCCATACCTTTCCGGTTTTCAAGAGAGAAGGGCAGCATCATGGCATCAGTTATTCTTTCTGTGAGCGCTGCCGTTATAACCGCGTCGTCGGCACACCAGATGAAATACTGTCCGCGACCCTGATTATTCATTACCCTCAATTTCGAGGCGACATAATTCTTCATTTCATACCCGTAGCGGTCAAGATGATCGGGTGTGATATTCAACAGTACAGCCAGATCGGCCCTGAAACTGAACATATTGTCGAGCTGAAAACTGCTCAGCTCTATAACATAATAATCAAATCCTCCCTCATAAACCGACAGAGCGAAGCTGTGGCCTACATTTCCGGTCATTGCCACCCTGAGCCCGGCCTTCCTCAAAATATGATATACCAGGTTGGTAGTGGTTGTCTTGCCATTACTCCCGGTAATGCATATCTTCAATGCATCGGTGAATCTGCCGGCAAACTCAATCTCCGATATCACCGGAATGCCATTCCTTTTAAGTTCCTCAACAATGGGTGCCGTTTCAGGTATGCCCGGACTTTTAATCACCTCCGAAGCGTTCAATATCTTATCTTCAGTATGGATACTCTCCTCGTACTCTATGCCTTTTGAGACAAGCAACGACAGATATTTGTCCCTGATCTTGCCGCTGTCGGAAACGAAAACGTCAAACCCTTTGGCCTGTGCAAGAATGGCACTTCCTGTTCCGCTCTCTCCTGCTCCCAGTATGACTATCCGTTTCTTCATTCTGACTTTTTTGCTGTTTCCTATCTTACTTTTAGTGTTACTATACTGAGTACTGCCAGCATTATCGCTATAATCCAGAATCTGACCACTATCTTTGATTCAGGAAGCCCCTTCTTCTGGTAATGATGATGCAGCGGTGCCATCAGGAATATCCTCTTTCCCTCTCCATACTTTCTCTTCGTTCTTTTGAACCATACTACCTGTATCATAACCGAAAGGCTTTCGGCAAAGAATACTCCGCACAATACAGGAATAAGAAGCTCCTTGCGTAAAATGATAGCCATTACAGCAATGATCCCCCCTATGGCCAGACTTCCGGTATCACCCATAAAAACCTGGGCAGGGTAGCTGTTGTACCACAGAAACCCTATTGCAGCCCCTATGAATGCAGCGGCAAAGATCACAAGTTCACCACTGTAGGGTATGTACATGATATCAAGGTAACCTGAATAGATTATGTTACCCGAAACATAGGCAAATACCCCAAGAGTAACCCCGATTATTGCCGAAGTACCCGTTGCAAGGCCATCAAGGCCATCAGTGAGATTTGCCCCGTTGGAGACTGCTGAAACAACGACAATAACCATTATCACAAACACAACCCAGCCCCATAACTGCCTTTTTTCCTCTTTGGCAAACGGTACGAGCCAGGCGTAGTCAAATTCATTGTTTTTAACGAAGGGGATAGTTGTCTTCGTTGTTTTCAGATTACGATACTCATACCTCGTATCCTCATAATCGTATCCCTGTTGTACCTGAGCCGCCACCTCCCCGGCAACAGGATCGGAGACTATTTCCCTGATAACTGCCTGATCGCTGAAATAGAGGGTTACTCCGACTACCAGCCCCATAATTATCTGGGCAATAATTTTGTAACGACCGGCCAACCCATCCTTGTTCTTTCTGAATATCTTTATGTAGTCATCAAGAAAACCTACAAACCCGAGCCAGACGGTTGTTACAAGCATCAGAATTATATAGACATTGTTAAGCCTCGCGAACAGAAGCACAGGTATGACTATTGAGATCAGAATGATGAGCCCTCCCATTGAGGGAGTTCCCTCCTTCCTGTACTGGCCTTCCAGACCCAGATCCCTGACTACTTCTCCTACTTGCTTATACTGCAGATAGTTGATTATCTTTCTGCCGATAACCATCGATATCAGGAGAGAGGTGATCACAGCCATAGCTGCCCTGAACGAAATATAGTTAAAGAGGCCTGTACCGGGCAGGTCGGCTATTCTGTCAAGATATTGAAACAGGTAGTATAACATTATCTTATTCGTTATCCTTCATTAAATGCATTCATCAGCTCTTCCCTGTCATCAAAATGATGTCTTACACCTTTAATCTCCTGGTAGGTTTCATGGCCCTTGCCTGCAACCAGAACAATATCACCGGTTGAAGCCATTCTTGCGGCTGTGCGTATAGCGCTCCTCCTGTCGCTGATCCTTATCGACTTCCTGCGCAACACCGTATCAAGGCCCGATTCCATTTCGTCAAGAATCGTTTCGGGATCTTCAGTACGGGGATTATCACTTGTAAGGATCACGGTGTCACTGGCCTTAGCTGCTATCACAGCCATAAGCGGCCTTTTCGTCCTGTCCCTGTCACCACCGGCGCCTACCACTGTTATCAATTTTGTGGCACCCTGTCTGATACGGTTAATGGTATCGGTTACATTCCTGAGGGCATCAGGGGTATGAGCATAATCAACGACTCCGGTAATACCCCCGGGGGACCGCACAACCTCAAGCCTGCCGGGTACCGATGTCAGTCTGCTTATGGCCGTCAGGGCTTCATCCTCACCGGCCCCTAGCAATCTGGCAGCAGCATATACTGCCAGAATATTTGATGCGTTGAAATCACCGATAAGAGAGGTCCATAACTCCTTTCCCCCTATTTTCATTCCCATACCGTCGAGCCGCAGCTCCACTACCTGGGCCCGGTATTCAGCAAGTCCCGAAAGAGAATAGGTATGAACAGCCGCCCGGCAATTCTGTATCATCACCTTTCCGTTGCGGTCATCGGCATTGACAAGAGCAAAAGCACCCCTCCCAAGTTTGTCGAAGAAACGCTTCTTTACAGCCAGGTAATTATCAAATGTCTTGTGGTAATCAAGATGGTCATGCGTCAGGTTAGTGAAAATCCCACCGCTGAACCTGAGGCCTGCAATTCTCTTTTGATCGATGGCATGTGAACTGACCTCCATGAATACATACTCACATCCCTCATCAACCATTGAGGCCATAATAGAATTAATAGCTACCGGATCGGGAGTAGTGTGAGTCGCCTCACTCTTCCTCTCATGAACATAATTACAGACCGTGGAGAGCAAGCCGCACTTGTAACCCAGAGACATGAATGTCATGTAAAGCAGTGTGGCTATTGTGGTCTTCCCGTTGGTTCCCGTAACACCTGTAAGCCTTAACGAAGCCGACGGATTACCATAAAATGCAGAAGCAATGCAGCCCAGAGCCTCAGCGCTGTCAGCAACCATAACAGTGGTTATACCGGGGAATCCCTTTGCGGGGGCCTTTTCACAAACCACAGCCGGCGACCCGGCTGAAATTGCGGCTTCAATAAACAGATGCCCGTCGGTCTTCGTTCCCCTCACGGCAACAAACAAGACCCCCGGCCCAGCCCTACGTGAGTCAGAAGTAACGGCAGTAACAACAAGCTCTGAATCGCCGGTTATCTTAACAACTTCTATCCCCTCTGTCAGGTCTTTAACGCTCTTCATAGCTTCAGTTCAATATATATTGTTGCTCCGCTTCTCAGACGGCTTCCGGCGGAAGGAGACTGCTTTGCCACCCTGCCCGAACCAGTGTACTTCACATGCCACCCCGAATTCTCAAGAAGAAACAAAGCATCCCTGAGACTCATTCCGCTGATATCGGGAACCACTCCTTCCTCCATGACTATGGGACTGAGCTTTATAGTGTCATTTTCGAGTCTGGCGGCAATCCACTCCGCTGAAGGTGTTTGCTTATGGGTCAGTTTCATCTCCTTTACCATACGTATCACTTCTTCACCATAACCGCCGCCGATATCAGGCTGGGCAATCCTCACCTGCCTGGCGTCCTCTTCGTCAATTCTGTCTGTATCATGAAACCTGTAGAAATACTTTGAATAGACCTTGTCGGCTATCTCCCTGAATACGGGCCCGGCGACAAGATTACCGTAATAGATAGAGTTTGACGGAGCATTGACCACCACAATACATGAATAGAGTGGATTGTCAGCAGGGAAATAACCTGCAAATGAAGCCTGGTATGACACACTCGAACCCTGTCTGTAACCATACTTCTCATTTGCTATCTGGGCAGTGCCCGTCTTGCCCGCAATGGTGTAATTGGCATTCCTGAGGTTTATGGCCGTTCCGTTTTCAACAACTCCCTCAAGCATCCTTCTCGCTTTTGTAATTGTCGAGCGCGAACTTATTGAAGAGGCTATCACCCCGGCAGGAAATTCCTTCACTATCTCTCCGTGATATGCTATCGCACTTACAAACCGCGGCTTAACCATCTTTCCATTATTCGCCACGGCATTATAGAAAGTAAGTATCTGAAGTGGTGTCTGCTGTACCTCGTAGCCATGTGACATCATCGGCAATGAGAGTCCTGACCATAGTTTATCACCCGGATACCTTATCAGAGGAGAACCCTCTCCACGTATTTGAATATCAAGCTTTTCATTGAGTTTCATTGAGTACAGCCGGTCAACAAACACACGTGGTTTATCCTTGAATGTCTCGTATATGATTATTGCCATACCGACATTCGATGACTTTTCGAATATCTCCTGAACGGTCATATTCCCATGCCCACCCTGCCTGACATCGCGGATAACCTTGTCATAGAACCTTATGGTTCCGTCACCGGTGTCAATAATATCATCAAGATCGACTGAACCCTCTTCGAGTGCCGCCATCAGTGCCGGAAGCTTGAAGGTAGAACCCGGTTCGGTACTCTCCCCGACAGCATAGTTGTATACCTCGCGATACCTTCCGTCGCGGATCTCGAGGTTGACAATAGCCTTGATATCTCCGGTCTTCACCTCCATCAGTACAGCCGTCCCGTGATGAGCATTGTGCTTTCTAAGCTGATTCAGCAGAGCGCTGTGAGCCACATCCTGCAGGTCGAGATCAATAGTGGTTATGATATCATTCCCGTCCCGGGTGCGTACATCCCGACTGTCACTGACAGGAAACCAGTCGCCACCAGTAAGGCGTTGCATCATAACTGCCCCGTCAGAGCCTGAAAGGTCCTTGTCAAACGCACCCTCAAGACCAACAATATTTCCGGTACTGCCTTCGGTAAGGTACCCGATTGTCCGCGATGCCAACTCCAGGTTTGGAAGTATCCGCCTGTTTTCAGGGCGGGTCAGAAGCCCTCCCCGGTACTGCCCCAGCCTGAAGATGGGTAACTGCTGAAGTCTCTTAAGGTGGGAGTGGCTGACATGCCTCTTTATCAGGTAGTATCTCTCTCCTCTGTTTCTTGCTGCCGTCAGTTCAGACTTCCATGCTGCTGCAGACTTATCACCGAAAAGCGAAGCCAGCCCGGAAGAAAGACCGTCAATACCGTTAGCCCATGCTGAGTCGTCCATACCGGTGCTGCGCGTGTCCATATAAACAGTGTAGTACGGCACCGAACTGGCAAGCAGCCTTCCATCATAGGTAAGAATATCACCGCGGTTAGCCTGTATCACATCCTTCTTGAAAATAAAGGACTCCCCCATCGCCTCCCATTTCTCCTTCTCCACAAACTGAAGTATGACGATTCTGGCAATCACGGCAACAGAAAGCAACCCCACCACCAGGTAGATTATTCCGCTCCGCATTACTATTTCATCACGCTTCGACATATATCATCATTTCTTTACAACAAGTCTGTACGGAGGTTCGGTAAGCTCTTCGAGGCCCAGTCCCCGTTCCCTTATCAGCCTCGTAACCTCAGACTGTCTGCTGGCCTGCATCAGTTCAGCAGAAGTCGACAGGGCATCTGACCTCAGCTCCGTCACCTCATTCTGCAGCTTCGTTATCCTCCTCACAAGATCCTCAGCATGGAACCTGTTGGCTATGTAAACCGCCCCCAGTAAAGTCAGGAAAAGAATGTACCCGATATTCTTCAGTATAATCCTGTCAGAAAGCAGACTGCCGCTCATCAGTTCCCTGATTAACCCCGGCCTGCTCTTTCCGCTTCCCTTTTTAGCGTTACTCTTCTCTTCCATCCTTAAATTTTTTCCGCGATCCTCAGTTTCGCACTCCTGGCCCTCGGGTTGGCCGCAATCTCCTCCTCACCTGCAACAATAGCCCGCTTTGTGACAACCCTGAAAGGGGTCTGCACGTTCCCGTAAAAATCCTTCTCAATGTCTCCCTCAAACGATCCGCTCCTCATGAAATTCTTAACCAGCCTGTCCTCAAGCGAATGATAGGTAATCACAACCAGCCGCCCCCCCGGCACAAGCATCTCCAAAGCCTGCTGAAGCATCTCCTTCAGATTCACAAGCTCATTGTTAACCTCTATACGCAACGCCTGAAAAAGCCTGGCAAAAAATTTGTTTTCATTTCTCGGTGGAACCAGGGCCCTTACGGCAAAAGTGAGGTCACCAACCGCCACAAGAGGGGCAGACTCCCTGGCTGATACCACAGCCCGGGCAACAGCCCGCGAATTAGATATCTCACCATAACGGTAAAATATATCGGCAAGCTTCTCCTCTGTATAGCTATTGAGCACCGTTGCAGCCGTCACGTTCCCTGCCCTGCTCATCCTCATGTCAAGCGGCCCGTCAAAGCGAAATGAAAAGCCCCGTTCAGGTACATCAAACTGATGAAAAGAGACACCCAAATCGGCAATCAGACCGTCAATCTCTTCAATACCGTGATGGAACAGGTTGTTCCTCAGAAACCTGAAATTCTGATCAAGAAACAGCAACCTCTCATCGGAAATCAGATTTGCACCGGCATCTTCATCCTGATCAAAGGCTATCAGACGCCCGCCTTCAAGCCTTGACAGTATCTCAGATGAATGCCCCCCGCCACCAAAGGTAACGTCGACGTAGACCCCCCGGGGCCTTAACTCAAGCCCGTCAACACTCTGTTTGAGCAAGGCAGGTACGTGATACGTCATCGCTAATCAGTTTGGTTGGTACCTCCGCCCAAAAGCCTCTCTGCAAGGTCAGCAAAATCACCCGGAGGCATCGAGGACGATCCGTAAGCCTCCTCCGGCCAAATTTCAATGCGGCCATCCTGGCCCGCCATTATTACATCCCTGGTTATACCGGCCATATCAAGAAGCCGCCGCGGAATAAGCATCCTGCTGTTGTTGTCAAGAGTCACCTCGGCGGTAGCCATGAAAAAATTGCGCAGAAACCTGTTATGCTCGCGGTTGTACGGATTAATCCTGCTTCGTATCTTCTCAAGCTGAACGTTCCAGTCATCAAGAGTGTAAAGAACAAGACAAGCCTCAAATATGTCCTTTCTCACTACAAAACGGTCCTCCGATGCAGTGGGCATCTGCTTCTTGAATGAAGAAGGGAGGATCACTCTCCCCTTTTCATCAACCTTGCATGGATAATCGCCTATGAATGTGGCCATACCGCTTTTTGTGTTTCAAAACGCTAAATTATATATTTTTACCCACTTTATCCCACTTTGCTCCATTTTTTTCCACTTTGTTAATAACTTTTGCATCAGATTGCATCGGAAATCATTTTAACTACCTTTGCAAAAGCTAACACCGGGTGATTGAAGCACTCATTTTTAAGTGATGGAAGAGCCTCAGAAAATCGACGTACGCAGCGTACTGGCATCAAAAAGCCCCAAACTGGCCAAACGGATGCCCGGGTTCATCATCAGATACCTTGAAAGGATCCTGCACCAGGATGATCTCAACTTTATACTTTCTGAATACGGACATCTTAAAGATCAGCAGTTCGTCTCTGCAGTACTGGAGTTCATGGATATCAGTTACAAGGCTATAGGTACTGAAGATCTTCCGAAAGCCGGACGTTTCATTTTTGCTTCAAACCATCCGCTTGGCGGCCTTGACGGAATTGTTTTCATGGATGCGGTTTCAAAACACTATCCTGCAGTAAAATTTCCGGTAAATGACCTGCTGCTGAACATTAACAACTTCTCAGGAATATTTCTTCCGGTGAACAAGCACGGGGTACAGGGCAGGCAAGCAGTGCGGGCGATTGATAATGCCTATGCGTCTGATGATCAGATACTTTATTTCCCTGCCGGCATCTGCTCAAGGAGAAAAAAAGGGATAATATCCGATGTCGATTGGCATAAAAGCTTTATAGCGAAGG
>JAWOIF010000121.1:0-11551 GCA_046484805.1 Bacteroidales bacterium
TATAAACGTTCATTAAAATAACATTTTAGTACTAATAAGTACAACAAAACCAATTATATATACTATCAATACTATCGCGATCAGCCTGAAGAAGTACTTCATATTCAGAAATGCCTTTTCGAGTTTATCGCGGTCATTACCGGTCTCAGCCTCTCTCATTCTGCCGGCAAACCTGCTGAGGTAAATGAATGCCAGCAGGTAAACCACCGAAACTACTATAAGCGAAATACCTGCGATCAGGGTAGTTGTGCCTGTAAAAAACCCATTTTGAATCAGACCAATTATGATGATTGCCAACATGCTTAAACAGATCATTAGAAACAGGGCAAGCATCACAATTCCGATGAACAGGGCTAGTTTTCTGATCTCGTTCAGATGTGTCAGAGAGCCATGATTAAGATTCAGACCAATCACTTCCCGGCCGGTTTCATCATTATTTTCCATAATTACAGAGTATTAGGTTAACAATCCAGACTTCATTACATAATACATTAATCTGCAGTCTGTTGCAGCGAAACATAGTAAAATTAAACAAATTTGAATACAACACCAATCCATGACGCAGAATTTTCTCACAACACTCATAAAATTTTTATGGGCTATATAATACAATAATGGCCAGACACCGAAGTGACTGGCCATCATATATAATTTTCAGATTTTTAACTGAGCGCAAAAGCTGCTCCTAAGAGGGCGATAATAATTACGAGTAAATAGATTGCCAGCACTATGATGACAAGAATACCCATGAACTTGAACATCATCTTAAGGTATCTCATTGCCTCTTCAAGCAGTTTACTGTCATTTCCTTCGATGGCCAGCTTTGAAAGTGTTGAGAATTTAAGCAGATAATAGACCGGAAAGAAATAGAGAACTGCAAACAGCAGGAAAAAAATTGTTGCGGCAGCGCCACCGAAAAAAGGCATGTCAGGGATCAGCGAAGATGCCGTTAGCATAAAAATGGCAGCAATCAGCATAAACCCAATTCCGATAAACCCGATAATTGACAGGAAGAGTGTCCATTTACGGGTCCCATTCAGATAGTTTACACTTCTTTCAGTAAACTCCATACCTACCGGGGCGTTTTGTGTTTCATTGAGATTTTCCATAAGTATTTAGGTTTTGATTAGTAATTTTCCCCGGGCCAGGTAACAAGAACAGATAATCGTCTTTGCTTAGCCGGGTCTTCAATATTTACAAGTTCAATATTCTATGACTCATTTATCGTATTGGCTTAGCGCAGTAAATGAAGTACTTTGCCCAATTCGGCCCACCGAAATCATATCCTGCAGCCCAGGCTGTTTCACTTCCCTTTGTTACCGGAACGCAGACTCCGGGGAAGGTAATCACTGCAACCTGTGTAATAGTCTTCTGAACGGGAATCGGCTCTCCTCCTTCTCCATCAACGGGAACAAGCAAGACAACGACCTCCTGACCGCATTCGGGCACGTAACTGTCTCCTGCATTTTCAGCAAGTGTCAATATTTCATCAACCCTTTCCTGGCTCCATTCACCCAGTCCACTTTCGGAGACATCATTGTCAACAAGCTCCCAAATGGCCCGTTGTACATCGCCAAAAGTATAAACAGTACCATCAGACGATGTTTGTCCTGTAAAACTCTGATTAATTATCCAGTTAACCTTTTCAAGATTCTCAGGTTTATCGACAACGCCCAAAAGATCAGTATCGTAGCTTGATACAACTTTTGCAGTATATTCCGTTCCAGGGTAGATAGCATTTCCAACATCAACACACCATCCTGAATAGGTACCATCAAGAATGCCCCCGTTTGTGACCGTTGTGGTAAAATATGATTCATCTCCTGACTGAGGGTATCCAACTGAAATTGTCACATATTCCGGTAATTGCACAGAGACTGCCGGAAGATGGGTCTTCCAGCCCGTAACCCGTTCCACCACCGCGTGTGCCATAATATAGAGGCTGCTGTTGCCCTCTGTCGGAATGCCGGTATATGTGAAGGCACTAACTTGAGGAGAGTGTTTGCTCTTGTATTTGAAAAGTCCGGTTTTCGGATTGAGATTCATCGTTGCCGGAATATCTGCCAGAGAGGCAGTAACCGAGAGATGAGTCTCTGAGATAACCCAGTCCGTCACATCCATTTCATATTTAACGGTCAGGAATTCACCATCGGTGGTCACCCGTACAACCCCGACTTTTGTGTTTTTGCCTGCCAGAAGATCGGAGACCAATTCGCCGCCACAATAATTCTGAACTACAAGATGTATATACGACAGATCATTTGGTTTAGGATTTTCAGGACCTCTCTTTTCTGCTGGTCCCTTTTCGCATGATGATAATATTACCGCAATGCCTGCAGTTATTGTCAACAACAGAATCAGCCTTTTCATGATATGTTGATTTAAGTTAATTTTTTCGATGAATAAACAAATATATAATTTAATCGGTTTAAGTCAAAACAAATGGAAGCCTGACGTAAGAAACGTTAACACACCAAACATACAGCAATAGTTATTATATTTGAGATCCTTATTCAGGCCTATCTGCAAGATTAAATTACAGAAACAAAATATCACACTATGAACAGTTTTGAATTTTACAATCCGGTTAATATTTTATTCGGTAAAGAGCAGCTTTCAAGAATCAGCGAACTGATCCCTGCCGGCAAAAAGATAATGCTCCTTTACGGAGGTGGCAGCATTAAACGTAACGGTGTTTATGGCAGAATAAAGGAGGCCCTGTCAGGCCGCACCATGGTTGAGTTTGGTGGCATTGAGCCGAATCCGTCATACGAAACCTGCATGGAGGCCGTAGAAAGAATAAAGAGTGAAAAGGTTGAATTCCTGCTGGCAGCAGGAGGAGGATCGGTAATCGACGCCACCAAGTTCATTTCAGCCGCTGCGTTATATGAAAACGGCGATCAGTGGGATATACTCGCAAAGGGCGCTGTCGTTGAGCGTGCACTACCCCTGGCTACTGTGCTGACGCTGCCGGCCACCGGTACCGAAATGAACAAGAATGCCGTGATAAGCCGCAAATCAACCACAGATAAGAGGGCATTTGGCTCGCCCCATGTATTCCCGCAGTTCTCGGTTCTGCTTCCCGATGCGGCTGCCAGCCTGCCCAAAAATCAGGTTGCGAACGGAATTGTTGACGCCTTCATTCACACCACCGAGCAATATCTGAATTACGTTGTCAATGCACCAATTCAGGACAGATTTGCCGAGTCCGTACTCAAAACCCTCATTGAGGAAGGCCCGAAGGTATATGCCGATCCTGCCGACTATGAAGCCATGTCGAACCTCTTCTGGTCGGCTACTATGGCACTTAACGGCCTGCTCTCCTGCGGTGTTCCCGGCGACTGGTCAGTACATACAATCGGACATGAGCTAACGGCCCTGCATAATATCGATCATGCATGCACCCTGGCGATCGTACTTCCGGGTATTCTTACAGTGCTGAAGGAGGAGAAAATGGATAAGCTTGT
This sequence comes from Bacteroidales bacterium, assembly GCA_046484805.1. Taxonomy (GTDB): domain Bacteria; phylum Bacteroidota; class Bacteroidia; order Bacteroidales; family VadinHA17; genus SLNP01. Next base: position 3,468 of record JAWOIF010000121.1, read on the forward strand.
ACAATACGGAGAGCGCGTCTGGGGTATTTCTGAAGGAACCGGGGCCGAACGTGCTGATCTGGCAATCAGGAAGACAGAAGAGTTCTTCCGTTCACTGGACGTAAAGACAAGACTAGGCGAGTATGGAGTGGGCAAAGAGACAGTTGACAAGATAGTAAACAGATTTGTGGAGCGCAACTGGATAGCCTTCGGCGACAGAAAACTGGTTACACCCGAGGTAATAAGAAAGGTTCTTGAGAGCAGACTCTAGGGATTTACGATTTACGATTTACGATTTACGATTTACGATTTGGGATGTGCTTCCCTTCGGTCGCGAGCCCGGCTAAAGCCTCGGTTTGGGATGTCAGAAATCAGATATCGGAAATCAGATTTCAGAAATCTCATCTGGATGATTCTATGACCTGCCAGACCCTTACTTTGGTTTCTTCCGGGGTGGGTAACAGTTCGTCAGCGGTGAAGCTTCCTTTTTCGGGGTCAATGCGTTCGAACACCATCAGGTAGAGGTTGAATATTATCTCGAGGCTGAGGCTGTAGCGGGGTCCAAGCAGGGGGCACACCCGTTCCATTACCATTAGTGTCTCCAGCCTGTATCTGTCAGCGAGGGCAAGATATTCCCTCATCATAGCCCTGAAGCCGTCAGACAGCGGCTCACCAAATGCCATTCTGCGCAACCCTGCAACGGTAAGGCCGTGTTTCGCCATCATATCGCCTGCAAAATAGTTGAGGTTGTTGTGATGATCTTTCTGAAAATCTCTGATGATATGCACCAGGTAGCTGAACATGGCACATGGTGTGGCAGTGTCGCGCACATCAAATTCGGGAAGCAGGTAGTGATCTCCGTTGCTGCGCAGTCCGCTAAGATGCACGAATATGCTTGCAGGAGCTACTGAAGCGCCCCTCGAATAGTCAAGGTAGGTCTGCAGAGTTGCAAATCCATCGTTATTGATGTCATAAATCATTGATCTGGCGAAGTCCTCGAGGGGCCACAGAGGAATCCTGAAACGCTCAATGGTCTCCATCAATCCGGCCTGCATCGGATCATGCCTGCCGGCATCAAGGAATGTCTTCATCCATTTTTCGACATCTGCGGTAAACTGCTCTCTCTCATGAGGAGCAATGGCACCTCGTTCTGCCTTATGATTATCGATGAGGTCATCGATATACCTCATTATCCTGTAGCACACCCTTGCGGCATGGTATCTGTCGGCTTCCCAGAAATTCGCTGAGATCAGAATATTGGGATGGTCGATTATCTTTTCGAAGTTAATTGATTCGAATATGTTAATAATCTCCTGCTTTTGTTGACTTATAGTTATTGGCTGCATTTTCTCTATCTTTTTTCATCCCTCAAAATCCGTTCCGTAACCAGCTTTGCCGAAAGCAGTACCATGGGAATTCCGTTGCCCGGATGGGTGCTGCCACCGGTGAAATAAAGGTTCCGGTATTTTCTGTCGCGGTTGTGGGGACGGAAGTATCCCATCTGAAGGATATTGTGGCCCAGGCTGCCAAAAACCGACCCATGGGTAACATTCAGCATGCTCTCCCATGCAACCGGAGTACAGGTCATCTCAAACTTAATATGCTCCTCTATGTCGGTCATCCCGATTTTTTTCAGCTTTTCAATTACGGCAGAGCGGGCGTTTTGCTGCAGGGCCTGCCAGTCGTGGTTATCAGAGCTGCGGTAGTGGCCGGCTCCAACGACAACCGACAGGGCATCGCATCCAGGCGGTGCGGCCGTCGGGTCGGTACGCACGGGGGCATGGATGTAAAAGCTGGGGTCCTTTCCTATTGAGCGCCTCTTAAAGATAGCATTGAGTCCTTCACGGAAATCATCAGAAAGAAATATGCTATGGTGACCAAGTTGGGGATATACTTTATCAACGCCCCAGTGGAAAACAAGGGCTGAGCAGGAATATTTCATCCGCTTAAGCTTCCACGACTTGAACGAGCGTGGTAAAAGCTCGCGGTAGACATAGGGAAGGTCTGCGTTGGCAATGACCACGCCGGCCTCTGTTGCAGTTCCATCGGCGAATTCGAAACCAAGTGCGCGGTTCCCCCGAACCGGTATACGCTGAATGCTCTTGTTGTAATGGAATCTCACCCCCTCCTGTTCACACAAAGCTATCAGTCTTTCGATCAGGCTGAACATGCCGCCGCGGGGAAAGAGTGAGCCTTCGATTAGTTCGGCAGCCGGGATCATCGAAAAGAGAGCGGGTGCCGTGAATGGACTCTGGCCGACGTAGATATTCTGGAAAGTGTAGGCCATTTGGAGGTGCGGATTGCGGAAGAATTGTTTCGTGTAGCGGCTGTGGGAAATATAGGTTTTAAGCTTGATGAGAAGCAGAGCATTTCGGAGATTAATGAATTCGGTTATGCGGAAGAAGTTGCGGCCAAGAAGCTTGCGGAAGCCAGTTGTATAGAGTTCATATCCCTTCTTTACATATTCACGTTCACGTTTTGCGCTGCCCTTTTCGAACTGCTCAAGCTGTTCGGCCATGCGCTTCTCGTCTGTGGTGAAGACCAGACGCTTACCGTTATCGAACCAAAGAGTATAAAGGTCCTCCATCTCAGTGACTGAGAGCTCTTCTTCAAGTTCGGTATTGAGAGAACGGAAAAAATCGCGGTATACTTCGGGCATTAGCATCATGGTTGCGCCCATGTCGAAGCGGTAGCCATCGCGTGTCAGCTGTCCACACCGGCCGCCCGGGAAATCGTTCTTCTCAAATATATCCACACTGTATCCGTTACGGGCCAGATAAAGAGCGGTGGTTATGCCACCAATTCCTGCGCCTGCGATGATTGCTGTTCTTGTCTTATTCATTTATATGTTGTTCCTGATCTTTGCTGTTTCTATAAAATCAGAAACAAATATATAGGGTATTTATCTGGTAGTGAACAGTAAGGTCCGGAAAGTAGGTCAATGGCCGGAAATGGCAGGTGAATGAAGTATTGCGGGTGGTGAATGAGGCAGGTAGTGACTTTTCCGTTAAAATCATACCTTTGCGGCGTTTCAGGCTTCTCCTATAACCTTAATTAATGGAAATTTCAGTGGCAGGGCAATCAGTTAAGTGGGTGGCGGCAGATCATCAGACCAATCAGCTTCTTAAACTCTCTTCCGGCATAAGCCTTAATGTGTTGATTTTTGACAAACCTTTGTATGGAGAAAGTAAGCAACCTGGTATTTTGTTTTTACCGGGACTGGGGTCGGTCTATGAGAACTTTCACGAGACAGTAGAGGCTCTGGTTGAAAGGCATACGGTTTACTTTCTGGAGACACGGGAAAAGGGGTCGTCAGTGATCAATGGCGAGGCAGGGTTTTCTATAGCTGAAATTGCCTCTGATCTGCCGGAAGTAGTTGAAATACTTGGACTGCGGGCCGACGGGTATATTATTGCAGGCTACTCACTCGGGTCAGCGGTGGCTGTTTCCGCGCTGAAGCACCTCAGAAAAAAGCCAAAGGCAATGGTATTGGTAGAGCCATCAGCGACATTCCCCTGGCCATGGTGGCTGCCACCGCTTTCAAGGGTTGCAGTGCCGCTTTATCCTGTTTTGAAACCGTTCCTCAAATGGTATATGAAAAAGTTCCACATTAATGAGGAGGGAGACTACGAGATGTATGAGATCAATGCCCGCATTCTCGATCAGGCCGACCCGAAGAAACTTGCCCGTACAGTGGTTGATGTATCGGGCTATGAAATCCGGGATGATCTAAGCACTGTTGATGTGCCGGTTCTCGTCATTGGAGTATCACAAGACAAATTTCACAGCCACGATGAGGCCTCGAACATAGCTCAGGCCATTCCGGGCAGCAGCTATGTTGATGTAGAAACCAACAAAAGGTCACACAGTGCTGAGGTGGCTGATATTCTGGCCGGCTTCATATTGGATCTTAACGGAAGTCAAAAGGTCTCCGGTTAAATATTACCGGCTTCACATTACTCTCTACGGCATCAGAATGCCCTTATGGCTCTTACATTACGTACATATTCCGGGTATCCTGATTTGACGGTGCCGCTGGAATAATCCCAGGCAAAGCTGTAATCACGTCCCAGGTTAGCATCGTATTCCGTTGAACTCCAGTAATTTCTGTCAATATTAAAATTACCTATTCCTTTCTTATACAAATTTGTACACATCAATATCAGTTCGTCGACAGAAGGAAGGTACCAGTCCTGATAGCCATTCAGGTCGAGTTCATCACATAATCTTGCTGCAATACCTGGTGTCGCGCATGCTGCGAGTATGTTAACGGTATTTTGTTTGCCGGTTCCAACTTCAGCTGAGGTAGAAACCGGGGTGCCGGCACAACCCCAGTAAGCGCTATTGCTCTGGTCGGCCGGTGCAGCCACGAGGCCATGCTCGCCAGTCTGATCAAGATAGAATATTATCCCTCCGGCATGTGCTTGACCAAAGCTGTAGAGAGGAGTACGAAAGGTTAACTGCTCTCCATAGGAGGTTCCTGACCTGTTGGTCGCAAATACCCTCACATAGTAATCGGTGGCCGGCTGAAGAGGGGTGATTGAATATCCTACCTCGCCAATACCTGGTCCAAAAGGTATTACATTGGCGTTTATATCTGGATTTGGAGAGGTTCCCCAGCAGATACCTTTTTCAGTTATTTCTGCACCACCATCAGAAATTACATCTCCATAGACGAAAACAGATGTGGAGGTAAGGTCTCTGTATCCGGTAGTAACTACAGTGGGCAGGAGGGCGGCTGACAGGAAGACCATGGTTTCGCCGTATGAGATTCCGGCCTCATTTATGGCATAAGCTGCAACGAAGTATGTTGTATTGTACTCGAGGTTGGTCATTATGCCGATGAAATCCTCTGCACCGGGGCCGAGTGTGGTTTTGAAATTGCTGGTATCGACAAGCATATCGGGGCCCCAGCATATTCCCTTCGAAATTATCTGAGCACCGCCGTCGTCAATAATCTGACCTCCGCTTTGGGCCTGGTTGCCTTCTATATCTGTCACTTCAAGGGTTATGACTACGGGTGGCCGCGGTTGGCTGCAGGAAGTAATCTGAATCAAGATGGCAAAAGCAGCAAATAGCTTAAGGATTCCTAAAGTTCTTTCTGTTCTCATGATTTTAATGAAGGCTTTATAAATGGTTAGTATTAGGTTTCCCCTGGTGGGCAGATGATTCTTATATTTGATTCAGGCAAAACTAACTTTTTCGGAAAACTAGCCAAATAACCCTTGCCGATTGTTAACAACTCCTGAAAATTATTGAAATGACAAATAATAAATGAAGAGGGAAGAGCTTCCTGATACCTTTTACTGTACCGGGATGCTCCTCCCTCCTCTGTTTATCGTCAGTACTCCTGCCTGCGCTTTGCAGGATTCCAGGAGCTTTTATACTGTAATTCTTACTTACCCGGTTTCAGCAGCAGTTCTGTTACTCCCGAACCAAGATTAATTGTGTAAGCGCCTCTCTCTTCCGTCAGGTTTGAGGGAGCCCCGTAGATACCAGCTCCGGGGGGACGGGCGGGTTGCTCGATCCTGATTCTCGCCTTTGATGTATTTACCGTAGCCGGATCAAGCCTTACAATTACCTGTCCGTTCTTCGGATTCAGTGATACGCTTTCAAACTTTCCGGCATCAAGTGTCAGCCAGAGGCCAACAGGCGCCAGGAATACCCTGGTACGTGCCGCTGTTGTAGGCAACACAGTAACCAACTTCCCTGCAAGCTCTGTGTTCCCTCCAAATGAAAGCCAGCCAAATTCATCATGTCTGGTCAGATAGGTTCCTGAATTAACCACATAACCGAAGAATCCTGGCCCATAGTCTCCTGTAATATGGTCTATTCTGAGCGTATTGGGGTATGAATGGAACGCAGAGGGGCCGAACCCTTCAGGAGTAATGTTTGAGAGAGCACCCATCATGCCTGCATGGCCCACCCTTAACAGGTAAAAATCATCAGGATTATCCCTGAAGTCTGTAAGAACAGGTATGGAATTAAGAGCTGAACCATAGTGGTGCAACTGACGCTCTATGCGCCTGAGTTTTCCTGCATACTGGAAATCCCAGTACCTGCGTGCGCTGCCATTGTAACCCCAGTGAGGCACGGTAGGCATATATGCGAGAATTGCATTGAGTGTTACATCAGCCTTTTCATAATAACCAAAGTACTTAGACCACATGTAAACCTCTTCCTGACCGGTTGAATCCCATGGCATTTCACTTCCAAACGGATATTTAAGTGCGTACCACACGTCAGCACGCTTCTTCATAACCTCTTCAAGCTTCACAGCCATTTCTGTCATGCCCTCGCGCTGCAGATCAAGAAGAATGAGGAAGAAGATTGTCCCTTCCATCTGACCGAACTGTGCGTAGTATGGGGCCTGCTGAACCATAGCCATAGATGTGTGGAAGGCCTGCTCGAGGTACCATCTCCAGTCGGCACCTGTTACAAAACCGTTATGATTACGCTCAAGCTGGTACATTACCCACCAGGCTGCAGCCACGTGCGGGTAGTTGTACGAGCGGCCTGTCGATTCAGCCTCCTTCTTATTCCATGCCGACCATCCTCCGTAGTTAATATCCGGACTATAGGTACCCTCCGGCATATTATCAGGGTCATAATAGAAAAGGCTCTTTCTGACACCATATTTTCTGTCTCCCTCGCTGTACTGAATACCACCCCAGAGAGTGTTGTGTACAAAGGCCTGCATCTTCTTTAACTCTTCTACGTCAGGCTGAATCAGCTGCTTCATCATGGCGCCGAGCCATGAGCCTGCACCACCCTCATCACTCAGTCCGGCTACCCACGCCCTGCTGTCTTCAGTAACCTGCTGCATGTGGCCGTAGTCATAACTGATAACTGACAGGTGGCGCTTAAAAGGATCATCAGGATTCTCATACCACTGTTCGTTGGTATAGAATCTGCCCATATCATTAACTACCTGCTCTTCCGGCTTAATAACGTTGTAATTGATTGTCTGCTTTAACCCATCTTCATAAGTAACCGTAAGCCTTGCACGACCCCACTCTTTGCCTTTTACCATATAGCTCTTCCAGCCGTTGGCTGTTGTCCTTTCCGCCATAATATCAAGGGCACCACCCGGATGAACATCCAGGGAGCGTACTTCGCTATCATGTTTCAGAAACAAGCTGGCATCAACATCCATCGGCACAACATAGCCAGGTACACCCACCGCAACTGGTCGGCTATGCTTCAGAAGAGTAGATTCAATCTCTCGCAGTGACGGCGAAAGAACAAACTTCAATCCATACTCGCGTGACTCACCCGGATTAAGCCTCGCCATTGTGGGGTGGTTCCATGGCTCAGCGACCGACCAGTCCTCTGCTGCATGAGCCCTGCTGTGGGCCATCCACTCATAGAATCCCTCAAAGGTAATACCCCTGGGGGTACGGTCGTCAAGAAGCGGATTGTATGCTTCAAACGGAGTATCTCCGTATGGCAGAACCAAAAGCACCTGCCCAAGTCCATGTAACCTTGATACCTGCAGGTAGCCGGCATCCTGTCCGATGTACGGATCGTGAAATGAGCAGATCGCATGCGCCTGTTCCAGGTTCTTGCCATCAAGAATATTATTGAAAATAAGAGGAATGCCGAGTGATCCGATCTCTACCGGAACCTCTGAGTTGTTGACAAGTCTGAACCTCAGCACCAGGTCTCCATTCTGATTCTCCCAATACCGCTCAATCCTCAAGGGTATACCCTCAGCAAAAGTGGAGGTTATGTCAGCTGCCGCAATCACATTGCCGCCTGTCGCCGGAATAGTCTTAACAGGATCTCTCTCAAGTGCAGATGAGAACCTTTTCCATTCCTGTGTATCTACAACCCTGAGACGCAAATTAAGGTCCCCCAGATGATACAGTCTGTTGCCCTTCCTTGATTCCAGCCTGTCTGAAGGAGAAAAGTCAAAGCCATCTTCTCCCTTTGGCTGCAAAGCAGTCAATAACTGCGATTCCCTGATAATTTTAAGGTTAAATCCTGCAGTTTGAGCCTCTATAAAACCGCTCTCAAGGCCTATTTTTCCCTCCTCGGCAGCAAGAACCTGCCATCTGTTCTGACCAAAAGCATTGCCCGGCAGTAAAAGTACCACTGCAAAT
>JAWOIF010000002.1:0-20853 GCA_046484805.1 Bacteroidales bacterium
TGTGGAAGTTTAACCGGTACATCAAGGACTACCTGAGAACCATTAAGTCGGTGGACGATGGTATTGGTGAGGTGCTTGCATACCTTGAGGAGGCCGGACTGGCAGAGAATACAATTGTGATATACACCTCAGACCAGGGGTTTTACCTTGGCGAGCATGGGTGGTTCGACAAGAGATTCATGTATGAAGAGTCATTCCGCACTCCGCTTCTTATCAGGTATCCCAAAGAGATCAAACCCGGAACGAAAATAGAGCGCCTGGTACAGAACATCGACCTTGCTCCCACCTTCCTCGATTATGCCGGTATTGAGACTCCCGAAGAGATGCAGGGCGAGTCGTTCCGCAGGCTGGTAAGCGGCAAAACAAAAAAGTGGCGCGATGCGGTTTTCTACAGTTACTACGAATATCCGGCCGAGCATATGGCAAAGCGTCATTACGGCATTGCAACGGAACGCTACAAGCTGATCCATTTCTACTATGACGTTGACGAGTGGGAGATGTATGACCTTCAGACCGATCCGTCGGAGATGAAAAACATATATGACGATACTGCCTATGCGAAGGTACGCCAGGAGCTTCACAAGAGGCTTGAAGAGATAAGGGAGTACTACGGCGACAGCGACGAGCTAAACGAGAAATACCTGAATGAATTCCTTGAAGGCCGCGGCCTGAAACGGGTGGAAGTGCAGGTGCGGTGATTTTTTTCTATTTTAGCGCGCTAATGATGGAGCCTGCCGGTGGAAAACAAATGGATTAAACTTACGTCAACCTATCTGAAACTGATCAAGTTCAATCTGTCAGTTGCAGTCGCTTTTTCTGCTGCTGCAGGTTATATTCTTTTCGGCGATGCCGGGTCTTTAAAGGGGCTGGCGGCAACAGTAGGGGGAGTCTTTTTTCTTTCCGGGGGGGCAGCAGCACTCAACCAGTTCCAGGAGCGGCGCACAGATGCCCTGATGCCAAGAACCAGGAAGAGACCACTGCCTTCACATGAACTGAGGCCGTGGTCAGCCCTCTTAACAGCCCTGCTGATGATAGCCGAGGGGCTGGTACTTCTTGCCACATTCACAGGATGGCTGCCGGCACTGCTTGGCCTCATGAACGTCGTTCTCTATAATCTTATCTATACAAATCTTAAACGTCGTACTTTTCTTGCTGTTATTCCCGGTGGCCTTGTGGGGGCCGTTCCCCCACTGATAGGTTTTACTGCTGCCGGCGGGTCACTGTTGGCGCCCCAGGCATTGTTTCTGGCAGGATTTATGTTTATGTGGCAAATACCCCATTTCTGGCTGCTTCTCACGTGCTACCGCAGTGAATATGAAAGAGCTGGTTTTGGTTCCTTCATTAAAAAGCCTGATGAGAAAGATCTTAAAACCATAATTCCGGCCTGGATCGTGCTGACATCGATCGCTCTGCTGTTCGCCGGGGAGTTTGGGATTGCACTGGAAGGGGGTTTGTGGTTTCTGCTTGCAGGTGTGAATATAAGCGTAACAGCTCTCTTTCTGGTTTTCATACCCAAAGCGAAGGAGGAAGTATCGGAAAAGAGGGCTCTGGTGGTTTTGAATGGATTTGGAATGGCTGTTCTGATTATTTTAATGATGACAGCGGTTCTTTGATTGTTTTGCCAGAACCGGCCGTAAACTCTTCAGGTCGTAAACGTCAGGATTTACTTTGAAATATGTATATTTTGCTATATTTGGTTCAGGTTTAACCCTAACCCTAAACGAATGATTCAATTGTTGAAAGGCGAAGTTCTCCGGCACCTCTCTTTAATTAGCATTCTTCTGGCTTTCACTTTCGTCGGACATTCATCTGCCTTTACCCCGCAGGATACTCTCAGTACCGATACAGCAATTCAACCGGCAACACTGACTCAGTCAGACACCACAATGGTCGCCGACTCGCTTCCCGTTACCTCTGCCACACCAACCATGCACTCTGACCACCTGCTGAGAGGTGAGAGACTTTTTTACGGACTTGTTTACTTTGCTGACAGGGCCGTCAACTGCGCAGCCTGCCACACCATACACCAGGCAGATACCATGAACTGGAATCCCGGTGCGGCAGAGATCGCTATCAAATACCTCGATAAGAGCTCCGATGAGCTGGAGGCGGTACTGCTGCGGCCAACCGGGGAAAAGATGGCGGAAGCTCATGCCTCTATCGACCTCACAAGCCAGGATGTGGTAATGATAAAGGGGTTCATGGACCATATCGCCATTGAGGGGATTAAAAAACCAAAACCTATTATCACAAGGCTGCTCCTTTTCATCTTTTTTTCACTTCTCTTTCTCTTCTCGATCGTCGATCTGGTCTTCCTGAAGCTGACCAAAAGAAAGTGGATACTCCTGCTTACCCTGCTTATATCAGCTACCTATATAACCGACACCCTTGTCAGGGAGGCCATTGCGGTAGGGCGATCTCAGTTTTACCAGCCCGACCAGCCCATAAAGTTCTCTCACATGGTTCATGCTACCCAAAACCAGACTGAGTGCCTATACTGCCATACAACGGCCGAATACTCACATTCCGCCGGCATACCATCAGTCAATCATTGCATGAACTGCCATATCATTGTACGCGATGGTACCAACTCGGGTCGCTTTGAGATAGCCAAAGTTGTTGATGCTTTCGATAATGAAATGCCTATCAGGTGGATCAGGGTGCACAACCTCCCCCACCATGTCGCCTTTCCGCACGATCAGCATGTGGGTGTCGTGGGAGTAGACTGCGCAGAGTGTCATGGAGAGGTGGAAAAGATGGACAAGGTAATGCAGGTCAACGATCTCTCTATGGGGTGGTGTCTCGATTGCCACAGAACAAGAGAAATGGACATAATGAGAAACGATTTTTACTCCGTCTATCTGAAACTCCGTGAGGATGTGCTGGCCAACAGAACAGACATGGTAACGGCCCGCATGACAGGAGGGACCGAATGTATGAAATGTCATTATTAAAGAGATGGGAAAAAAGTACTGGAAAAGTCCGGGGGAACACCATGGCATTCGTGAAGAAGACTATCTTGATGAGTATAAGTATCTTAACGACGAGGGTTTGCTTGGAGTAATAAAGGAAGAGGGTAACCGGCTCTCCTCCAACCGTCGTGATTTCCTGAGGTTCTGCGGATACAGTCTGGCAGGCAGCGCTCTGGTTGCCGGGTGTGAGAGACCCATACAAAAAGCTATTCCCTATCTCTTTCAGCCCGAAGTAGTCACGCCCGGCGAGGCAAACTACTACGCCACAACTTTTTTTGACGGTGATGATTATGGCAGTATACTGGTCAAGGTGCGCGACGGCCGTCCCATTAAGATCGAAGGCAACGACCTCTCGCCTCTGTCGAACGGAGGGGCCACTGCCAGGGTACAGGCATCGGTACTGGAACTCTACGACACCGCCCGGTACAACACGCCACTCGGGGGAGGCAGGGAGACAGACTGGGAGGAGATCGACAGCAAGATCGCAGTAGCACTCTCAAAAGCTGTCGCCACTGAGGGCAAAACGGTCATCCTCACCGGCACTGTAATCAGTCCCTCCACAACGGAAATCATACAGGAGTTTGTAGACAGATATCCCCGCTCGGAGTGGGTTCAGTATGATTCTCTCTCCTTCTCGGCAATGCTTGAAGCAAACAGTCTCTGTTTCAACAGGCGGGCTATTCCCTCCCTCTCTTTCGACAAGGCCGGGCTGATAGTCAGTTTTGGGGCCGACTTCCTGGGTACCTGGCTGATGCCAGGAACCTTTTCGAATCAGTATGCAGCAGGCAGGAGGGTCAGTGAGGATAAACCCGACATGTCACGGCATATTCAGTTTGAGAGCGAGCTATCGCTGACAGGATCTAATGCTGATGAACGCATTCAGATAAAACCTTCGCAGGTAAATGAGATACTGACCAATCTGCTCGACACATTGCAGGGAGGGAGCCAGGGAGCTTCATCACCCTTTGCAGCGCGAGTTGACAGTCTCGCCGCCGAACTCAGGGAAAATGCAGGTAAATCACTGGTAGTTTGTGGCTACAACGACCTGAGGTCGCAGCTGCTGGTAAATGCAATCAATCACCTGCTGGGTAACAACGGGAAGACAATTGATATTACCACGCCTGTCAACCTGCGCAGGGGCAGCGACGCCGCCCTGCAGACCCTCATCGCAGAGATGAATGCCGGGGAGGTTTCAGCACTCTTTATCCATAACGTAAATCCTGTTTTCGATTACCCCGACGGCGAAGGTTTCGCAGCGGGTATGGGGAAAGTGCTGCTGAAGGTATCAATGGCTGCCACGCCCGATGAAACAGCAGCACTATGCGACTATATATGCCCCGACAGCCACTACCTGGAATCGTGGGGTGATGCCGAGCCTGTCGCCGGCCACTTAAGCCTGCAGCAGCCTGTTATCAGGCCTCTTGGAAACACCAGGCAGATGCAGGAGAGCCTGCTTATCTGGACAGACAAAGAAGGAGATTATCAAACATATCTGAAAAACTACTGGGAAACCAGAAATTACCCCAACGCCGGCACAGGTCTTACCTTCGGCACTTTTTGGAACAACTGCCTGCAAAAGGGAGTATGGGAGAGATCGAAGTCTGAAACAGCCTACCCTGAGTTCAACATGCCATCACCCGATGCAGTAGCACCTGAGAGAGGTATGTTCAGCGACGGAGGTGCCCTGTTTGAGCTTACCGCAATACAAAGTATAGCCCTTGGCAGCGGGAAGCATGCCAACAATCCATGGCTCCAGGAGCTTCCCGACCCTGTTTCGAAGCTCAGCTGGGATAATTTTCTGGCTGTTTCTGTTGCCGATGCAGAGAGAAATATGCTTGCCACCGGCGACCTCGTAAAGATTAACGGTAATATAACCATACCGGTGCTGGTGCAACCCGGACAGGCACCCGGCACCCTGTCGGCATTTATTGGTTATGGCCGCAAGGTGGCGGGAAAGGTTGGTGAAGGGGCCGGTGTAAATATACTTCCGCTAACGGCAATGGTCAACGGATGTGTCTCCTTCAACGGAGTGGTTACCTCTATTGAAAAAACAGGGGAGGTCTATGATCTGGCGATAAGTCAGACGCATCACTCGATGGAGGGCAGAGACCTGGTACGTGAAACCACCCTTGGGGCATACAGAGAAAATCCTGCTGCCGGAAATGAGATGCGCGAGGGTATTCTCAAGCATATGCATACCCTTTACGAAGAGGTTACCTTCGAGGGCCTGCACTGGGCAATGGCAATCGACCTTAACGCCTGCACCGGCTGCAGTTCATGTGTAATAGCCTGTCAGGCAGAGAATAACATACCTGTTATAGGCAGGGAAGAGATAGCCCGAAGGCGTATCATGCACTGGATCAGGATAGACAGGTATTATTCGGGCAGTGAGGAAGATCCGGGGGTTCACTTTATGCCGGTTATGTGCCAGCATTGCGACAATGCCCCCTGCGAAAATGTCTGTCCGGTTGCTGCTACCAACCACAGTAATGAAGGGCTTAACCAGATGGCATACGTTCGCTGTATCGGTACAAAGTACTGCATCAACAACTGTCCCTATAAGGTGAGGCGCTTCAACTGGTTTAACTACACCCGCAGCGACGAGTTCAACACCTACATGAATAATGAGACCGGCAGGCTTGTTCTGAATCCCGACGTAACCGTAAGGGAGCGGGGAATTGTTGAGAAGTGTTCCTTCTGCGTTCAGAGGATTCAGGAGGCGAAAATCAGGGCGAAAACAGAAAACAGGATACTCAGGGAGGATGAGATTAAGCCTGCTTGCGCACAGACCTGTCCCTCAGGAGCAATTGTTTTTGGAAACATAGCCGACGAGGATAGTGCTATCGCCAAACTATTCAGGGACAAGCGCAACTATCACCTGCTGGAAGAGCTTCACACCCTGCCTTCTGTAGGCTACCTGACCAGAATAAAGAATAAGCAAACCTGATCAATATGTATAGAACTGCAGTGCGGCCCACCCTTGTTGCAGGAGACAAGGATTACAGACAGGTGACCAGGGATATTGCCGGTCCGGCAGAAAGCACACCGGCCCGATGGTGGTATATTGCCATGAGCTTCGCAACCATGGCACTGGTGTACGGCTTGTGGGCCATCTTCATGACGGTTTATAAGGGGCTGGGAACCTGGGGACTCAACAACTCGGTTGGCTGGGGATGGGATATTATCAACTTTGTATGGTGGATCGGAATCGGTCATGCAGGAACAGCTTTCTCCATATTCCTCATTGTTTTCAGGGCAAAATGGGCCTCATCGATAAACAGGGCCGCCGAGGCGATGACCATCTTTGCTGTTTTAAATGCCGCCTTGTTCCCCGCACTGCATCTGGGACGAATATGGCTCGTCTTCTTCATCGCACCCTATCCAAACACCCGCGGTCCGTTATGGGTCAACTTCAGCTCGCCACTGCTGTGGGATTTTCTGGCAATAACGACATACCTGCTGCTTTCACTCACCCTCTGGTATTTCGGAATGGTTCCCGATCTGGCTACGATGCGTGACAGGGCAACATCGAAAGTTAAAAAGGCTATTTACGGATTCTTCAGTATGGGCTGGGTGGGCTCTGTAAAAAACTGGATACGCTATGAGGCACTGGCCAAGATACTGGGCGGACTGGCAGCACCGCTGGTTGTTTCGGTTCATACCATTGTTGCACTCGATTTTGCGGTTTCAGTTATACCTGGATGGCACACCACGATACTACCCCCATACTTCTTCGTAGGTGCAATATTCTCGGGGTTTGCCATGGTACTCACCATAATGATACTGATAAGGAAGGCCTACTCGCTTACCGACTTTATTACAAAGGCGCATCTTGACTCCATTTGCAGGGTGCTGATATTCGGAAGTATGGTAATAGGACTCGCCTATATGACAGAGATCTTTATAGCATGGTATTCGGGCAGTGAGTATGAGTTTTTTACCTTCTTCAAGTCGAGGGTAACTGGTAAATACACCTCTGCATTCTGGATTATGGTAGTATGCAACGCTATTATCCCCCAGCTACTCTGGTCACGGAAGATACGGAGCAGCCTGAAGGCCATGTTTATTATCTCGATAATTATCAACATTGGTATGTGGTATGAAAGGTTTGTAATCATAATATCTTCACTTACACAGGATTACCTGCCATCGAGCTGGGTAAGCTACTCACCAACGGCCGTCGATATAGGGATCTATGTCGGTACCTTTGGCATATTCGCGTCGGGGATGCTTCTGTTTATAAGGTATATCCCGATAATCGCAATTTCTGAGGTCAAGAGCCTTGCCCGCAGAGGCAAGAGCGTTAAAAAAACCGGTGCAGAATGAAGCAGAAAGAGATCATAGCTGTTTTTGACAACGATGAGGATCTGGTAAGCGCCATCAGAAAGCTTCAGGATAAGAAGATCCACATCAGGGATGCCTACACCCCTTTCCCGGTTCACGATGTGCTGCGACTGCTTGGGAGGGAGACGCGGCTACCATACTTTGCGGTTATTGCCGGAGCCGTAAACATAATCGCAGCGATGGGCTTTCTCTACTGGGTGGCAGTAATTGACTACCCCCTGAACTTCGGTGGCAAACCCGCCTTCACATTGCCCACCTTCGTGGTTATAACCTACCTGCTTACCATTCTTCTTACATTTATAATCACCTCCTTACTGTTTCAGGTGCGCACAGGCCTCTACCCCGGTAAGGAGCCGGAGGAGATATTGGACGGGTCGACCGATGACAAATTTATACTGGCCCTTGGTAACAGTAACGACATGAACGATAGTGACAGAACCATGGCCGATTCTATTCTGAGGGAGTGTGGCGCCACAGAGATTATTGAAAGGGATAGAGAAAATGGAAAAAAGTAAGGGTATGTTCAGAATTCTTATCATTGCCTCTGTGCTCCTTTTTACGGGGTGCGACAGGGGGCCGAATGATCCGGGATGGGACTATTTCCCGGGTATGGCCTATTCGCCGGCCTACCAGACCTGGTCTGATAATCCGGTTCTCCCGGGCGAGATGACCATGCAGAGTCCGGTTCCCGGAACCATACCCCGCAATATGATACCCTTTCAGTATGAAAAAACCGATGAGGATCTTATAAGGGCAGGACTTGAACTCGTGTCACCACTTGAGCCATCAGACGAGATAGCAGCACAGGGAAAGAGGCTCTACACTTTTTACTGCAAAAACTGTCATGGAGAGAAGGGAGACGGACTGGGTCATCTCTTCACTTCAGGAAAGTACCTCGTACCGCCCCGTTCCCTGGTAAGCGATGCGGTGAAACTGCTACCCGATGGCAGTATCTATCATGTTATTACCGTCGGGGTCGGTGTTATGGCGCCGCATGGTTCCATAGTAAGACCCGAAGACAGGTGGAAGGTTATACAATATATCAGGCAGGGGTTTCAGGAGACAGACAAATAGTATAATACATACTGATAAATTAGTATCAATATGAGAGAAACCTTCATTATTAAAACGAAAGCAAGGATACTTGCGCTGGTTCTGATTGCCATCGGAGTGCTTGCCATAGTTATTGGTTTCGCAAAAGAGGGGCCGGGAATCTGGAGTGTTCTATTGATTAATAATTTCTATTTTCTCTCGCTGGCCATGGGCGCCATGTTCTTTGTCGCCATTCAGTATGTTACCGATTCAGGCTGGTCAGCCATGTTCAAGCGTATTCCGGAAGCTATGACCACCTTTGTACCGGTGGCATTCATAGTAATGCTGGTCATGGCGGCAGGCGTAAGGGATATTTACGAATGGGCACATCACGGCATAACCGAAACCGACGCCCTCATAGCCCATAAGGCTCCATACCTCAACATACCATTCTTCTATGCCCGCCTGGCTCTCTTCTTTGGTCTGTGGATATTGCTTATCATCACCCTGCGCAGGTTTTCGCTACGTGAAGATGCCGGCGAAAAGGGAGAGACAGAGAACTTCCTTAAAAGCAGAAAGTACTCGCGGGTCTTCATCTTCGTTTTTGTGATCACCTTTTCGGTGGCTGCCTTCGACTGGATAATGTCAATAGACGCTCACTGGTTCAGTACAATCTTCGGGCTCAGGGCAATTATTTCAGCATTCTACTCCGCTATTGCCGCTATTATTCTGCTCACACTCTGGCTCAACCGTGCAGGTTATCTTCCGGAGATGAACAAGTACCACCGCAACGATTTCGCCCGGTATCTCTTCAGGCTCAGCATAGTGTGGGGCTACCTCTGGTTTATTCAGTATCTCATCATATGGTATGCCAACCTTCCCGAATCTACAGTCTATTTCGTACCGCGGGTGGAGGAACCATGGCGCCTCTTCTTCAGTGCAGAGTTCATTATCAACTGGGCTATTCCCTTTGTGGTGCTGATGTCAGACGATATAGGCAGGAAGAAGGCGGTGCTGATAATCGTCAGCTCATTATTGCTGATTGGCTTGTATATTACTCTTTTCCTGCAGGTTATGCCGGGAACCGGGGGTGCAATGAAAATTGGATTCGTCGAAATCGGTAGTTTCATGGGGTTCGCAGGATTGTTCTTTCTGCTCTTTATGTACACCCTCTCGAAAGCATCGCTGAAACCAGATAACCACCCCTTCCTGGAGGAGAGCCTGCACCACCATCTGTAGAATTGAACTTTTGCCGACCGGGTATCTTCATCCTCACGGGCCGAAGCCGACCGGGCTGAAGCCCGTCTGCCCTGTATCATCGGGCTTACCGCGACTCGTTAAGCGCCTTCAGGTACTCGATTATCAGATCTATATCTTCATCGGTGAGGATATCCTTGTACGACTGCATGAGCCCTTTCTGATACCCCTCAACAATTTCGTATTCCGGATCGTATATTGCTCTTCTGATATACTCCTCATCGGCCACCACTTCAATTTTTTCCCTGCCCCTCAGTACCATCCGTGGTTGACCATAGACTCCCAGATGGGAAGGACCTACGAGCCTCGACCCGTCAGATGTATGGCAGGCATTGCAGCCATTGATCTGCATTATGGCAAACCCCTCTGCCCCGGGCATATCTGCTTCACCGGCGATAATCATTGTAGTGTCGACATACCAGGCGTTAAAATCCTCCTCCGAGAGGACCTCAACTGTAGAGGACATGTATGAGTGCTGCAAACCGCAATACTCGGCGCAGAAGAGGTCGTAGGTGCCAAGATTTGTGGGTGTAAACCACATAAACTTTTCTTGTCCGGGCACCATATCCTCCTTGACACGGAAGGCGGGTATAAAGAGGCTGTGAATCACATCGACAGACAACAGGTCTATCTTAACCGGTTTATTAACCGGCAGGATAAGCTTATCCGACCTTTTTCCGTTCTCATACTGAAAGCTGAAGCTCCACATCCGCGCCACACTGGTCACCACCATGGCATCGGGTGGCGGGTTTCGCATAGGACGGTAGGCTATCCAACCATAATAGAACATCAGAAGAACCAGAAGTGTTGGAATAACTGTCCAGATTATCTCAAGGCGGATACTGCCGGGAATTGGCGTAGGTACCTTATTCCTCTTCTCATTGTACCGGTAAACAAACCAGATCATAATAACGGTAAGGGCGACCAGAAAAACAAGACTGATACCCATAATTATGATATAAGCCTTATCGACCCCGGCCACAAAATTGGATGCTTCTATACCTGCTGCTCTGTACATGACTCTATCGGAATAAATAATCCAGAAAAGTAACAAATATAACAACCCCTGTAAGCAGGGTGACCCCCGCCACCATAAATGAGAACATTCTGTTTTCGAACTTCAGGTGCATGAAATAGATAAGCACAAGAGTCGATTTCACCGTGGCCAGCAGCAGCGCAATGGCAATGGTTACCGCCCCCAGGTCAATTTGTGTTACGGCTACCGATATTCCTGTCATCGCAATCAGAACGGCGAGTACTACCAGGTAGACTCTGTAAGGCACAATATGATGGCTGCTGTTTTCCATGCTTACTGACATTTAGGTAATTAGATAAAACAGAGGGAAAAGGAATATCCAGATCAGGTCGACAAGGTGCCAGTAGAGGCCGCTGTTCTCATGCAGCGAAAAATTGTCATGCGTGATCTTGTCCTTCGCAATATACCACATCACAAACCCGATAAAAACGAGTCCGATAATAATGTGCAGCGCGTGCAGTCCGGTCATAAAATAGTACAACCCGAAAAACAACACATCGCCATGGCCATACGACGCAAGGGTCTCTGAGCCCGGGTATATGCCGTGTCCTATCTTCTCACCCCATTCAAAATATTTATTTATCAGGAACACAAGGCCAAGCACTACGGTGGCAGTGAGTAGCGCCAGAGCCTGCTTTTTCCTTTTGTACTGAATGGCAGATATCGACATTGCTATGGTCATACTGCTAATCAGTAGTATTATTGTGTTGATGGTACCGAGGGTAACATCGAGCTGGTCGGCGGCCTGATGGAAGGCCTCGCGATTCAGATACCGGTAAACGGAGTACACGATAAAGAGCCCCGAGAAGAGCACCATCTCGGTGAATAGGAATAGCCACATCCCAATTTTCGATCCCTCATCGTCTCTGTGAACTTCCATATAGTTAGCTACTTGATTACCGGTATTTCTTCAAAATTTTCGAGCGGTGGTGGCGACGGAATCTTCCACTCCAGACCCGGTCCGCCCCATGGGTCTGCCTCTGCCGGTGGCCCTTTTCTGGCCGACCTGATGAGGTTGACAATTATCACCACGGCGCCTGTAATCATAACAATTGCACCCAGACTGGAAAGTATATTCCCTCCGTGGAATGACTCAACGTAATCGTAGTACCTGCGGGGCATCCCCTGGAGGCCAAGGTAGAACATCGGTCCGTATAGGCTCAGGAATCCTATGAAGAAAATAATCCATCCGGTGTTTGCCCAGGCGGTATCATACATTCTACCCCATATTTTCGGGAACCAGTAGTGCATCGCTCCAAAAAAAGCGAAGCCGGTTCCCCCAAAAACAATAAAATGGAAATGAGCCACAATGAAATGTGTGTCGTGAACATGGACGTTTACTGCGACGGCCCCCTGAATGAGGCCCGAAAAGCCTCCGATCATAAAGACAAAGATGAAGGAGAGGGCCCAGTAAAGAGGCGTTTCCATTCTTATTGAGCCTTTGTACAATGTTGATATCCAGTTGAAAACCTTTATGGCACTTGGTATGGCGACGAGGAACGTAAGTATTGAAAAGGCAAACAGGGCGGTGCCGCTCATGCCTGAGGTGAACATATGATGGCCCCAGACGAAGTAGCCGACAAACGCTATGGCCAGGGTGGAACCGACTACAAAGCGGTAGCCGAAGATCTCCTTGCGGGCGAAAGTCGGGATGATCTCCGAAATGGCGCCCATGGCAGGGAGTATCATTATATAGACGGCCGGATGGCTGTAAATCCAGAAGAGGTGCTGATAGAGTATAGGGTCACCACCGAGGGCAGGATCGAAGAAGCCGATGTTGAAGAGGCGCTCTCCGGCAACCATGAGAAGGGTTATTCCGATTATGGGGGTGGCAAGCAGCTGTATCCAGGCCGTGCCGTAAAGGGTCCATGGGAATATGGGCATTTTCAGCCACCTCATTCCCGGGGCACGCAAACGGTGAATAGTGACGATAAAGTTTAGTCCGGTGAGAATGGAGGAGAAGCCCAGTACAAAGGCCCCGAATACGGCCGGAAGCATGTTTCCCGCAGTCTTGAAGCTGTAAGGGGCATAGAAGGTCCAGCCTGTGTCGGGAGCCCCTTCTCCGGTGAAAAGGGCAATGAGAACGAGGATGATACCGGCTATGTAAATCCACCACGACAGAAGGTTAAGCCGTGGGAATGCCACATCCTTTGCGCCGATCATGATGGGCAGGAAGAAGTTGCCGAAGACCGCGGGTAGCCCCGGAATGACTATCACAAATATCATTATGATACCATGCAATGTAAAGGTAACGTTGTAGGTCTGGGCCTCCATGATGGTCTTTCCGGGGGCAATCAGCTCGAGCTTCATCAGCAATCCCAGTGTGGCACCAACCACAAAGAAAGACATGATTGTATAGAGGTACAATAAGCCGACCCTCTTGTGGTCGGTCGACAAAATCCATGCAAAAATACCTTTGTGTTTACCCTTATATTCAAGATAACTGGGCTCGGTTGCATGCTTAGGTTCGCTCGTCATTTAATTTGCTTTTTTAGTCCCCTTTTTTCCAAGAAAAAGAAATCCCAACAGAACAATAGAAAAGAATACAATCAGAATACCCGCGACCTTTGTTACGTTGAAAACAAACTGGTTACCTGTTGAATCATAAGAATAACAGATGGCAAGGAGCCGGTTTATGCTTGGACCGATCTTGCCCGATGCGGCCTCTATCAGGGTGATTTTTATGTCGAAGGGAAGAAACTCTATCCCTCTTAAATAGCGGGTGATTTTCCCATCCGGACCAAGAGCTATCAACCCCGTCGGGTGCGAATACTGATTAACCACCCACTGGAAATTAAATCCGACAGACTCTGTGAGTCTGGCAATATTGGCACTATCGGAGACAAAGAAGTGCCATCCCTCAGCCAGCTCTTTGTTCTTAAGGCTCGTAACATAGTTAGCCTTTTTTTGAATACCCATCTTGATACTCTCGGTATGGTCGAAACTGATTGTGAGAATCTGATAATCCTCACCCGGTTTCAGGTCGACCTGTTCGATGAATTTAGCGATGCCCCACATTAACGGACTACAGGTGCCCGGACAATTGAAATAGACAAGATTCAGTATTGTAGGCTTTCCGAGAAGGTCTCTCATTAAAACCCTTTCGCCCTGTTCATTTATCAGACTGACATCGAGATCAACGTACTCTCCCTGCTTCTCGTCAAACCCGATCTGTATGGGTATATCTGCCTGTGCAAAAGCCAAAATATGTACCAGGCTAAGAAACATTGCAAGAAAAAGGTGCTTTCTTTTCATGGTTTGCTGCTTGAATATTGAGTTATAAAAATAAGGAAAAAACAAAAACCCGGAATGGTTTATCCCGGGTTTTTGTCATTATAACATTGCGTAAAAGGCGTCAACCTGCTACGTCATTACAAAACTATTTAATTACTGCCTCGAATCTGGCACTTACATCTTTCCAGTTTACCACGTTCCAGAAATTCTCGACGTAGTCGGGGCGCTTATTCTGATACTTCAGGTAGTAGGCATGCTCCCACACATCCAGTGCAAGTATCGGAGTACCCTTTATGGGTGAGTTATCCATAAGCGGGTTGTCCTGATTCGGTGTGCTGCCTACGGCAAGCTTACCTTCCGGGGTCACCACCAGCCATGCCCATCCACTGCCGAAACGCGTTTTGCCGGCATTGCCGAAGAGCTCCTTAAACTTTTCCATTGAACCAAAAGCCTCATCGATGGCCTGTACTAAAGCAGCCGAAGGCTCGCCGCCATCGGGACTCAAATTGTTCCAGAACATCATGTGGTTGTAGTAACCGCCGCCATTGTTGCGAACCGCGTCACCAAACGATGACATTTTTGCAAATATTGCCTCAAGGGGCATATTCTCAGCCTCTATTCCCTTTACGGCAGCTATAAAATTGTTATAGTAGGCACGATGATGCCTGTCATAGTGAATCTCCATCGTCTGAGCGTCAATATAAGGCTCAAGAGCATCATATGCGTACGGCAAAGCAGGAAATTCAAATCCTGTGAATTCATAGTTATCTGTCATAACTTTCTCCTTTTGATTTGTGCAGGCAAAAGCGGAAAGTAATACCACCATCGCTGTAATTGCCATGCTTGTTTGTCTTAAAATGCTTTTTCTTTCCATCTTACTGTTGCTTTAACATTTAACAATATCCAACATGAAAGGTTCATTTATCCATACTGAAGGTCAAAATTTTATGATATTTCGGCAATATTTGAACATCGAAAAATGAATTTACCTATATTTAAGGAATATAATAAAAAGTTAACCAACTAAAACATAATTAATCATGAAATCAGGAATTCTCTTTTTGGCAACTATTCTTGTTGTTTCACTGGCCACTACATCATGCGGCAGCAAGGGAAAGAAAGCCGAACAGGCAGAGGTAATAGAAGTTATCACAGAAGATGTGCACCTCCACTACATACAGGTAGGAGTTGAGGGTATGACCTGCGAGGGTTGCGAAAACACCGTCAAGGGAGCTATCGAAAATGTTGCCGGAGTGAACAGCGCCACAGCCACCCACCTGGAAGCTTACGCCATAGCCGGCTACGCAGGTGAAGAGCCCGACACCACCGCCCTTAGAGAGGCCATTACCGCTACCGGATACACTGTTACAGGCTTTAAATTGTTGGGCCACGACCTTCCGAAGAAGGAGTAAAGCTGATTACCTTTAGCAAAAGCCTGCAATATGAAAAAACTGACTATGATCGGACGATTCCTTTTTGCAATTCCATTTGCGATATTCGGAATCAACCATTTCCTGATGCTCGACTACTACATGGGCATGCTGACTTCGTTCATATTACCGCTGGGAGTATATATGGTTTTTCTGACCGGCTTGTTGATGATAGGTATAAGCATCAGCATAATGACCCGCTGGTACGTTAAGCAGGCTGCATATGTTCTGGCAGGTCTTCTCTTCCTGTTTATTGTTACAATACATATCCCTCATCTGTTAATTGAAGAGGCGAAAACCATTTATCTGATAACCCTCCTGAAAGATATTTCCCTGATGGGAGGTTCACTCATGATAGCCGGAATATGCGGCGAAAAAGGGAGTGAAATGAGGATGCCCTGATTGCAACCTTTGCCTCATAAATATTGTCATAATACTTGCGTCAGGAATATAAAAAGGATAATTTTGATTCCGATTAGTCGTTATATTATCAGACTTTTAAAAACTATATGATGAAACGAACGATTTCTCTTTTGCTTGTAACAATGTTACTCGCCGGCCTGATGCCAGGCTGCAAAAAAGATAAGGGCAAGCCACCGGTACTGCCTCCTTACCAGTCAATGGAAATCGATTTTTCCGATTTCACCACAGGCAAAAAGTCTTTTGACCTGCAGAACCAAGCCAAGGATATTCCGGATCCGGATGAGAACTTTACCTTCTCGGCAGGTATAGTGGGAATCTGGAACACTATCATAACACTCAACCTCGCTGTACCGGTTACAGCATTCAAACTGGCTGCAAACACCAATCCGGTATGGATTAGCGATAAAACATGGGAATGGAAATACAACGTTACAGGTATTGCCGGAACCTGGAAAGCCAGACTGGTGGGAAAGATCCTTTCCGACAAAGTGGAATGGGAAATGTATATATCAAAAGACGGAACCCCCTCATTTGCAGAATTCGTGTGGTTCACCGGAACAAGCGCACTTGACGGAAACAGCGGCCGGTGGGTATTGAATTACAGCCAGGAGTTTCAGGAGCCATATCTTCAGATCGACTGGGAAAAGACAGGCAGTCAGGTGGGTTTGATTAAATATACCTATATAAGAAATCAGCGGGACGACCGTTCTCCTGATCCATTCAAGAACAGCTATATTGAATATGGACAAACCACCGCAGCATTTAATGCCTATTATACCGTCCACATATATGAATCTCTGATAATTCAGGATTTCGTCGATATTTTTATCGAATGGAACACCACAACCGGAGAAGGACGCGTAAAGGCACTCTATAAATTTGGCGACAACAACTGGCATTGCTGGGATAGCGAAAAATTTAACAAGGTGTGCTCATAACAAAAATAGTTCGTAAAAGCAGACTGTAAGGGTCCCCATTTCCGGCGGACCCTTTTTTTTAAAACGTACAATCGTACCCCGGACAATCGTACCCCGGAGGATGCAATGCCCATAGCACCGTGAAACCCCACCCCCCTTTGTCCCGGCGGCGATGTCAACCACCCTTTTTTCTTTCAGATGACTATTTTGAGTTGGCACTTTTTGAGGACGAACCTTTTCCATTGTGACGAATTATTTTCTGAAAACACTTGTTTATTGAACCATGGTTCATTATCTTTGCTGAGAACTATTGTTCATTAAAGACCATGTCGCCAAGAATCAAAAAGTTAAGAAAAGTTCTGAATCCCCCACCGGTAAAGGGTTTTAAACCATATGGAGGAGACCCTGAAGCAAAGCGGGCATCAGTCGTGACGATGCATTATGAAGAGTACGAAGCGCTGAGACTTTGTGATTACGACAGGTACAATCATCATCAGGCTTCAGTAATGATGGGTGTTTCGCGCCCTACCTTTACCCGCATATATGCCTCAGCACGTGAAAAGATAGCAACGGCCTTCGTTGAGGGGCGGCAGATTTCTGTTGAAGGTGGCAAGGTCTATTTCGACAGTGACTGGTACCAATGCAGCAGTTGCGACAGCTATTTCAATAATCCTGACAGGCAATTGGAAATTGATAGCTGTCCTCTCTGCGGAAGCGAAGATATAAACGGACATGATCCTGATCCGTCAGGGCAACTTGCCGGTACTGACTATCATGAAGACAGATGCATCTGTCAGTCGTGCGGATATGAGAAGGAACACCGCTTTGGAAAGCCCTGCAGTCAGGAAGTCTGTCCGCAATGCAATTCACGAATGAGAAGAATGAGATCATCATCATACAGGAACCGAAAAAGAGGAGGGAGATGAGGACAGCAATAACTGCAACAGGCAATAAATCAGACTCGCTGATTGACAGAAAGTTCGGAAGGTGTGCCTTTTTCGTGATATATGATTCAGAAACCAGGTCGGTTGAATATATTCCGAATCCCTTTGCCGATGCGGAAGAGAGCGCCGGTGCACATGCAGTCAGGCTTCTTGAAGACCGTGAAGTAAAACGAATTATAGCAGGAGATTTTGGATTAAAGATCAAGCCACTGTTAGACAGTCTCAAGATACAGATGATAGTTATAAAGGATCCTGCCAGGAAGATCAGTGAGATTATAGAGTTGCTTGAAAGAAAGAAATAAGACTTTAAAGTCTTATTTAAACAGATATAGTATTAACCATTAAAAAGGAGGTAATTATGCCAGGATTAGACCGTACAGGACCAGAAAGTGAAGGTCCGATGACAGGAAGAAAGTTGGGCCGTTGCGCCAACCATGAAAACGGACGGCAGGGCCTGAAAGATGATCAGGCTGACAATATTGAAAACCTCCCCCCCGGAAAGGGAGCAGGAAGAAGTTTAGGCAGAAAAGGTGGTGGCCGCGGACGTAAAGCTGGTCCGGGAGGAGGTCGCGGACTAGGCCGTAAAAACCGCTTAAGGGGCGGCCAGTGATTTGTATAATTAGTAATTAACCATAAAAATTTATCGGATGTTAAGAAGAATCGCCATCCCGCTTGAGAACGGGATACTCTGCGCCCATTTCGGGCATTGCCAGCAGTTTGCTGTCGTAGATGCAGAGAGTAATAGTATTATCAACGAGGTACTGCTTACCCCGCCTCCTCATGAACCGGGACTGCTTCCTGCATGGCTTGCAGAGAAGGGAGTTACCGACGTGATTGCAGGTGGCATGGGTCAGAGAGCCATAAATCTCTTTAACCAGCAAAGCATAAATGTCTTTGTGGGAGCCCCGGCAAAAAGCCACAAGGAGCTTGCACACGATCTGGTTAATGACAATCTGGCTGCAGGAGCGAACTATTGTGACCACTAAAAGAATCAGCAAATAAAACCGATCAGACCGGCATAACAGAAACTGCCGGTCTGGTTGGTATTTGAACTCTCACATATACCACAAACGTTATGATAACTTTCGGGCCGGTTCCTTCAAGAAGGCTGGGCAGAAGCCTCGGGATAAACAATATCATAACACCTAAAAAATGTTCCTATAACTGCATTTATTGCCAGGTTGGTAAGACCAGGCAGCTGTCAGTAAAAAGGGAGGTGTTTTTCTCACCCGAAGCAATAGAAAAAGCTGTCAGCACTCACCTTAAGCAGCTGAAAGATGAGGATATGCCTGATTATCTGACATTTGTCTCAAACGGAGAACCTACGCTCGATATAAACCTGGGCAAATCAATAACACGGCTTAAGGCAACCGGCATCCCCGTTGCTGTAATAACCAACGGATCTTTGCTTTCAGATGAAAGGGTATACGATGACATATATCCTGCCGACTGGATTTCGGCAAAGATTGATGCCGCCGATGAAGAGGTCTGGAAAAAGATAAACCGCCCTGTAAGCAGCCTCAATTTTGAAAGCATGCATCAGGGAATTTCAGTTTTTTTCAAATCCTTCAGTGGAATCGCATGCACTGAAACCATGCTTGTAAAGAATATTAACGACTCTGCCGATCACATTTTCAGGCTTTCGGGAATTGTCCATGCTGCCAATCCATCCAAAGCTTATATCTCAATACCCATAAGGCCACCGTCAGAAAAAGATGTCACTCCTCCTGATGAAGAACAACTTAACATAGCATGGCAGGTCTTCACCAGTACAGGCGTTGAAACTGAGCTACTTACCGGTTTTGAGGGAACCGGAGCCGGCTCTACAGGAAATATCTATGAAGACATATTGAATATCACAGCCGTACACCCTCTGAGGGAAGATTCCATGAGAGAACTGCTGGTAAAAGATAATGCCACTGACCATGTCGTGAAATCACTGCTATCACAAAGACTGATAAAGATGGTTGCATACGATGGGAATATATATTTCATAAGACAATATAACTCGTAAATTAATGAGATATGGCACAAAAGAACAATGTTGGCAACAACACCCTTAATCTTATAATCGACAGCATACTACTGCTACTGCTACTGCTTATGGCAGGTGTAGGATTTCTGATGAAATACACACTTCTGTCGGGTGAGGACAGAATGGCGTTAATTGGTAAATCAACAGACCTCGAATTTTTGGGAATGACACGTCATGAATGGGGAGACATCCATCTGATCATCAGCCTGATATTTCTCGCCCTGCTTCTGCTTCATATAATTCTGCACTGGACATGCATAGAGTGCTTCTTCAGGAAGAAAATTCCCAACAGGCCTGTCAGAATTACACTGGCAGCGGTCACAATAATATTCATTCTTCTCACCCTGCTTGGTCCCTTCATTTTCAAGGCACGGCAGGTCCCGTTCGAACCACATTACAGAAACCGGTTTTCATACTCAATACCACAACAGTCGGTTAACGGCTACCATATCTCAGGAATGGATATCAAAGAAAAAGCAGAAGCAATAATTAGATGATGTTATTCACCACATTTACAAGTAATTAAATAATATATGAAAACAACAGACGTATTAATTATCGGAGGAAGTGCGGCCGGTATGGTTGCTGCCCTTACTGGCAAAAACTCATGGCCCGAAAAAGAGTTCATCCTTATTAAAAAACAGAAAGAAGTTATGGTTCCCTGCGGAATTCCCTACATCTTCGGAACCCTTGAAAACAGCTCACAAAACATAATGCCGGTTGACAATATGCTTGAAAAAGCAGGTATCGCATCTCTTGTGGATGAAGTTGTTATGATAAATACAGATACAAAGGTTACAGAACTAGCCAGCGGAAAATCAATTAAATATGACAAACTTGTAATTGCCACAGGCTCAAGACCTTCTATGCCTAAATGGCTTGCAGGTGGAAATAAGAAGAATGTATTTACAATACCCAAAGACAAAGTATATATCGACCAGATGGTAGAGCAGCTAAAAGGGTTGAAAAAAATAGTGGTAATCGGAGCAGGTTTTATAGGTGTTGAATTCTCCGATGAACTCAATAAAAAAGAATATGAAGTCGTTCTGGTTGAGAAACTACCTGACATTCTTGGCCTTGCATTTGACCCCGAGCTTTCAAAAAGGATTGAAGAGATAATTACAAAAAGGGGTGTTAAAATAATTACCGGTAACGGTATTAAAGAAATAACAGGGGGGGGCAGCGTTACCGGTATTACACTGGAAGACGGAACGCATTTGGATGCTAAT
>JAWOIF010000113.1:0-3782 GCA_046484805.1 Bacteroidales bacterium
TGGTACGTTGTTCAACAGTATATGAGGTCAGGCCGAAAAGGCCAAGGGCAGCAATAAACAGTGCCAGGATGGAAAAGATAACAGCCATCTGCGCGTTCTGCTTCTCCTGTTTATACATATTCTCAAAGTCATCGTCAAGAAAATAGTACTGCAACGGATTGTTGGCGGTAAACTCTTTCCAGAGCTTTTCAATATTACCTATTGTCTCTGAATAATTCTGTGCCGCCAGCTTCACAGTCAGGTAGCCCCACATCTGATCATCGCCCTTGAAGCAGAAGACATATGGTTGGATGGGATTGCGCAGAGACTCGTGGTTGAAGTTTTTGACAACACCGATTATTGACATATGCAAGAGGCGGTTTTCGTCACCGGGCCTGATGATCCTTGTCTTGTCGGGTTGATCAAGCCCAAACTCCCTGACAGCACTTTCATTCACCAGGCATGCTTCCCTGTCCGTAGAGTGGGCTTCACTGAAGAACCTGCCGGAGGCAAGCGTCATTCCGTATGTATCAAGATAATCGTGGTCGACCCAATTGGTAACCATCAGAAATGATTCATCCTTCCTCCCCTCAATAAGGTAGCCGTTGTTATTATTGTTCCTGCCCGGAACTGCCGTTGAGCTGGCAATTTTTACAACACCGGGGATTTCCTTTGCTGCATCCTTGAAAGCCTTCCACCGGGGTCCGAGCACATGGGCTCTTTCAATCACGATAAGCTGATCCTTATTGAAGCCCACATCCTTATTGAGCATAAAGCTTATTTGCCTGTACATTACTACGGTGCCTACTATGAGCAAAATAGAGACTGCAAACTGGAATACGACCAGGACCCTTCTCATCCTGCCGTTCTTCATACTTCCCGAGATGCTTCCCTTAAGAACCTCATACGGATTGAATGATGAGAGGAACATGGCCGGGTAACTGCCGGCAAGCAGCGCAACCACAACCGTGAAAAGCAACATTACCGGGATTATATACCAATAGGAAAGCAGATTAAGCTCCAGCCTGGTACCAAGCAGGTTACTGAAGTACGGAAGGCTCACCTTTATTATTATAAGGGCAAACAGCAGGGAGATAAATGAAAGGATAAATGATTCCGCAAGGAACTGAGTGACCAGCATCCCCCGTGTCGATCCACCGACTTTTTTTATCCCTACCTCCTTTGCTCTCCTGGATGCCTGGGCAGTTGACAGGTTCATGAAATTGACAGCTGCAATAAGTACGATGAGTATGGCAACACTGCCGAAAATCGTCAGGTACTTCGGATCGCTGGCGGCCTTGAACTCCTGCTGAACAGAGGGATCAAGGTGTATGTCAGACAGGTTTTGCAGGAAATACTCATATCTGTTGCCCTGTGCCGCGAACTCTTCAATGCTTATCCCCATATACTTTTGCAGCTCAGGGCCAACATACTTTACCAGTAAATCTGTGATCTTCTTCTCTACGTCTGATGCACTGGCATTGTGATTCAGAAGAAGGTAAGTACTGAAGCTGTTGCTCATCCAGTCAGAAGCCTTTGACCGGGGGTTGGTCAGGAATGAGGTGATAATGTTGGCACCAAAATGAGAGTTTTCAGGGACATCGCGGATCACACCCGTGACTATGTAACGTACCGTATCTGACCCAATCTTCAGCGCTTTATCTATCGGCGATTCATCACCGAAAATCTTCTTCGCCGTTGATTCGGTCAGAACAACCTTGTGGGGCGCGTTTAGCATCTTCTGAGGATCTCCCATGAGGACCGGAAGGGTAAAAAAGTTAAAGAATGACGAATCTGCCTGTATCAGGTTGTCCTCGGTAAACATAGATGACTCATATTCAACGATCGTAGGGCCCGAACCGGTCATTCGCAGATAATCCTCCACCTCGGGAAACTCCTCAAGCATGGTGGGGCCCATGATTGACGGGGTGAAGGCTCCGACTATCTCCTGCCCTCCTATCTTGCCGTTCAGGACCAGCCTGTAAATCCGGTCCTTTTTTTCGTTATACTTATCATAACTTGCCTCATTTAATACAAAAATGGCGATGAGGAGACTGCAGGCGATTCCGATGGAAAGACCCAGTACATTTATGATTATGTATGATCTCTGACGTTTGAATGATCGTAGACTGTACTTGATCAGGTTGCTAAACATACCGCTCTGGTTTGATGTGATTATAAATAAATAACTCGTCTCTTAATATGAAATGGTCTGTGGTGAATTACTCAATTTTCAGTGCCTCGGCAGGATTTATGCACGACGCCTTATAAGCCTGGTAACCTACAGTCAGCGCGGCAATTAATATTGTCACGACACCTATTACTGCAAAGACAATTATTTTAATATCAATTCTATATGCGAATTGTTGTAACAGTTTATGCACTATCACCCACCCGGCCGGAAGTGCAATAAGCAGTGATATCATTACCAGTACCAGGTACTCTCTTGCCATAGTACGAATGACAATGAGAGAATCAGCCCCCATCACTTTTCTTATACCTATCTCGTTCGTCCTCCTTTCGGTTGAATATGATGACAACCCGTAAAGACCCAGGGAGGCAATAATCAGGGCCAGTACTGTGAAATACTTAAGCAGATCTGCCAGACGCATCTCCGTCCGGAACAGATTCTCATAATCCTGATCAATAAAAGTGTACTGGAGAGGAAATTCGGGGATTATCTCATTCCATGTTTTCTCAACAGATGCAAGTGACTCCTGTGTTTTACCGGACGTTAATCTCACCAGGATAATGTTGAGCCAGCGGGTGTCAGTAAGCGCAAACGCCATGGGTTCAATCTCCTGATCCGCTCCCTTGAAATGAAAGTTCTTCAACACCCCTACAATCGTTCCCCGGAGGCCCATAAACCTGAAATTTTTCCCGACAGGATCACCTATATCCATGAGCCTTACGACCTCTTCATTTATAAGAAAATTACCTGTTGTATCCCTCGCAAAGTCAGCGCTGAATTCCCTTGAAAAATCACGTCCTGATACAAGCTCCATCTTCATAGTCTTCAGGTAATCATGCTCGACTCCGTTTGTCCCGATAAGCACCTGTTTGTCAGGATCTTTGCCATCCCAACTGGCACCTCCCGAGTTACTTCCCATCATTACAGGATTGCTGCTCGAGGCCGTCACTCCCTGGATTAACGTCTCTTTTAATAGTTCGCTTTTGACTGAATAGTATTTGCCCTTCATTTCCTCAGACATGGGTATCGCAATCAGATTCTCCTTGTCAAATCCAAGATCTTTATTCTGAAGGAATTTAAGCTGCATATACATGAAAACAGCTGATACAGCAATAATTACCGACAGTGAAAACTGAACCACAACAAGGATCCTCCGGAGCGTTCCGCTGCCTTTCCCTGCCATACCCTCGCCCTTCAGTGTCGCGGCAGGTTTAATTGCAGAGAGGTAGAAGGCGGGATAAAGCCCTGACACAAAGCCGGCAAGAATGCCGATGAGAATAAAACTTATTATAAATCTCCCGTGTAACAGGTCCGCAAGGGCAAATTCCTTTCCCGATACATTATTGAATAGCTGGAGAGACAATCCGACCAATATCAGTGCCAGTATCATCGACATGGCAACAAGAATAAGCGACTCTGACATGAACTGGACTATCATGGTTTTCCTGTCAGCCCCAACAACCTTTCTAATGCCGATCTCCTTCGACCTGGATGACGCCTTTGCCGTTGACAGGTTAATGAAGTTTATGCACGCTATGAGAAGAATAAATACAGCTATCAGGGAAAATATATATATCACTGTCACAGGACCCCTGGTCTCTTTAAAGCCGAA
>JAWOIF010000152.1:0-15051 GCA_046484805.1 Bacteroidales bacterium
GTTATGTTACTTCTCAGGCGCAGGAAGCACCTGGTAACCCATATCATTGATATCATCATCGTTGTATTAACAGGTATATATGGTATAATAATAGTTAATATTTACCCAAACCGGTTTCATAAACAGAGATAATCGATATTGAAAACAGGTGCCGCAATGCATATATTTTTCAGCACAGATATACCTGAAACGAATGCATAAGGCCCGATTACGCCAGTTATAGGAAGAAAAGCTTTATATTTGTAAGGCAAGTAAGATGCAGAGCTAATACCCAAACCTAAGGAAAGATGCTTAGGACAACCATTCTAGCCATTATACTAATGACTATTGGCAACCCGATAATAACTGCCCAGTCAGGTGGAAGGGTTACCATGGCCGGTACCGTCATCCGCAGTGATGACAGTACCAGAGTGGAAATGGTTGCTGTTGTTCTTACAGAGCTTAACCTCTGGACAGTTACCGACAGAGGAGGCAATTTTATTCTGAGGGGAATACCTGCAGGCACACATACATTGGCATTATCATGTCTCGGATTTAACCAATATGAGCAGAAACTTACAATAAACAGTGATATTCAGGGTAAGATTCTATACATCGATCCTCTCACGCTTGCCCTCGATGAGGTAGTGGTGGTTGCAAGAGAAGGCAGAAGGATGGCCACCGAATCAAAAATAGAACAATCTGCAATACAGCACGTTCAACCTACCGATCTGTCGGATGTATTACAACTCCTTCCTGGTCAGATTACAACCAATCCTAACCTTGCGAGAGCCAAGCAGCTCACTATAAGGGAGATCAATGCCGGGTCAGACCGGATGGCAAGTCTTGGCACTCTGCTCATAATTGATGGTTCACCGGTTAATAATGATGCTAATATGCAGTTTCTGAAGACATCGGGAGGTTCACCAACGGCACAGTTCTCAACGACAGCAGCCGGAGGATCTGATGTCAGATCAATTCCTGTTGACAATATTGAGTCTGTTGAGGTTATAAGGGGTATTGCCAGTGTGGAGAACGGTGATATGCTCAGTGGTGCAGTGAAGGTAAATCTGAAGAAGGGAAAGACACCGTTTATTTCAAAAGTTAAAATAGACCCGGGTATTAAACAGGTTTATTTTGGTAAGGGTTTTTTACTCCCCGAAGGAAGAGGATCGCTGAACACCGATTTTGATTATACCCAGTCGCTCGATGATCTGAGGACGAAATATAAAACCTTTAACAGGCTGAATGGATCGATAAGATATAGTACTACATTTTTCAAGCAGTCCAAACCACTGACATTTAATGTACTAACCCGTATGAGTCAGACATTGGACATAAAATCAGTGGATCCTGACATGCTGGCCTTTGAGAAATATGAGTCAAAAGACCAGAATGCATCTCTCACTCTTTCAGGTAGATGGGCATTGAACTCCCTGCTGATCTCCAATCTGAATTTCAATCTGTCAGGTACATACCAGCATCAGGTTGGTCATGAGATCAGGCATATCAGTCTTAGCGGCCCCATGCCACAGCCGGTTGCAACCACCGGAGGCGAGAATGAGACCAATTATCTTCCCAGTCGCTACACGAGTGATCTGGTTGTCGATGGTAAGCCATATTATCTTAATTCGAGACTGTCGGGAACCAAGACATTCTATACAGGCAGAATATTACACAGTATAATGTTTGGAACCGAATGGAAATTGTCAGGTAATCGCGGATTGGGCAGAGTGTATGATCTCGCCTTTCCGCCATCCCCAACAGGTAATACTGATGCCAGGCCAAGGTCATACAGGGACATCCCGTCTCTTGCAGATCTGGCATTGTATGCCGAGGAGAATGTCACTATTCCGATTGGTTCCACTAAGATGGAGATACAGACAGGGGTGAGATTCACTAATGTTCAGCCGGAGACAGTATTCAGATCGGGTGAGAATACGACAATGTTCGATCCAAGGTTTAACTTCAGGTACACCCTGGTTGACCGGTCGGGGAATCCTAATATTAAGAAGATGATATTAAGGGGAGGATACGGCTATTTCAGCAAGGCTCCTCCGTTGTTGTACTATTATCCTGACAACGCATATTATGACAAGGTAAGCTTTAACTATTACGATACAAGCGGAGATAAACTTGTCGTAACGACTACAAAGGTGAATGAGGATACGAGGAACTATACCCTGAAGGCTGCCTTAAACAGGAAATCTGAAGCAGGGTTTGATATCGGTTTCAGAGGGGTTGATATATCTGTTACCTCCTTTTATGAGAGAATGACCAATGGTTTTGATTTTCAGAGATTATATGACCTGTTTATATACAATCGGTACGAACCATTGACTGTAGGTGGTCTTGCTCCTTTTTATGTTCCGGGGAGCGGCGTTTTTTACAACGACCCTGTCAGTGGAGAACCGATAGCGGTTCCCGCTGTTCCCGATTCCATCTTTATCAGCTATAATTATCCTACAAATGATAACCTCACTATAAAGAAAGGAATAGAGTTCACAATAGATTTCGGAAACATTGAGAAACTGCGAACATCATTCATACTTGACGGGGCATATATGAACATCAGAAGGCAGACGGTTGCCGACTATCTGACGCAGGTGACAACCTCCTACCTGGGTAAGCCCTTCCCCTATGTGGGTCTTTATAAAGGAGGAAATGGCAGCATTACTGAAAGACTTAATACAAACCTCCGCACCATAACGCATATCAGAGAGCTAAGGATGGTCTTTACCGTCACAACTCAGGTTGTGTGGATGGAAAAATCAAGAAACATATATAATTCTCCGGATGGAACGCCTTTGTTTTATACAAGAGACCCGGTTGAAGATTTATATACAGATGTTGAGCAGATTAAGTACCTTGATCCGATTGGCTATTTTGACAAACAGTTGAACTATCACCCTTTTGTCAGGGAGTTGGCCACTCAAAAACCGCTCGCTGATCTGATAAGGTCATATGTAGATCCAAGGTACTTTATTCAAAGGAAATTCACTCCGTATTATCAGATTAATCTCAGGCTTACAAAGGAGGTGTCCGATATTATTGATTTCTCATTTTATGCGAACAACCTGACCAACTATCAGCCTCTGGTCAGGATAATTGGCCTTAAGGAAGCTTACGCACGTAAAAACAGTCCGCTCTATTTTGGCGCGGAAATAAGGATTAAGTTTTAACCATATGTTTAATAAAAACCATCTGTTATGAAAAAGTACATTGCATTAATTCTGGTTATCCTGGCAGGAGCCTACATCAGTTCCTGCGACAAGGAGGGGGCGCAGCTCTATGATGTTGAAATCACAGTGAACTATCCCGATGGATATACTGCCGACACCAAGGCCAATATTAAGGTGACTGTGACCAACAACCTTACAAGCAAATTAGATTCGGCGAGAACGGATGCCGATGGCAAAGCTGCTTTCAGGCTTGAACAAGGCACCTACACGATAGCGGCAGCTACTGCTACTGATGAATTTGCATTTAACGGCATTCTGGAGAATAAGATTGTCACAGAGATTACGCGTAAATTCGATATTAGTCTCGTTGCCATATCATTACAGGGAGGACTGGTCTTTAAAGAGATATACTACACAGGTTCAAGAACTCCAGAGGATAAGACCTACTTTGCTGATCAGTTTCATGAGATCTATAATAACAGTGATGATACAATCTATCTCGACGGACTTTGTATAGGTGTTCTTGAAACTACTGCAACAAATCCTTCACCATGGGTTGATGGAGAAGGAAATCTTCTCG
Organism: Bacteroidales bacterium; assembly: GCA_046484805.1. GTDB lineage: Bacteria > Bacteroidota > Bacteroidia > Bacteroidales > VadinHA17 > SLNP01. The sequence goes on from JAWOIF010000152.1 coordinate 3,742, forward strand.
ACAGACTGCCGGTTGGTTTCCATGCATGGATGTGGCCGGGTAACGGCACGACATATCCTCTGGCGCCCAGAATGAGCACTGTTCTTGCCCAGGATGCCATAGACCATCAGACTGATCCGGCCGGTAATCCAACGTCACCAGTCAATCTTGGTAATGCACAATGGGAAACATATGTAGAAGCCCCGGGCAAGGATACAGATAATCCTGCTGTGCCAAACCTCACACTGATGTACACTACTTCGGCAACGATGTTTGACTGGCTGCACAGTGTTTTCGGGGCTGCGGTAATAATCTTCCGCCTTCCAACCGGATTAGACTATCAGTCATTTGTTAATAATCCCGACAATTTCTCAACCAAACCCGGAACTACCTCTACCATCCAGTATTTTATGGTTCACAAGGACTGGGTTATCGATGCCGTTGAGATCGTCCAGGCCGATCCGACAAAGCAGAATAAGAGACTGCATACAACACTTGATGCCGGAAAAGTTTGGAGTAGCGGAACTTATGTCAGTAAGAGTATAAGAAGAAAGGTTGATAAGATAATTGACGGAAAGGTAATTTATAAAGATACCAACAACTCTACTGAAGACTTCCTTTCAGAGCAGGTACCTACTCCGTTTATACATCCGACAACTGTAGACGTAAAATAATATAACTTTATCAGGTATGGCAGAGGGGAGATCGTATCCCCTCTCCACCTGTTATTAATTGAGCTAATGAAGAGCTATTGTGTTCATATTGTTTTATTTATTCTGTTGTTTTTTTCCTGCTTCATAACTACTGCAGGAGCCAGTCCAGATACCATTAGCACAGGCTCCTCCTACCATTTCTGGAGGCTCATTACCTATGACAATCCATGGTTGAACCAGATAAACCCGGCGGGCCTTTCAAAGGCAGGTTTTATATCATCAAACAGGGCTGTAATCAGCTATGGCTATTCTGATAAGGATCTCATTTTTTCACAGGAACCGGGACTGATAAACAGTTATCTAGCTTATACTGAAGGCTACACGAGTATTGGAAATGTTTCGTTTTACGGTGCTTTTGGTTATCATAATGAGCATTATGACAGATTGAAATACAATAACACTCTCATCTTTGACCCCTCTAACCCATACCTGCTTGGCGACACGATAGGAGGCAGACAGCGTAAGGAAGGTTATTCGCTTGAAGGTTCAGTTTCGGTAACTTTGTCAGAAAGAATTTCAGCCGGATTGAGTGTACATTACATTAATAGTACAGGTGCAAAGCAAAAAGATCCGCGTAATCTGAACCGCATTTCCAGTCTTTTTGCTGTTCCGGGTGTCACTTTCAGTACCGGCAACCTTACATTTGGACTGAGCGCCGGACTTGAGAGATTCAACAATGATGTGATGGTGAGTGTAACAGAAAATGCCAAGTATAACCTTTTTCAGTTTATGGGTCTGGGATACTTTAAATCTATACGCAATATTTACAGTTACTCAAATGCCTATTATGGTTCCGGTTACAGGGCTGACTTCCAGCTCGGATTTGAAAAACCACGCTTTAGCAGTTTCACCAGCGCCGGAGTCAGGAGTTATACTGAGGAAGTACGTTACGGGAACGCAAAGAGACTGCTTGACGCGCTTTCTGAAACGACGAGTATCTCTGTATACTCAATTCAGACATTGAAGGGTAGTAAGTCCACCCATAACCTCGAAATCGATTTCAGGGCCAACTTCACCGGTGGTGCAGAGATTAACCAGGATTATGTCAGGATAGTACAGGGTCTTTATTCTTATGATTCACTGGTAACGCTAAGCTGGGTTGATAACAGGCATTCTATTGATAATTTAACCGGCAGGTTACATTACAGGTTAGTTCGTGCCAACAAGTCAGACAGTCAGGGGTTTGAAGCAATTGCAGGTGTTGCAGCGAATTATTTCTCTTCAAAACACTTTCCCGTGGAAAACTGGGGTTTTTTTGACGTTGTTTCACTAACGGGGAATGTTGGTTTCACCATCCCTTTTACTCCTAAGAGAGGTCTTACTCTTATACCCGATATGCTGGGTACTTACAGGATGAGCCTTTACAAGGATATGGAGTATAACGTTCAAAGTCAAAGCTTGCCAGAGGTTGCAAGTACAGATTACCAGGCAACGCACTATGATTACCTGAGAGGCGACATTTCTCTGACCTCATTAATTAATTCAGGCAAAACCGGAATCTCAGAGTATTACATTAAAATTGACTATTACAGAAGTCAGCCTGTGGTTTCAGGAGATATTACAGGACGCAATACAGGGTTTAATTTATTATTGGGGATAATTTTCTGAAAGATATGAAAGCAGTTACACCAAGAATTCTGGTAACAATTATTTTTTCACTGATGCTTATGTCATCATGTGTAAAACAAGGGGAATATGATTTTGCAATCATATCCGACAAGGAGAGTTATGAAGCGGCCAGAGAAGAAATAGAGATGTATGCCGGGGTTCTTAACTCAGAGGGGCTCAAAACCATAATCGTTGTTGACATCTGGAACCACCCGGACTCAATAAGAGAGGAACTGATGCGTCTGCATTCTGATAATCCGCTTTTCGAGGGTGTCGTTTTTATTGGGGAGATTCCAATTCCGATGTTACGTGATGCACAGCATATGACCTCTGCATTCAAAATGGATCAGGACAGATACCCATGGGGAAGATCGTCAGTGGCATCGGACAGGTTTTATGAGGATTTTGACCTGTCATTTGATTATCTTATGCAGGATTCGGTACAGCCATTATACCATTATTATTCATTGAGACACGACTCTCCCCAAAAGCTAAGTCCGGAAATATATTCGGGAAGGATAAGAATACCATGGGATGATGACAAATCGGTTTTGAAGAGTTATCTCACAAAGGTGGTTGAAGCTCATAAGTCGCCTCAAAAGGTATCCGATGTTCTTATGTATTCCGGACACGGGTATAATTCCGAGTCGATGACAGCCCGTATTGACGAAAGATCTGCCCTTTTGCAGCAGTTTCCACAGCTCTGGGGACAGAAGAATAGATTCGATTACATCAACTTTGATTTTGACACACATGTCAAACACCGATTGCTGGCAACCATGTCATCAAAGGATATTGATATAGCCTTCCTGCACCATCATGGCTCAGCAACTGCACAATATGTCAGCGGAGAGAATCCATCAAAAGGTGTTCAGGCCAATATTGAAAGTGTGAAAAACTATCTCAGATCAAAGGTTCGACCTGATAAAGACCCGGAGGCTGCCATCAAAAGATATATGGAATGGCTTGACGTGCCGCGATCATGGTTTGATCTTACCTTTGATCAGGAGCAGTCTGTAAAGGATTCTCTCTTTTTCAGGGATATGGATATAATGGCTAATGATCTGGAGAAGTATTTCCCGCGTGTCAGTTTCATCATTTTCGATGCCTGCTTCAACGGCTCTTATTATGTTGATGATTATATTTCAGGGCGTTACGTCTTCGGTAACTCTAAAACTATTACAGCGCAGGGCAATACGGTCAACGCAATTCAGGATAAATTCCCTGATGAAATGGCCGGATTACTCTCCCTCGGAATGAGAGTGGGAGAGTGGAACAAGAATGTCTGTTCCCTTGAGACACATATCATCGGAGACCCTACGTTCAGGTTCAGCAATATTATGGATTTAAACTTCGGAAAACTTAAGAAGGCAGAGGGGAATACCCGTAAGTTGCTCCGCTATGTTGACTATCCTCACCCGGATGTGCAGGCCTGGGCTCTGCGCCAGCTGTATAATTCAGGCTATTCAGATTTGGGCAGACTCCTTCACGATAAGTACTTATCATCAGACTATTTTGTAACACGAATGGAATGCCTGAAGATATTGTCGTTTATCAGGGATGACAATTTTGTGAAGGTCACGACTGCAGCCATGTCAGACTCCTATGAGCTGATAAGACGGCTTGGAGCAAATTATGCCTGGAAATCAGGACACCCTGACCTTGTTGACCCGTTAATTAAAGCATATGCAAATCCTAATACCTCGAAACGTGAAAACTACCAGTTGCGTGACGGTCTCGGTTTCTTTGACAAGGATTTGATGACAGCATCACTTAACAGATGGGCTGAAGGTTATGATACAACAGGGAACCATTTTGGGAAAACATATCAGGTAATCCTGCGTGATATTTCCAGTCTGACAGCAAGTTCCCAGCGCACTATTAGCGAAATTGTTTTGCCGGAAACCACTCAGCGTGACCGGATTTTCTCAATCAGAAATCTGCGAAATAAAACCTATCATACAGGGGTGAGCGATCTGACTGATTACCTTATGCAATGCGACGATGAGGATATGCAATGGTTCCTTCTTGAAGCCCTTGGCTGGTTTGAGTATAGTTACAGACGTGGCGAAATCATTGATGTATGTCAGAGTATTGCCGGGTCTGCTGAATATAGCGAACGCATCAGGAACGAAGCGACGAAAACCATAAACCGTCTTAAATAATACCGGCCCCTCTCTTTGCTCTCCACCCTGCCGACGCTGACTCTGTCAGCTTACACATTTGCCCATCCTCCGCAAAGCTACGGTTGGCATGGCGATGTTTCGGTGCACAATGATGGCTGGGTTAGCTTACCGAACCGAGTCGCAGGCGGGCTCGCAACCCGCGGGAGCAAATCAGAAATCGTTAATCGTTAATCGTTAATCGTAAATCGTAAATCGTAAATCCCCTGCCTACTCATCGTCCTCTTCGGCTTCGTATGCCTTGATGACGGCATCCTGAACGTCGCCCGGTACCTGGGTGTATTCGGCGAATTTCATTGTATAGATTGCACGTCCGCCGGTTATTGAGCTTAGTGCGGTTGAGTACTTGTTCATCTCTGCGAGGGGAACCTTGGCCTTGATAACCTCAAACCCTTTTTCAGAGGACATACCGAGAACCATACCACGGCGTCCCTGCAGATCGCTGATAACGTCACCCATACGATCGGCCGGAACCATGATTTCAACGTCATAAACAGGCTCAAGAATTTTCGGACCGGCGTTCTTGAATGCCTGGCTGAATGCGTTACGACCGGCAAGCTTGAATGATATTTCGTTTGAATCTACCGGGTGCATCTTGCCGTCATACACGTAAACCTTAATGTCGCGAGCGTATGAACCGGTAAGCGGACCGACCTCCATTTTCTCCATCAGTCCCTTGAGGATTGCCGGCAGGAATCTTGCATCGATTGAGCCACCGACAATGCAATTCAGAAAGATCAGTTTGCCGCCCCACTGAAGGTTTATCTCTTCACGATCGCGGATCGACATTTTCATCTCCTTGCCATTGATCTTATGCATATCCTTGTCAGGGGTTCCTTCCTCGTAAGGCTCGATTATCATATGAACCTCACCAAACTGACCGGCCCCTCCTGACTGTTTCTTGTGGCGGTAGTCTGCCTGTGCGGCTTTTGTTATGGTTTCCCTGTAGGGTATCTTTGGAGTCAGGAACTGGGTTTCGATCTTAAAAATATTATCAAGGTGCCACCTCAGAATATTAAGGTGGTACTCACCCTGACCATGAATGATAATCTGCTTGAGTTCTTTTGAGTATTCAATAATAATAGTTGGGTCCTCCTGATGCATCTTGTTGAGGGCATCACCCAGTTTTTCCTCGTCGCCTTCACTGATCGGCTTAATTGCCGCGCGGTACTTTGGCTCGGGGAATTTTATATTATCAAATTTCCAGTCGTTGCCAGGTGAATTGAGAGTATGATTGGTCTTTGAGTTTTTCAGTTTCACGAATGCACCAATATCTCCGGCGTGCATCTCGGGAACCCTTGTACGGTTTCTTCCGGCACATGCAAAGATCTGGGCCAGTCTCTCCTTTGACCCGTTATTGGTATTGACAACATCAAGGTTCTCGGATACCTTACCGGTTATTACCTTGAAGTAATTGATCTCACCAATATGTTCCTCGATTGATGATTTAAAAATAAATACAGAGGCAGGTCCGGTAGCCACAGGCTTAACCTCCTGACCTTTATTATTAACGGGAGCCGCCATGTCAGTCACTTTCGGGGCGGCCATGGTAATGAATTCCATTAGTCTGTCGACGCCGTAATTCAATTTTGCCGAAATGCAGAGAACAGGAAAAACTCCACGCGCTGCAATACCTTTAATAAAACCATCAACAATCTGCTGTTCGCTCAGGCTTTCACTTTCGAAGAACAGTTCCATGAGGCTCTCATCGCTCTCAGCGGCCTTTTCTACCAGTGCATTATGAAGCTCTTCAGCCCTGTCCATGTGTTCTGCAGGAATATCAACTATTTCGGCCATACCTCCATCCTTTGAATAGCTGAGCATCTTCATCTTCATAACGTCTATGACAGAGTTGAAGCCTGTTCCTTCGGAAACCGGGAACTGTACAAGGCAAACATTATTACCGAATCTTTCTTTGAGACTTTCCACGGTCTTTTCGAAATTTGATTTCTCGTGGTCTACAGAATTTACTGCAAAGATCACAGGCTTGTTGTTACGGTCGGTATGGCGGAAATGTATCTCGGTTCCTACTTCTACCCCGTTATGTGAATCTGCCAGAATAAGACCCGAATCGGCGGCAAAAAGAGATGAAATAACACCTCCGCTGAAGTCATCGAGACCCGGGGTATCGAGAATATTAATCTTGTTGTTCAGGAATTCGGTATAAAGCACTGTTGAAAAGATGGAGTTTCCGTTTTCCTGTTCAATTGGCTTGTAGTCTGAAACCGTGTTTTTTGTTTCAATAGTTCCGCGCCTCTCGATAATACCGCCGTTGAGCAACATCGTTTCTGCAAGGGTTGTCTTTCCTGATCCCGAGTTACCCAGCAGGGCAATGTTCCTGATATGGTCCGTCTGGTAAGTCTTCATTTTCTGATATTATTTCTGGTTATACAATTATATATCTTTAGCATTGGGAGCGGCAAAAATAATAATTTTTTCACTCAGAAACAGAAAGCTTTTGTTTATTGAAAAATATTTCTTTCCTTTGCGGCGGTTTTAAAAGACCACAGGAGTACCGGCGTTTCTTTCATCAGTAAGTTTAAGAAAAGCGGTTTCTAAGAAGAAAAGTCGGGAAGGCACCTGTTGAGAACTTACAACCAAAAAGATTAGATACATGGTCTGTAATGGCAGCGTCTCTCGGGAAAGACGGGGAGAATTGTATGCCGGCCGGGTCAGAAATAAGGAAGATTATTTGAAATATTGACTAACTAAGTTGTATATATGCCAACAATTCAGCAATTAGTAAGAAAGGGCAGGAACAAGCTTGTAGATAAGAGCAAGGCACCTGCTTTGGATTCATGCCCACAGAAGAGGGGCGTTTGCGTACGCGTTTACACGACTACTCCGAAGAAGCCCAACTCGGCCATGAGGAAGGTGGCAAGGGTAAGGCTTACCAACGGTAAGGAGGTGAACGCATATATACCTGGTGAGGGTCACAACCTGCAGGAGCACTCAATAGTGCTTATAAGGGGTGGCAGGGTCAAGGATCTTCCGGGTGTGAGGTATCACCTCGTGAGGGGTGCTCTTGATGCATCAGGCGTTGACGGTCGTTCGCAGAGAAGATCGAAATATGGTACCAAAAGACCAAAGAAGTAACAGTTTAAAGGATTCAGATAATGAGAAAGTCAAAACCAAAGAAGCGGATCATTCTACCCGATCCGAAGTTCAATGATCCTTTTGTAACAAGGTTCGTAAACAACATGATGTATAGTGGGAAGAAGAACCTGGCATTCACTATTTTTTATGATTCTCTGAGCATAATTGATGAGAAGCTGAAGGTAGAAGGCAAGACATCTCTTGAGATTTGGAAACAGGCACTCGAAAATATTACTCCTCAGGTGGAGGTTAAAAGCCGTCGTGTGGGCGGAGCCACCTTTCAGGTACCTATGGAGATCAGGTCTGACCGGAAGATCAGCGTGGGTATGAAGAATCTTATTCTTTTCGCACGCAAAAGAGGAGGCCGTTCGATGGCCGAACGTCTTGCCGCCGAGGTAATGGCTGCTTACAACCAGGAAGGTGCTGCATTCAAGAAAAAGGAGGATACACACAGGATGGCCGAAGCCAACAAGGCGTTTGCCCACTTCAGGTTTTAATTTATAACCACCCCGAATCAGAAATGGACCCCAACCTGAACTATACCAGAAATATCGGAATCATGGCTCACATTGATGCCGGGAAGACGACCACTACGGAGAGGATACTCTTCTATACCGGTCGTACTCACAGGCTTGGTGAGGTACATGACGGCAATGCCCAGATGGACTGGATGGTTCAGGAGCAGGAGAGAGGTATTACAATCACCTCGGCAGCTACCACTACTTATTGGAAATACAGGGACATACAGTATAAGATTAATATCATTGATACTCCGGGACACGTTGATTTCACCGTTGAGGTGGAGCGTTCACTGAGGGTTCTTGACGGAGCCGTGGCTGTTTTCTGTGCAGTCGGTGGTGTCGAGCCCCAATCGGAGACAGTCTGGCGACAAGCCAATAAATATGGCGTTCCCAGATTAGCATTTGTGAACAAAATGGATCGTTCAGGCGCTGACTTTTTCGGGGTTGTGCAGCAGATAAAGGATAAACTTGGCGCCAATCCTGTACCTGTTCAGATACCGATAGGTTCAGAGGAGATGTTCATCGGGGTCATTGACCTTGTTGAGATGCAGGCAGTAGTATGGTATAGTGATAGCGAAATAGGCATCAGGTATCAGATGGAACCAATTCCTGAGGATCATCTGGAAGAGGCGGTAGAGTGGCGCATCAAGCTTATCGAATCACTTGCAGATGTCGATGACTCCCTGCTTGAAAGGTATCTCGACGACCATGATTCAATCAGTCCTGAAGAAATCTCTGTTGCGTTGCGAAAGGCTGCAGTAAACGGAATAGTAATTCCGGTTCTTTGCGGGGCCGCATTCAAGAATAAAGGAATACAGAGGCTTCTTGACGCCATAGTAAGTTATCTTCCCTCACCGGTTGAAATAGGTGCTGTTAAGGGACACGACCCCAGAACTGAGGAAGAGATAACACGTGAGCCTGATGATACTGAGCCGATGTCGGCACTTGCATTTAAAATAGCGACTGATTCGTTTGCCGGCAGGCTTGCTTTCCTCAGAGTCTATTCAGGAGTGCTTAAATCAGGTGATACCGTTCTTAATATACGCACGGGAAAACGAGACAGGGTTAACAGACTGTTCAGAATGCACGCAAACAAGCAAAATCCTGTTGAAAGTGTATCGGCAGGAGATATCTGTGCCGGCGTAGGATTCAAGGATTTAAAGACGGGAGACACACTCTGTGCAATACATAAGCCGATAGCACTGGAGTCGATGGATTTCCCGGAACCGGTTATCGGAGTGGCAGTGGAGCCTAAGACACAGGTTGATTTTGACAAGCTTTCACTGGCACTTGGTAAACTGGCAGAAGAAGACCCAACATTCCAGGTAAAAAATGATCCCGACAGCGGACAAACAGTCATCAGCGGTATGGGAGAGTTGCACCTGGAAATACTTATTGACCGTCTGAGAAGAGAGTTTAAAGTGGAGTGTAACCAGGGTCCACCCCAGGTTGCATACAAGGAGGCCATTACTGCGTCTGTTGAGCACCGTGAGGTGTTCAAAAAGCAGACCGGTGGAAGAGGGAAGTTTGCTGACATTATTGTTGAGATAATGCCGGCAGAACCAGGATTTAAAGGGCTCCAGTTTATTAACGATGTGAAGGGAGGTAATATTCCTAAGGAGTACATTCCTTCGGTTGAAAAGGGATTTCGTGAAGCGATGTATAACGGACCGCTCGCGGGATTTCCGCTTGAAAGTCTCAAGGTAATTCTCAAGGACGGTTCGTACCATCCTGTAGATTCCGATTCTCTTTCATTTGAAATCGCAGCAAGGCAGGCCTTCAGGCATGCCGCATCAAAATGCAATCCGGTGCTTCTCGAACCGACTATGTCGGCTGAGGTAGTAACACCTGAGGAGTATGTAGGTGACGTTGTGGGCGATTTCAACAGGAGAAGAGGAAAGGTGGAAGGTATGGAATCGAAAGCAGGTTCAAGGGTAATAAAGGCAAAAGTACCTCTGGCAGAGAACTTCGGCTATGTTACCGTACTTCGTACCCTGACCTCAGGACGCGCGACTTCGACTATGGAGTTTTCACGTTATGAAGAGGTGCCTGCAGAAATTGCAAAAAGAATAGTAGAAATTACAAAAGGAAAAATTCTTTAAAGATGAGTCAGAAAATCAGAATCAAACTGAAATCTTACGATCACAACCTGGTTGATAAGTCTGCCGAGAAGATCGTCAAGACCGTTAAGTCGACCGGTGCAGTTGTAAGCGGACCGATTCCTCTTCCAACACATAAGAGGATATATACTGTCAACCGTTCCACATTCGTGAACAAGAAGTCGAGGGAACAGTTTCAGCTCTCTTCATACAAGAGACTGCTTGATATTTACAGCTCGACACCCAAGACAATCGATGCCCTTATGAAGCTCGAACTTCCCAGCGGCGTAGAAGTTGAAATCAAAGTGTGAAACCGGTAAAGATTTAAGCGATGCAGGGATTAATAGGAAAAAAGGTAGGGATGACATCCGTCTTTGATGAAGATGGAAAGAATGTTCCCGTTACAGTAATAGAGGCAGGACCATGTGTGGTCACCCAGATAAAAACTGTGGAGAAGGATGGCTATTCGGCAGTGCAACTTGGCTTTGACGACAAGAAGGAAAAGCAGTGTACGAAAGCGGAGATGGGTCACTTCAAAAAGGCAAGTGCAGTCCCGAAAAAGAAACTAATTGAATTTACCGGATTCCCACAGGGAGAGTATAACTCGGGTGACATTCTTACCGTTGAACTTTTCAGGCCTGACCGCTGGGTCGATGTAAGAGGCTGGTCGAAAGGTAAAGGTTTTCAGGGGGTTGTCAAGAGACATGGCTTTAGCGGTGTTGGGGGACAGACTCACGGGCAGCATAACAGGCTCAGAGCGCCTGGTTCTCTTGGCGCATCATCATGGCCCTCAAGGGTTATGCCAGGAATGCGCATGGCAGGCAGAAAAGGGAATGATCAGGTAATGGCAATAAGCCTCAGGGTTATAAAGCTGATACCCGAGAGCAATCTGATGTTAGTAAAAGGATCAGTACCAGGTCCGAAAGGTGGATACTTAATAATTACGAAGTAATGGAATTAGCAGTTATCAATAAGGAAGGTAAGGAGACCGGAAGAAAGGTGAATCTCGATGATTCGATTTTCGGTATTGAGCCCAACGACCACGCCATCTATCTCGACACAAAGCAGTATCTGGCAAACAACAGGCAGGGTACTCATAAGACCAAGGAAC
>JAWOIF010000200.1:0-5525 GCA_046484805.1 Bacteroidales bacterium
TCGTTGGGGGTATAGCCTCCGGGATATTCCGTAGTGCGCACTGCACTGGCACCGGGGGCGGTTATCTGGCCCGACAGCGGCAATGCAGAAAGCAACAGAATTACAATACTGAGGTATTTCACAGGGCTTCCCGGTTTAGGTTTTTAACGGACAGCGCCGTTTTTTCGTATCTGCCGATGCAATAATAGCAATAATTTTTCATCCTCCCCAACCTCACTTTGTTGATAAGTTTTTGGTTCCACCATGAAAAACAGGAGGACATTTACCGGCCCTCTGTGTATTTTTGCATCTGGCCGGAACCCGAAGCCGTGCCATAATGACAGCCGATGGAATTTATTGAATCTCTGAACGATGCACAGCGCGAAGCGGTACTCAATACCGATGGACCGGCGTTGGTTATTGCAGGTGCCGGCGCAGGCAAGACGCGGGTGCTTACCTACCGAATCGCCAACCTCATCAGCAAGGGGGTACCCAGCTACCAGATACTTGCGCTGACTTTTACCAACAAGGCGGCCCGCGAGATGAAGGAGAGAATTGTCTCTGTTGTGGGAACCGAGGCCTCGAGGTACCTGTGGATGGGGACATTCCACTCGATATTCTCAAGAATACTGCGGGCCGAAGGAGAGGCGCTGGGATACAAGCCAAACTTCACCATCTACGATGCGGCTGATTCAAAGCAGGTTGTGCGCCAGATTATCAGGGAGATGAATCTCGACGACAAGCTCTATCCTGCCGGGCAGGTGGCAGCGCGAATTTCGGGGGCCAAGGACAAGCTTATAACTGCTGCGATGTACCTCGGCAATGCACAGCTTTTCGAACGTGACAAAGCACACCGCATGCCCATGGTCGGCGAGATTTATAAGAAGTATGCTGTCCGCTGCTTCAGGGCCAACGCAATGGATTTCGACGATCTGCTGGTAAATACATATATTCTTTTCAGAGATTTTCCGGAGGTGCTTCGCCGCTACCAGGAGAAGTATCACTATGTTCTGGTAGATGAGTACCAGGATACCAACTTTGTGCAGTACATGATAGTAAGGCAGTTGTCGGCGTTGCACGGCAATCTCTGCGTTGTGGGCGACGATGCACAGAGCATCTACTCATTCAGGGGTGCCCGTATTGACAATATCTTCGATTTCAGGAAGGACTACCCCGAATTCAGGATATTCAAACTCGAACAGAACTACCGGTCGACACAAACGATAGTCAAAGCTGCCAACTCAATAATTGAGAAGAACCGTGAACAGATTGAGAAGACAATCTTCTCAAAAAATGAGATGGGAGACAAGATCAGGGTCTTCCCTACCCTGACAGACTCGGAGGAGGGCCTCAGAGTGGCATCGGACATATTTGAGACATACCATAACGAGCAGGCCAGGTGGCTCGATTTTGCAATACTTTACCGCACCAACGCCCAGTCTCGAATCTTTGAGGAGACACTGAGGAAGAAGAATATCCCCTACCGCGTTTATGGCGGTCTTTCGTTCTATGAACGCAAAGAGATCAAAGATATCCTTGCATACTTCAGGATGATCATCAACCAGTCTGACGAGGAGGCATTACGCCGCTCGGTGAACTATCCCAGGCGCGGTATCGGCAATACCACTGTGGAGCGTCTCTATGAGCTCGCCGGAGAGCATAATGTCTCTGTATGGGATATTGCAGACAACGCCGATCGGCTTCACGGCCATTTCAACGCCGGCACCTGCTCCAAATTAAAGGGCTACACCGACCTCATAAAGCAGTTTGCACTGAGGGCAGCAGAGGTGAATGCCTTTACCATCGCGAAGGAAGTGGCACTGCAAACGGGTATTCTGGCTGAGTTCCGTGATGGCAGGACGGTCGAGGATATCTCACGGCTTGAGAACCTCGAGCAGTTGCTGAACGCCATACAGGAGTTCTCTGAAGCTGCAGAGACAAACGGTGAGCCGTCGTCACTGGCTGACTACCTTGCTGTGGTGGCGCTGCTGACTGATCAGGACACCGGTGATCCGGACAGTATTGACAGGGTGACCCTGATGACGGCACATTCAGCCAAAGGACTGGAATTCAGATATGTATATGTAACAGGACTGGAAGAAAATCTATTTCCGTCGCTGATGTCGTCAGGTACTGCCAAAGAGCTTGAGGAGGAGCGCCGTCTCTTCTATGTGGCGGTAACGCGGGCGATGAAGCGCGCCACTCTCAGCTATGCCCTTAACAGGTACAAGTGGGGGAACCTCGAGAGTTGCAATCCCAGCCGGTTCATCAGGGAGATAGACAGTCAATTTGTGGCAGAGATAGCTCCGGGCCGGCGGCCGGGATACTCTTCCGGTGCCGGACAGTCAGTATGGCAGGAGCCCTCTTCAGGAGGGAATGGCTCCTTTTCACGAGGAGGTGGTTCACATTCAGGAAGGGGTGGTTCACGTACTGGGAGTGGTGGATCATGGTCAGGAAGTGGCTCGCAATCAGGAAGAGGCGGTTCAGGGTCAGAGAATGGTGGCTTCCGAACAGGAAGTGGCTCGCAATCAGGAAGAGGCGGTTCAGGGCCGGGCAGAGATGGATCATGGTCAGGCAGCGGTACCGGAGAATCAGGTTATTCCAAGCATAAACCATCTCTGAAGCATATAAAGCTCTCCTCACCGCAGGACAGCCAAGCGCCAGATAATGAAGATAATGCATCAACGGCTGGTGGCGATACTGCCGGAGGCCGGGAAATGCGGCCGGCTGGTGGCGGTGCTGCTGACGGGGGCCGTGAGAGACAACAGACAGGCGGTGCTGCTGCCGGGGGCCGTGAGAGACAACAGACAGGCGGTGCTGCTGACGGGGGCCAAGAGGGACTACAGACTGGTGGAGGTGCTGCTGCCGGGGGCCGTGAGAGACAACAGACAGGCGGTGCTGCTGACGGGGGCCAAAATACAATCTCTTCAGGAGATATCTCTATAGGAGACAGGGTGCGCCACGAAAGATTTGGTCCCGGCACTGTGGTAGCCATAGAAGGCAGGCCTCCCGACACCACTGCCGTGGTTGATTTCACCGAATCGGGACGCAGGAAACTGCTTTTGCGCTTCGCAAAGCTGGTCAGAATATAAAAGGCACAGTCAACGCCGAATGGGTCTCAGAGAACTGCCGCCCTCTTTGCTAATGACTATCAGGGTTTTGCAGGAGATATTTTGTCTCCCCTGACCGTCGATCCCAGCACTATCCCGGCACTGATAATGACGACATTTTTGACAATGTACTGACCTTCAAGCGTAAAGGAATAAGGGAAAAATTGAAAGACTTCGCCGGGAAAAATGAAAACAGGAGCAAAAGTTCCTGCCATCTGAAGATAGAGCAGAAGCAGGGTCTCGCGCATGAAAATATTCAGAATAAGCCCAATACCTATCAGCACCTCCCAGGACGCAAGGCCATAAATAATTATTTTCTCAGGAAGCAGGTCGAAAGTAAGAACATTAATCGTACGAACAGCAAGGTCTTGTGCAGGGCTTAATCCATCAAAAAACTTCAATAAGCCAAACCAAAAAAATACAATCCCGATACTTATCCTTAACAGAAACAGGCCATATTTGCCCATCCATCTGGTAATGGCTATATCAACTTTCTCAAATGTTTTTCCCCTCAGGTTCATCTCAATTGTTTATTATTATCAGGCATAAAGTTAACTTTCGACAAGCTGCTCACCTTCACCTGGCTGGCGGTTTAAGACCTAAGGCCATCGTCAATGACAGCATACGGTAATGAACGGTCATCTTTCATATTGTTAAAACACCAGTCAAATCATTATTGTTTATACCGCATTGTCTGATTGTTCGTAAAGATAATTAAAACTATTTTTAGGTATTATTTTTTTGATGGCAGAGAAATCTGTCATGACTATAACTCAAACTTACGCATAATGAAAAAGCGCAAGGCGATTTTTGTTTCAATATTACTTCTTACCTGTGGGTGGAATGCTGCAGCGGATGTGCATATCGGGCATATCTCCGTTGAGATGACAGATAATGAAAGGGGTAACAGAAAGATTCCTGTCGATATTTACTATCCCTCTGAGGATGGAGGCCCCGGTTCCTCCATTATTATAAGTAAAGGGCAGAGGTATCCGATAATCTGTTTTGCGCATGGCTATCTTTTGCAGGCTGATTTATACCCGAACATTTGGGAGGCACTGGTTCCGGAAGGATTTATAATGATATTTCTGAAGACTGAAACGGGATTGTTTCCGTCGCTCCATGAACTGGCGGAGGATATGGTCTTTGCGCTTGCCGAGGCTGAGCGATACGGAAGGGATGAGGAGTCGATGTTTTACAATCTGGTTGATACGATGAACTGTGTTATGGGGCACAGCATGGGGGGCAGGGCGTCATGGCTTGCGGCCGCGAAAAGCCCCGAAACCATAAAGGCCGCTGTTCTGCTGGCGCCGCTGTATAAGGAAGCTTCGGGCCCTGAGGCTGAAACCAACCGCAACATGCCACTGTTGATAATTTCGGGAAGCAATGATTGTATAACCTCCACAGCTAATCATGCGATGCCTCTCTATAACGAGTCGACAGGAGACAAAAGTACACTGATAGAGATTAAGGGCGGCAGCCACTGCCAGATGTGTGAGGATATGGCACTGTGCAGATTTGGTGAGGCTGTGTCGCTGTGCAAGGCTGCAATATCAAGGGAAGAGCAGCACGCTGTTATTGAACGGTACCTGGTGCCATGGCTGAGATTCTATCTGAAGGGTGACGCTGATGCCGGAGCACTATTTGACAGCAGACTGTCATCTGACGCTGCAGTCAGCTTTTTCAGGAATGAAGGGGCTGCAAAGAAACAACGCTAACCGTTTTATATATCCAGTACCAGCATCAATTGAAGTCCCTTTCCGGTGAAGAGACTTCGGCTTTCACTACCGCCGTAGAGAGAGATATTGTCGGGATTCCAGTATGTCATTATATGAAAACTCAGGTGGTCGTAGGTCATCTGCAGCCGCAAAAACCGGTACCACTCCTTTGTGTCCCAGTTGTAGTAGACCATTCCCGAGAGGCTATGTGACAGTGAGAGAGGGTAGTTCAGCACCACAGCCGACAGGTTTCTCTTCACCCCGGTCTGACCCTCGTCAGGCCGGTTTGAATAGTGGAAGACAACTGTCCATAGACCTGCTGCACAAGATTAAACCCTTGTGCAATGGCATGCACCTGATGCCCGGGGGATGGGAAAGGTATGTGCCCAGGATCGTGGACGCTGTATTGGGATAGGGAGAGCTTTCCTTAGGGAAAGTCGAGGCGGGCTTCGCCTTCCCCTTTGGAGTGACTGCACCCGCCCGGAATCCCGACTTCACATGCGTCAGTACGAGTTGCGACTAGAGTCCCTTGCCCGCGATGTATACCGCCAGATCCGCTAGACGGCAAGAGTAACCCCACTCATTGTCGTACCATGCCAGCACCTTCACCATATTGTTGCCGATAACCATAGTGCTTGGTGCATCCACAATCGAGCTGGCCGGATTGCCTTTGAAATCCAGGCTGACTAACTGTTCGTCACAGTATTCCAGTATGCCC
>JAWOIF010000074.1:0-23631 GCA_046484805.1 Bacteroidales bacterium
ACCAGCAACGCCACCAGGAAAGCAAAGACAGCCCGCAGGATGCGATCTAATTGGCCTACATTTTTCTTCATCATAAACTCCTATTTCTAATAATGACTTTGATTTTCTATTTTTTAGATGCAGTCCCTTCCGGTTTGGTTACAGCCTGGTGGAATTATTTGATAAAATTAAGCCACCCTCATACATTTAGCGCATTTCGCGGCTCGAAGCGTGCTCCGCAAGAGGCATACCCATGTCACACCCTGCCGCAACACAACCTACCCCATCACACTCACCCTTCCAGGGTTTTTTACCCTTGGAGGAACTTATCAAGGTTAACGGGATTGAAGGCAAAGTCACTGTTGATGAGATACTTCAGGGAAAACTCGAAGAGTTTTTGAAGGTTCAGCATCTGGTACCTCCAATTCAGCCGGTAGTAGAGATTGCAAAAAAATACCATGGTAAACTACCAATGGCTGTTGGCACCGGAGGTCACCGGCAGGCGGTGGAAAGAACCCTTGAGGTCATCGGAATGAGAGAGTATTTCGAGGTTGTTGTTACTGCCAACGATGTAGAGAGGCATAAACCAAATCCCGACACCTTCCTCAGGTGTGCCGAACAAATGGGAGTCGCTCCTGAATATATTGAGGTCTTCGAAGACGGCGACCTGGGTATTGAAGCAGCACTGCGTGCCGGCATGATACCGACAGATGTAAGATCATGGTACAATTCTGACTGGTAGAAACCATTCTCCATCTGCTATAGGCGTCAGCCCGTGCAGATGCTCTCATTAATTATCTCTGTCAAAACTAAATCTCCAGATTCGAAAACTCGTTGGTTACCTCGAATTCATATTCAGGGTATTCATATATTGAGGGACGCTCTTCTGTCTGACCCATCGAGTAGCCGTACAATCCGTCGTATTCCTCCTTCTTCTCACCGAATTCCTCAAGCTGATTAAGGTATTCGTGTATTGATTTCGATTCGATAATTATGATCTTACCCATTTTCTCGGTAATGGGACTATGGTTACGTGTGGCATCATGATCGAACTGCAAAATCCTTCTTCCATATCTGGTTACCCCAATTGTTCTGAAAGTCATACTCTTCCCTACGCCCGGCAGATTTAATACATTCCTGTCAATCGCAAGGAACGGAACGTCTGCCTCATTTCTTAGCCTTGCAATCTTCTGTGAAATGAGACTGGGATCTTCAACCAGCTTTTCAATTTCCGGTTTGAATCTGGCATCAACCCTTCCAAGAGACTTCTCTTCGAGCTCCTCCTGTACTATGCGGGCATTCGGAGTGTAGCAAAAGTTATTTTCCATGTAACCCTTCACGGTGAAGGTATAGTAAGGAAGTATCCCGATATCGTTCATCTCCTTCCTTAGTTTTGACGAATGGCCGCGTCTCGAGGCAGCAGTGGTAAAGACCAGCTGGTTTGTCACAATCCATCCGGCCGCATTAAGCTTCTCAACGGCAGTTCTCGCCTCGGGTGTTATCTCCATAGCCGATTCAAAATGAGTTTGAATGACAAACTGCCTGATCCCGGTTTTTAATGCTTTGTCTCTGAATTTTCCGAGTATACCGACAAGTTTATCGGTGACACGTTGAGGCAGATAAACAGGTAGTCTTGTCCCGAACCGTACCCTGACTATCTCTGCCATTTTCTGACCTTCAGGCAATGTCTCGTTTTTCTTTTTCTTTCTGAGGGCCATCTGGTATATCTCTTCCAGTATGTTCTCTATCGTATTGTCTGAGCTCATGAATGCATCACCACCTGTGATCAGAATATCCCTTAACTGGGTGTCCTCCTCAAAATACCTCATCAGCTCCTTCAGCTTCATCGGCCAGGCCTCGTTGGGCTTCAGTTTATCGAGGTTGAAATTGAGTTGACCCGATTGGAAGTTGAACATCCTCTGGCATGACGAACAGAGACCTCCGCATGCCCTGCCCATCGAATCGGGAATAAGAATGGCCACCTCGGGGTACCTCCTGTGAATGTTGGTCTGGTTGGGCAGCAGCCAGCCTGCTGCATTTGGTTTTCCGGGCTCCACCTTGTCCTCCTTTTCCCACGCAACTATATGCCCGAATTCATTTACCAGCTGCTTGCTGTAAAGCACATAGTATCTTATTGCCAGATCGGCGCCGACAGCAAAATAGGGCACCCTGACGTGAAGGAGAGACAGATAGTAAAGGTTGACAAAGAAAGGAATGCCCGCCTCTTTTGCCTCTTCAAGGATTTTCATGGTGTCAGGATCGAGCGAAAAATTCAGCATTTCATTGAGCAGTTCGGGTGTCCTGATGGAAAAATGAAGGTGAAACTTGTCACCTTCCCACCACTCCATTGCCTGCTTCATTTTATCGCTGAATGTGCTTCCCTCACTGAAAGTATACTTATCACTTGTAATTTCACCACTCTCCATTTTCCTGATAAGGATGGTGAGAATCCTTTCCCGGTTCTCCCTCCTGAGCTGTACTATCCTTGGATCGAGCCCGCTTGGATATCTGTCCATCCATTCTGTTATCTCCTTGTCGGTTGGAGTTTTTTTCTTTGATTCGCCCCTCAGCTGACGGAATAGTTCTATCATGTCGATGAAAAAGTCGGGCTTGGCGCCCCCTGTGCCCTTGTTTACTGCCAGCCACAGCAGCCTTAGCGGATGACTGAAAGCCGTCTCTCCCCTCAGGTTGAGGTCGGGTAACTCTATGCCGGCGAATTCAATGTAATCAAGCAATCTTATGATTGCGTAATCCTGCCAGTCAAGTTTCTCAAAGTGTTCCCTCGTCGGGTGAGGAGTATCATAATAATCAAACACCTGCTTTCTGTCAGGGAACTTTCTGTATATCCATTCCTTAACCCCCACCATTACTTCGGTCTCGTTCCTTGAGTTCTGCATTATCATCTCAATATCAGGATTCTCATTCATGAGTAATTTCAGAAGCCTGTGCGATCTTACCGTAATGGCTATTCTGTCAAGCTTTTCAATTTCCGTCATTATATTATGATTGGTTTATCTGAACAAAATACAAAAAAAAACGCCTGCAGCCAAACTTAATTGGCAACAGGCAATGGTTTCATTTATGAAGGGTTGTCAACAAGGTTCACGGTAATGTGACTGCCACGACCTGTCTATACGGTATTAAAAGGCTTATTACTCGTGCTAATTGAGCCTGGGATTGTAAATCCCCGTGATCTTCGACCCAAAGGTGTAGGTAACTCCGACATCAAGTCTGAACTGGTAGCTTGTTGCCCTTCGTTGCTGTTCTAGAAGTATATCCTCAATTGATAGGTTTGCTTTGGATACATTTCTCTGGTCGTTTATTATACTGTAACTGGTCGAGAAATTGAGTCCCAGCCCCTCAACTACTCTGAGATTCAGACTGCCACTTACCTCTGCCCTGTTGGAGCGGATGTTATGAAAGTGATGAAACCCCATTAAATTGGCTCTCAGATTTCCCCATGGCTGACGGTAGTCCACCGAGAATGCCAGCGCCTGGCCAAATAGTATCTCACTATTTTTGTCGAAAACTGTCTCATCCAGATAATTACTGTATCCAACACCCGTCCTCCATGAGATCGTAATCGATCGTCTTGTTGCCTCCCTGTAGGGAAAAAAACTGTACTCGAGCGCTGGTTTAAACTCTACACGGGCGCGGTAATTATCAAATGAGCTGCTAAGAAGATCTGCAAAAACACCAATACCCCAATTTTCACCAATACTCTTTATATAGTAGCTGTCGACACCGTTCCTGGTTGTCTTCCTTGAAACAGTGCCGTCGTCGGTCTCGATATTTCTTTTATTATAGTTGCCATAAGGACGCAGCCGTATTTTCGACCCTTCTGTTATTCTGTCGGCGAAGAAACCATATCTGGCATCAAGCGAATTTCTGGTTGATTCAGATCTTATATCTGTACTTCCGTAAATCTCAAAAACCCAATTGTTCCACGGATCGCGGGGAGTAGAAATAGTTTTCATTTCCTCGCTGTTGCCGCTTAGAGTGACATCTACCAGTGATGCAAGCGGAGAGTCTGCAAGGAATGGGATTAGTCCTCTCTTAATAGTCTCTGCATAACCTTTCCTTGTTATGTATGTGGTGTTCGATGATGGCGCCCAGTAGTTGAGCTGGTAGTTCTTGTCGGAGTATTTGCCGTAGCCAATAAATGAGATGTTGTATGTATCACCGGTATTGCCCGATGAATGCCTCGACATTATTATGTGTACATCAGCATGCTCTTTATCCCTTACATATGTCACCAGTGCTATCTCCTGCCTGATAAAATCATCATCGATATGTCGTGTCAGGTCGAGAAAAACCGACAGACCGTTTGCCTCTGTTGTTGAAGCATTTTGTCCTGCAGCCGGTGTTGTCGTCAATAAGCAGTTAGTTAATATAATAGTAAAAATGGTGAGAATTAGTTTCATTTTCCTCTTTATTGGTTTTTGCATGGCTTAAACTTATTGCAACGCATTAAGAAATCTGACTATCTCATTGCTTACATTTTCTGCATTAAATCCAAATTTCTCGTCAAGTACCTGGTATGGTGCCGAGTAACCAAAACTTTCCAGGCCCATTACCCTGCCTTTATCACCGGCCAGCAGTTTCAGTGTTACGGGTAGCCCCGCAGTAAGACCGAAGACAGGAATGCCCGGAGTAATTACCAGATTCCTGTACTCTTCAGACTGGTTCCTGAATACTCCTTCTGAAGGAACCGATACTATTCTCGCCCTGATACCCTCTTTTTCGAGCAATGTCGCTCCCTCGAAAAGTGTTGCCACCTCTGACCCGCTTGCTATTAAAATGACATCGGGATTTCCTTCGCTCTCCTTAACAATGTATGCCCCCTTTGCAGCTTTCAATGAATCGGCATAGCGGTTGTCACCTATTGCAGGCAATGAGGCGATATTCTGTCTTGACAGTATAAGTGCTGTTGGTGATAACCGGTTTTCAAGAGCCATCTTCCATGCAACTGTGGTCTCATCGGCATCGGCAGGCCGCAAAACAAGCACGCTGTTCCTGCCCGAGTGATTTTTGAGGTGTTCCATCAGCCTTATCTGAGCCTCCTGCTCAACCGGCTGGTGAGTCGGACCATCCTCTCCTACACGGAACGCGTCATGGGTCCATATATATATGACATGCAGTTCCATCAGTGCCGCAAGCCTTACTGCCGGCTTCATGTAGTCTGAGAAAACAAAAAAGGTGCCTCCTGCCGGTATAACACCACCATGCAGGGCCATACCGTTCATTATGGCCGCCAGTGTAAGTTCCGATACTCCTGCATGGAAAAATGATCCGGAGAAATCTCCCCGGATGAAGGGTTTTGTCTTCTTGAGAAACCCGTCTGTCTTATCACTATTCGCCAGGTCGGCTGACGCAACTATCATGTTCTCAACTTTTCCGGCAAGGAATGACATAACGCTCGCAGATGCAGCACGGGTAGCAACTCCCTGTTTCTGTTCAATCGAAGAAAAATCAATGGAAGGTATTTTTCCTGACCAGAAAAGCTCGAGCTTTGATCTGAGTTCGGGATTCTCTTTGCTCCAGATTTCAAAATCACTTTGCCATCTCTCTGCCTCTTCACTTTTTTCGGCATTCACTACTGAATAGTATTCCCTTACATCTTCAAATACTTTGAAAGGATCAGCCGGATCACCCCCCAGTTTTTTCAGGGACTTCTCAAACGAGGCCCCTGCAGCCGACACAGGCTGACCATGTGTCGATGTCTTTCCTTCAAAAGAGACTCCGTTTTCGTCTACCAGTCCCTTGCCCATAATCGTTTTACCAATGATGAGGGTAGGCTTTTCCTTTTGCCCTGTGGCTGAACTCAATGCATCTGTGATCTGATCATGATCATGTCCGTCAATAGTTATGACGTTCCAGCCCCATGCTTCATATTTCTTTGCCGTATCCTCAGTTGTAACCTCTTCTGTTTTTGTCGAAAGCTGAATGTCGTTTGAGTCAAAGAACATTATAAGATTATGCAGGCCAAGGTAACCTGCAATGCGACCTGCACCCTGGGATATCTCCTCCTGGATGCCTCCGTCAGATATATATGTGTATATCTTGTGAGCAAATAACTCTCCAAACCTTTGTGCCAGAAATCTCTCCGCTATCGCTGCTCCCACAGCCATGGTATGACCCTGTCCCAGCGGCCCGCTGGTGTTCTCTACGCCCCTGTCAGGATCGACCTCGGGATGCCCCGGTGTGCAACTGCCCCATTGCCGGAAGTTTTTCAGATCATCAGTTGTGTAATGACCGGTAAAATGCAAAATAGAGTAAAGCATCGGAGACATATGGCCAGGGTCAAGGAAAAACCTGTCGCGGTTGATCCAGCATGAGTCTGCGGGATCAAATTTCAGGAACCTGCTGTAAAGAATATGTATGTAATCGGCTCCACCCATTGCTCCTCCCGGATGTCCTGATTTTGCCTTTTCAACCATGGCCATTGACAATATTCTTATGTTGTCGGCCGCCCTGCTGGAAACGTTATGTGTCATATTGCCCTGTTTTTTGCTTTGAGCGCAAAAATAGGAAACTTTTGCCTTATAACCACAATCAGGCACCACGAGAGGGTAGGGGTACAATCCAACCCCTTTCTTCGCGTAACGCACCGGGGGCCATCACCCTATGATCCCGCCGCCACGGAGAGTGTTTGAAAATAACGATTATCGAATGGTATTGAATCCCAGTCTGCGTGCTACTGAAACCGCCGGATGCATACCTTTAATGGTATATGCACTGAATTCACGCCTGATGGGATAATTGTTGCGCAACTCCTCGAATTCATCGGGGTTGGATTTGAACAGGCTGCTTTCCGATTCTACATTATATGTTACTCGAATAAGGTGATGCAGTGCTTCGGTAATCCCGTCAATATTCTGAGGAACCGGCAGATCTTTTTGCTCAGGCACAGGGAGGATACTGTCATCAGGAAGGGTCAGTGGCACTGAAAAATGATTCGATAGGGCCTGCAGGGCAATTCTGGTTCCGTTCAGCTTTCCGTCGGCCGAGTATCCTGCGATATGAGGTGTAGCTATTTCAGCCATTGCTATCAGTTCTGTATCAGCAGCCGGTTCTCCGCTCCAGACATCGGCAATGTATCCTCTTAATTGTCCAGACCACAGGGCTTTTTTTACCTCTTCTTCTTCGGTTATACCACCCCTGGATGTGTTTATCAGAAATGCACCCCTCTTCATTGAGGCAATAAACTCCCTTCCCGCAAGATGAAATGTGGCATCCCTGCCCTGCATAGTTAAAGGCACATGCAGGGTAACAATATCAGACTCACCGAGCAGCTGACCTAGTCTGGTGTAACCATGATATTTTTCACGACGTTGCCGCGGAGGGTCATTCAGCAATACCTTCATGCCAATCGCCTTTGCCGCGGTCGCCACCTTTGAACCGACATGGCCAGCGCCGACAATCCCGAGTGTTGCCTCAGAGGGTTCCAGTCTGTGTTTGATGCAAAGGTGGAGCAAAGAGGCTGTCATGTACTGCATCACCGACCCTGAATTGCATCCCGGCGCGCTTGTCCATGTTATTCCATGTTTGCGGCAATAATCAGTATCAATATGGTCAAAACCGATGGTGGCTGTAGCTATAAAGGATACCCTGCTACCCCTGAGCAAATTGGCGTTGCAAATTGTGCGGGTCCGTATTATAAGTGCATCGGCATTTTCTATCTCACCCGGGCCAATCGATCTGCCGTGCAAATATGAAACAGCCGCGGCCTGTTCGGGAACACCCCTGATGTACGGGATTGCTTCGTCAATTACAAGAGATAGCCCTGACCGGTTATTCATCGCTTCTGTTTATCGGAAAACCTCCATTGAGCAATATTACTATTTTTTGATCTAATGAGCAGCAGATATCGATCATAAGTAACAGGGCGGTAAGTTTCTCATGTGCTGTTACTAAATTAACAATAACTCTTATGATGCTAAATGGGAGATATCCTTTAAACATGATAAATATCAGATATACAGTATCGTAATTTATGTGTTTAGACTTATTATAAATAATGCTTTATGACTTTTGTAATTTTTTAGTGTGGGGTATAATTCTATTTTTACGCGATCTTAAAACCCTGTTTTTTCGAAACCGGTAAATCATGTTATCAGACAGGAATCAATAATACTAATCAATATATTAATAAATACCTAAAAATAAACCAAAATGTACCAGGTAGGAAATCTAGTAAAAGAGTTGAGTGCAAAGCATGGCCGCGACAGGACAAGCCTTATGCCGATTCTGCAGGGTATTGTGGAGAAGCACAATTACCTTACCGATGAGGCAATGGTTGAAGTTGCAAAGGAACTCGACATTTCAGCAGCTGAGGTTTACGGAACAGCATCTTTTTACACGTTCCTTGATACTGTAACCAGAGGCAAGTATGTTATCAGGGTCTGCAAAACAATTTCATGTTCAATGAAGGGAAAGGGTGAGATAATTCACATACTTGAGGATATCCTGAAAATAAAGGCAGGACAGACAACTTCTGACAAGCAGTTCACACTTCTTGAAACAAACTGTATAGGATGGTGCCATAAGGCTCCGGCGATGCTTATCAACGATATGCCTTATACGGAACTGACAGAAGAGAAGGTAATCGAGATCATCAAAGACTATATGCACAAATAATAAAAACCGGTCGAACAATGAAAAAAACAGGATTGAACAAGCTGGATTATATCTTCGAAAAGACTAATATACGTGAAGTACTCGAGAAGGTATATTTAATGCCCGGCGATCATATTATCAAGGAGATTCTTGATTCAGGTCTTAAGGGCAGGGGAGGTGCAGGATTCCCGACCGGAATGAAATGGAAATTCACAGCCGCAGAGAAGGATCCCGATAAATACATAGTCTGTAACGCAGATGAGGGTGAACCCGGTACATTCAAGGACAGGGAACTACTGGATAAGGTTCCTTATAAGGTTTATGGCGGAATGGTGATTGCCGGAAAGGCAATTGGAGCAAAAAAAGGTATTGTTTACCTGAGAGGTGAATACCGCTACATGCTTCCGCAGCTTCTGAAGCAGCTTGATGACTTCCAGAAGATAATAAAGGAGATAGGCTACGACTTCACAATAGAATTCAGAATGGGCAGCGGTGCCTACATTTGTGGCGAGGAGAGCGCTCTTTTTGAGTCTATTGAAGGCAAAAGAGGCGAGCCGAGAAATAAGCCACCATATCCGACTGTTTCAGGTGTCTTCTCTAAACCAACGTCAATCAATAACGTAGAAACTCTGGTGACAGCTATTCTGGTAATGAGAATAGGTGCTGCAGAATACAATCAGCTTGGAACCAAGGATTCAAGAGGATCCAAGGTGTTCTCCGTATCGGGAGATACTCCTATTCCGGGTATCTACGAACTTGAGCTGGGAATGACAGTCCAGGAATTTGTTAACGAGTTTGGTGACGGCGATACCAAAGCCGTACAGGTTGGAGGCGCATCTGGTTTTTGCGTGCCCAGGAAAAAATTCGCCGAAACAATAATCGGATTTGAAGGCGTTCCGACGGGAGGCTCAATGAAACTTTTCAACAGCTCGCGTTCAATGTATAATGTGCTGCACAACTATCTTGACTTCTTTGTTGAGGAATCCTGCGGACAGTGTACACCTTGCCGTGTAGGATGCCAGCAGTTACTCAAGGGCGTACAGCAGGTTAAGAAGGGGGAGGCCAAGTCTGCCTACCTTAATGAGCTTGTAAAACTTGCCGACACCATGAAGATTGCCTCGAAATGTGGGCTCGGACAGTCGGTCGGTAATGCCTTCAGATCAATCGTTGAGAACTTCAGGGAGGAGATTATTTACTAATCTGTAAAAAGAAAACAAATGGTAACATTAAACATAAATAACGAATCTGTATCGGTTCCGGAAGGAACCACAGTACTTGCTGCTGCGCAGAAACTCAATATTCATATACCCACCTTGTGTAACCACGATGACCTTTGCGTGGCAGGCAACTGCCGCGTATGTGCGGTTGAGCAGACAGGGGCAAGGACTTTAATAGCCGCATGTGCAGTGCCGGTATCGGAGGGAATGGAAATTCATACCAATTCGATGAAAGTCCGTAATGCGCGAAAGCATATTGTCGAACTTTTACTTTCGGAACACAGGGCCGACTGTACGAAGTGTTACAAGAATCAAAACTGCGAGCTGCAGACTCTTGCCAACGAATACTCTTTCGGTGAGCATATCTTTCTCGACCTGGTCGAAGACCACTCGTATGTAATAGATCGCTCATCACCATCCTTCACAAAGGATGACAGCAAGTGTATCCGTTGCCAGCGTTGTGTCAGAACCTGTGCTGAGCTTCAGCATGTATCTGCAATTGCTGTTGCAAACAAGGGTTCGCATCAGAAAATATCTTCATTCCACGACAGACCGATGAGTCACGTGGTATGTACCAACTGCGGCCAGTGCGTAAATCGCTGTCCTACCGGTGCTCTGGTTGAAAAGACTTATATCGATCAGGTATGGGATGCCATATACGATCCTGGTAAACATGTTGTGGTCCAGACTGCACCGGCAGTGAGGGTAGCCCTCGGTGAAGACCTTGGATACGATCCGGGAGAAAGAGTTACCGGAAAAATGGTTACAGCTCTCAAACATCTCGGTTTTGATTCTGTACTGGATACTGACTGGTCAGCTGACCTTACCATCATGGAAGAGGGAACAGAACTTCTAACCAGGCTCAAAAGGGCACTTGTGGATGGCGACAAGAAAATCAGCCTCCCGATGTTCACCTCATGCAGCCCGGGTTGGATTAAGTTCATTGAGCACAGGTATCCCGAGTTCCTGCCAAATCTCTCAACATGCAAGTCACCGCAGCAGATGTTCGGTGCACTGGCAAAAACCTATTATGCCGAGAAGAGAAAACTCGATCCCGAAAAAATAGTATCGGTTTCAATAATGCCGTGTACTGCGAAAAAATTCGAGGCTGACAGACCTGAGATGCGTTCGAGCGGATACAAGGATGTCGACTTTGTTCTTACAACAAGAGAGCTTGCTGTAATGATTAAGCAGGCCGGTATTGATTTCAGAACACTTGAACCTGCTCACTATGATTCAATAATGGGAGAATCAACCGGTGCCGCAGTTATTTTCGGAGCAACAGGCGGGGTTATGGAAGCTGCACTCCGTACGGCCTACGAAATCGTTACCGGCAGAGAGGTTCCGTTCAAGAACCTGAACATAGCTCCGGTTCGCGGTCTCGAAGGAGTAAAGGAAGCTTCAGTAAAAATTGAAGGTTGTGTCGATGACTGGAAGTTCCTCGAGGGAGCCACACTTAAGGTGGCTATAGCCCACGGACTCACAAATGCCGATAAGGTAATGAAGGCTGTACGCGACGGAAAGGCAACGTACCACTTCATTGAGATTATGGCATGCCCCGGAGGATGTATCGGTGGAGGCGGACAGCCCATTCCGACAAACGAGGAGATCAGGGCTAAGCGCATTGAAGCTATCTACAGCGAGGATGAAAGCATGACTATCAGGAAGTCACACGAGAACCCCGAGATCATTGCGATCTATAAGGAGTTTCTTGATAAACCAAACAGTCATAAGGCGCACGAACTACTTCATACACACTACGTTGAGAGGGAAACCTATTAACGTGGAATCATCTGAATAGAAAGGAAGAGGGCTCACTGAAGCCCTCTTTTTTTTCGCCGTTATGTCTGCCGCATTTATGCCTGCCGCAGGCCTTTAAGCACCCATGCCATATTATCTCCAAGGGTTCGCATCGTTCTGATGCCCTCATCATCTTTCAGCACGTCGCCCTTTTCCCGACCAATTCCTATGTTCCAGTATGATGAGCCAGGCACTATCATCTCGTTAATAAGGAAGAAATGATTTATTGTATCGAAGGCGTGGATGGCGCCGGCACGCCTGACTGCCACTACTGCTGCACCAACCTTGCGCCTGTATATGTTTCCGCCCGCCCTGCCGGCATAACCTGCAACATCTATCAGAGCCTTCACTTCAGGGGTAACATCAGTGAAGTAAACCGGGGATCCTATTAAGATTCCATCTGCGCGAACCATTTTCTCAATGCACTTGTTCAATACATCATTCTTCTTTTGGCAGAAACCATCTTTCTTCTTTTTGCATTTCATGCAGGCAACACAGCCGTTAACATCCTTTCCGCCAAGCTGGAAAAATTCAGTTTTGATTCCGCGCTCAGCTAAAACATTCAATACCTCCTTTAACATTATCTCGGTGTTACCGCCTTTTCGCGGACTGCCGTTTATTGCCAGAACCCGTATCGCTCCCATTTAATATTCTTTATTTTGTCAGAAATATTGCTATGTCTCTATTCTCATACCCGTTATCAGAACCCTCGCTGCCGCCGCGGCCGTGGCGACAATAGGGGGAGGGGTGTTTTTTCCTATTGATATTCAACCCCGCTGGGGTTGTATTGTACATTAACTACTCTATCATATCATCAAGCCTGTCATCCTCCCACGCTTTGGCATTGAAATAGAGGATAAACGAGAATATGGGGAATAAAGGCATGATCAATGCATTCAGTGCGGATGAAAATAATATAAATACGGGGTTCTTGGCTACTTCCAGTATATTGGTTACCTCATCAGGATTAGCCATTGTCTGTAGAAACGACCCCGCAAAGGGTATCATCGATAACCCTGAAATAACCAGTGATATCAGGAAAATTATCACAATGAACACGGCAGTCCATCCGATATTGCTGCCAAAGTGCCTGTGAAGAAGCCTGAAACTTCTTACTATTGCATTTGTAATGTCATTACCTTCAGCCATTAGCAGAGGTGCAAAAAATGCAAAAAGCGCCGTTAGCCATATAATCGAAAAAAGAATGCCTATTATCAGGGCAATTATTCCTATCACCAATGAAAAGCCTATTACCGGTATGAAGAGTATAAATATTATTGTATAAGTAAGCAGGTATTTGAATGATTCTGCCAGAATCTTCAGATAATTGGTACTATTGACGGGTCTCTCGAGGGTGTAAAGACTCAGAAAGACAAATGCATAAAGTGTAATAAGAATTACCGGAATCACCATAATGAGCATCTGAGTCATCATCTCCCTGATGGTTTCCATATCTTGTTCCATACTGGCCTCCATCAACCTGTCGTAGTCTACGGTTAGCGAAAAGAAATTGACAGCTACCGAGAAGATGAATGATATGAGAAACAATGGTGCAAAATGAGATTTGTAAAACTCCCATAAACCCGACATCGCAGTGTCAAGGGTATGCTTTCGGTATAGAGGATGTTGCTTGTAACTATTCATTTTTTTCTAAAATTTCTATGTAAAGATAACTATATAAACCAAAATTAACATTCTGATGTTCACCCGATGATGTCAAGTATCTGGTTAATATCCATGTCCTTCAACGGATTGTTACTGTTTATAAAAGTATCGGCCAGCTTGGATTTCCTGGCCTGCAGTTTTATAATCTTCTCTTCAATTGTTTCAGCAGAAATATATCTGAAGACAAATACGTTTTTGTCCTGTCCTATCCTGTGGGCCCTGTTCAGTGCCTGCATTTCGGCGGCCGGATTCCACCATGGATCAAGAATAAAGACATAATCGGCGGCTGTAAGATTCAGCCCCAGACCCCCGGCTTTTAGAGAGATCAGAAATACCTTCCTGTGCTTATCGGTCTGAAACTCATTCACCACCTGTTCCCTGTTAAGGGTCGAACCGGTCAGCATTGAAAAGTGAATGCCCTCTTTTTTCAGAACTTCGGCGTAGAGATTAAGATGCTTGACAAATGAGCTGAAAATAAGTATTTTATGACCTTCGGTGGTAACACTTTTTATATCGTTTAGTACAATGTCGAACTTGCCCGAGGTTTCATTGTAATCATCCATTGCCAGCAGGGGATGATTTGCTATCTGTCTCAGCTTCATCAAGCCCTGCAGTACAACTATGGCCTGGTTTTCCCTTTCACTCTCTACCATCGTTCCAAGAATACTGTTCCTGATGGCAGACTTCTCGCTCTCATAAACCTTCTCCTGCTCATCGGTCATATCACAATAAACCATCTGCTCCCATACCGGTGGCAGCTCACTGGCTACCATCTCTTTGGTTCGCCGTAAAATGAATGGTTTGATAAGAGCTTTCAGCTTCTCCTCCTGCCTGATGTCACCACTCCTTTCAATCGGCCGTGAAAACTCATTCTTGAAGTAGATCAGGCTTCCCAGAAGGCCCGGATTGACAAAGTTCATTTGTGTCCACAGGTCTGTCAGTGAATTTTCTACCGGTGTTCCGGTAAGTGCTATCCTGTTGTCACCCTTAAGTCTCGACATTGCCTTGTAAACAGCCGATCCGGGGTTCTTTATTACCTGACTCTCATCAAGTACGATGTAATGGAATACGAATTCACTTATGATCTCAATATCCTGACGAACAGTATGATAGCTTGAGAGTATGATGTCATAGTGTCCGAAGTAACTGTTTGATTTTCTTCTCGCCGTGCCCTTATACATATACACTTTAAGTGCAGGGGTATAAAGCTTAATCTCATTATACCAGTTGTGAAGAAGCGAGGCGGGTACTATTATCAGGCTGGTATGTTTCCCTGTGACTCCGTTGAATAACTCTCTGAGGGAACCAGGACTCTCTCCACGGTTGTCATGAACCCCCACGCTTTCCGACCTGCCTGCCCTTTGGCGCTCCTTATTGTGCAGCAGTACCGCCAGAGTCTGAAGTGTTTTGCCAAGACCCATATCATCAGCAAGGCATCCTCCCAGCTTATTTTCCTGAAGAAACAGCATCCAGTTGAATCCCTCCTCCTGGTAAGGCCTCATCTCTGCATTGAGTCCTGACGGAAGACTTGCTACCGGAAGTTTGTCAGGCATAACAAGCCTTTCCAGATTATCGCAGGTATCACTTTTTTCATCACTAACGGCCTGGCTGACAACCGGAAAGTGCTGTTTGTGGATCTTGAGGGAATCGCCCTCTTCCTTACCGAATCCGAAAACGTCGCGGTATTTTATAAACCAACCCTCGGGAAGAACGGCTACCGAGCCATCAGGTAACTCATAATGCCTGCGACTCTCCATTATATGTCTCCTGAACCTTATAAAAGGAATTACATAGCTGCCCAGCCGGACTTCAGCCCTAAGGTCGAACCAGTCATTTTCGATAGTATAGCCTGCCTTTATCCCGACCGGTTCCAGATGATACTTCCTGTCCAGGCTGCCCTGCCTTATGTCGAAACCTGCTCCGGAAAGTTCATCGTAGCTGCGATTCACTGCTTCAACAAGGGTCATCATTTCATCGGACGTTGATCCACCATTTCCCCTATAGGCGGTATAGTTGACGTCATCCTCAGAAAAGAACCCGTAATCCTCAAGCGTAAGCCTGCATTTTTCCTCCCAGTTCCGGTCACGGAAATGGCGGGTTAGTACAAATTTGCCATCGTTATTACTGAAGTCAGTGAATGATTCACGGGGATCATCCTTATAAACTATCCTGCCTGAGTAGCTGTATGACAAAATAAGCGCGGGGAATCCCCTGATCGTCATTTCAAGTGTCAGACGGGGAATCCTGACAGGCTCACCTGTAATAACTTCAAACCCCTTTGCTTCATACCTGAAGCTGGTTATGGCGTTGGTTACAAATGTGCTGAAATACTTTTCCTCTGCACTCAGTGGTATCGTCAGATACTCTCTTGCAAAAAATGGTTTCAGCTTTGCAGAGTCGAGAGACTCAACGAATATGACAAGGTTACGGTGCCTGATTACGCAAGGTGAGTTTATAAGCACTTCAGCACCTGAATCTAAAAGCCTGATCTCCTTTTTATCATGCATTATTGAGAGAGTGTAGCGTGTTCCCTCATCTGTTCGGTTGAACCTGAAAATGCCTTCTGCAGACCCCTGTTTGACAATAAGCAGATCGTCAGCATGGAAATTTGTAGTTCTGTTCTTCTGATGGAACAACGGGATACCTTCATCACGCAGTATCGACAGCACCTTGAACATCTTTGACTCGATGTATGGCCTTATAACCCTGGCAATTTTCTCTGGCGGGAGATTCTCAACAAATTTTTTTAAACTGGTATCTTTTGAGAACAGCCTGTAGAGGTTTTTCTCCGAGTAATCGTTTATAAGCTTTACAACCTCCCTTTCATCAGGGGTCAGTCTGCCAAGTAATTCAGCAACAGGATAGGGAGAGAGTGACTCACGTATAGTGGTAAACCGCTTCCCTGACTCCTTCTCGAATGTATATGGAAGCAGAATTAATCCCCAGGTCCGGTGGTTCGTAAGTATTACTGTGAAACCCGATATCTTTTCTCCCTGTTTCTCTGCCGTGAACATGCTAACTCAAATAATCTGCAATATTGGTTAATGTAGCTCTATTTTCAAAGAATTATCTGCATAATCAGCGATTCGCAGGGTGTATTGAATAATATTTGCATATCTATGAATGTACTCTGCTCTGTTGGCTATCATATTTCTTACTATTTTTACGTTCTCTATTTGAAACGAAAAAGATTGGACCACATGCGCAAAATATCTCTTTCTGCAGTGATGCTGCTGCTTCTGGCGCTTACGGCAGTTGCCCAGACATATGAATTGAATTCTGGCTGGAAGGCAAAAAGGATATCTGAAACCGAACTTAGCGGTGAAGAGCTTACTGTTTCGTTCCTGCCCGATTCCACATGGATCGAGGCCACGGTTCCCGGCACAGTATTGACAACACTGATAAATAACGGATTGGCCCCTGACCCCTTCATAGGGCTGAATAACGCTACTATACCTGATATTGCTGATACAGGTCGGGATTATTATTCGTTCTGGTT
This sequence comes from Bacteroidales bacterium, assembly GCA_046484805.1. Classification (GTDB taxonomy): domain Bacteria; phylum Bacteroidota; class Bacteroidia; order Bacteroidales; family VadinHA17; genus SLNP01. The sequence goes on from JAWOIF010000074.1 coordinate 16,780, forward strand.
CTTTAATGTCTTTAATACCCAGGAATTTCCTCCAGACCAGATTATATGGCTGAATTTCAGGGGCGTGAACTACTCCTGCGATATCTGGCTTAACGGTCACCGCATAAACGACGTGACACATGAGGGAATGTTTCTGAGACAGAGATATAACGTAACCCGGTTTATTAATCAGGGGGGCAATAACAGACTAGCTGTGGCGGTGAGGCCGCCTGATCCTGCGGGTGTACCAAATGGCGGACAGGGTGGTGACGGAACCATTGCCAGAAATGTTGCAATGCAGTTCACAGCCGGATGGGACTGGATTGAACCGGTTGCTGACAGGAATACAGGAATATGGGATAAGGTTACCATTGAAATCACCGGTGCGGTTGATATCAGGAACCCTTATGTGGTTACGGAAGTGCCCGGGGTCAGGGTGCCCGGCACGATACAGTCTGCGGCGACTGTTACCATATCTGCCGATCTGTATAATGCTTCGAACAAAACCGTTGTCGGTGTCTTCGGAGTTCAGATGACAGAAGGAAAGAATCGCAGTAAGGTGAAAATAGGACCGGGAGAGACTGTTACCGTAACCCTGAAAAAGATAAGGGTCAAGCAACCCGGACTTTGGTGGCCAAACGGAATGGGCAACCAGAATATGTACGATGCCCGGCTGTGGTTTATGGTTGATAAGGAAACTTACATGGATGTTGAACAGTTGAGGTTCGGTATCAGGGAATTCAGCTCTGAGTTCGACGAGGAGACAGGTGGCCGCATATTCAAGGTAAACGGACAAAAAGTTTTCATAAAGGGAGGGAACTGGATTGCTTCAGACGCCCTTCTGAGGTTGTCTGCTGACAGGTACCGTGATGAGATCAGTCTTCATGCAGCCATGAATATGAATATGATAAGAGTGTGGGGCGGATCAATCACCGAGAGGCCTGAGTTCTACGAAGCTTGTGACAGATATGGTATTTTGGTGTGGCAGGACCTGTGGATCACGGGTGATTGCAATGGACGGTGGCCCGACCCTAAGAAGGCAGACAACCAGGAAGTCAGAAGAACATACCCCGATAATCATGATCTCTTTATCAAGTCGGTAGCCGATCAGGTCAGAATGCTTCGGAACCACCCCTCGCTGGTTATCTGGTGCGGCGGCAATGAATTTCCACCTCCTCCTGCGATTGATGCCTACCTGAAAGATACTCTCTTTCCGGATCTCGATCCTGGAAGGTACTATCTCAGCGAATCAACCGGTTCCGATCTTATGACAAATCCGTACGGTGGAACAGGCGATGGACCTTATGGCATAATGGAACCATCATGGTTCTTTACGTTTAAATCCTTTCCTTTTAATACCGAGATCGGATCGGTTGGCCTGCCTGTTGAAGAGAGCCTCAAAAGATTCCTCTCGCCTGCAGCCCTTATCGTTCCTGATGAAAATAATACCGACCAGGAATGGCGGTTCCATAAATATTTGCCTTATAAGGACTTCCCTTCAAGATACGGTCCTGTGAAGGATTTCAGCGATTTTGTACTGAAGGCACAGATGGTTAACTATGAACAGTACCGCTCGCTGCAGGAGGGGCAGAATGCACGTATGTGGGAATGGTACACCGGTATGCTCGTGTGGAAGAATCAAAATCCGTGGACATCACTCAGGGGGCAGTTCTATGATGTATGGTTACAGCAGAATGCAGCCTTCTATGGATACAGAAATGCGGCCAAACCTTTTCATGTGCAGATTAACCTTGATGATACAACCCTCTGCGTGGTTAACGCTACACCGCGGGAGAGAAGGGATACCCAGATAAACTATACCCTGTTTGATATGGCAGGCAAAAAGACGGTCGAATTCGATACGGTGATGAATTCCACTCCAAACAGTGTAATCTCTCTGGGTAAAATACCTGTTCCGAAGGAGAAAGGGACGGTAGTATTTGCCAGGCTTTCAATGCATAACAGAACTTCTCTTATTCCCCTGGATGAGAACTTTTACTGGCTTGCATCACCGGGATCAGACTATTCGGCAATGGCTGAAATACCGCCCACAGAACTGGCTATTGAGATATACCGTGCCTCTAATACTTCATTTGACTTTACCATCACAAACGAAAGAAATGTTCCTGCGGTTTTTGTCAGACTAAGAATTGTAGATCCTCAGACCGGAGAGACAGTGTCTCCGGTATTGTATGAAGATAACTATTTCACGCTGATGCCGGGAGAGAAAAAATTTATCAGGACCGATATCACATCAGTCTCCGACAGGATATGGGACAAACCCCTTGCACTCTACTGGAAAGGGTTTAATGTGCCCGAAAAATCAATTATGTTCTGAAAATCATTAAATCATTAAATCTGATATCTGATATCCTCAGTTTCTGAACTCCCCCAAAACCGGGGCACGGTTCATCCATTTAACTACCATACTGAAGAGGAGTGCTGTAATAAATGAGAACATCGCATATACCAGCGCAGGCTTTATCATTTCATGGCTATGCAGAATCGTGTTTCCCACCAGGAATGCAAGTGTGGTATTCTGCATCGACACCTCAATGCCCAAAGTGAAAGAAGTGCGGTATCCCATTCCGGGCAGCTTTCCGCTCAAAAAACCATAAGTAAAGCTCAGCAGGTTCATTATCAGCATCACCGGCAGTAATTTCAGTGCCTGCTCAAATGTGATTCCCGAGCCGCCCTCCTGTTCTCCGGCAAAGACCATTACCACCAGGACCAGAGCGAACAATACAGAAAAGATTATTTTGAGAGGGTATTCAACCCGCGATGCAAACCGGGGCTTCCATGACTTAACACCTACTCCGGCAGCAGCAGGTATTATTGTAACAGTAAATATCTTGATTATTGTATCGAGTACCGGAAGGTGTATTTCAGAGGTTACACCATAGAATGCCAGCAGACCGAGGTTTACTAACAGAGGTATGGTGATGAGTGTTATGAAGCTGTTGATTGTTGTAAGTGATATTGATAATGCCACGTTACCCTTGAAAAGATATGTAAGGAAGCCGGATGTGGTACCACCCGGACAGGCTGCAAGGATGATGATCCCGACCTGAAAAGCCGGTGGCAGACCCGACAGGTATGCAATTATGAATGCGAGTAGCGGCAGCCCTATCATCTGTGCAGAAAGGCCGATAACTATTGCCTTTGGGTAAACAAATACATTCCTGAAGCTGGAGGCTGGTACCGAGAGTCCGATACCGAACATTATAAAAGCCAGCACTACGCTGATAATGAGGTCAATGTGTAAACTCATAATAGCACTTTCTGACTGATTAAATTCTGGTAACCCTTACGGCAGAAAGCTTGAAGGGGGCTATCTTGCTGTAGGGATCGAGCTCGTCACGTGTCAGCCTGTTGACCTGCGATTCTGTAAAATGCCACGGCATGAATACTTCACCCTCAAGTATCTCTTCTGATATGCGGGCAGTCGTTTCAATCACTCCCCTCCGCGATTCAATTCTCACCATGCAACCTTCAGTGACCCCCTCCCTGGCGGCATCGTTTGGATGCATCAATGCGTACGCCTCATTGACGAAATCACGTAGCGCCCTGGTACGACGGGTCATGGTTGCGGTATGGTAGTGATACAGCAGCCTTCCGCTGTTCAGCATCAGCGGGTATTCTCCGTCAATCTTTTCATTCTGTGGAGTATACCCGACAGGAAACAGTTTACCTCGTCCTGTTGGTGTGTTGAATTTTTCGAGGTACAGGGTTGGCGTTCCCGGATGGTCAGGGGAGGGGCAGGGCCATTGGATACTCCCTCTCTCAAGCCTTTCGAATGTGATACCTCCCAGAATGGGTGTTACGCTGGCCAACTCGGCAAATATCTCTGCCTCATTGCGGTAGTCAGGCATCGGCCGGCCCATCCTTCCGGCCAGTTCATGAATTATTTTCCAGTCTTCCCTGGCTTCACCCGGACAATCAACGGCTCTCCTGACCCGTAGCACCCTGCGGTCGCTGTTCACGAAGGTCCCTTCCTTCTCGGCCCATGACGAGGCAGGCAGTATAACATCGGCGAAGGGTGTTGTTTCGGTATGGAAGATATCCTGTACCACCATGAACTCCATTCTCTTAAGAGCCTCCTCTGTATGATTCAGGTTGGGGTCGCTTATCATCGGGTTTTCACCCATTATGAACATAGCCTTAATGCGTCCCTCATATGCAGCCTGCATGATCTCAATGGTCGTAAGGCCGGGGCGGGCTGAAAGCGATTCATAGGGAACACCCCATATACCGGCTACCTTCCTGCGGTTCTCATCATTAAGTACCGGAATGTAACCCGGATAGTTTGCAGGTGAGCAACCCACGTCGGTAGCTCCCTGTACATTATTCTGCCCGCGGGGAGGATTTATCCCGCAGCGCTCGCGGCCAACCTGCCCTGTAATAAGCATCATGTTGATAAGGCAGAAAACGTTATGGGTGCCAGTCACCTGCTGGCTCATACCCATTCCTGTGGCAATCATCGAGGTGGGCGATGTTGCGTAAAGCCTTGCAGCCAGTTCGAGTTTCTCTTCAGGAACCAAGGTTATTGCGGCAACTTCTGTGGGGGTGTAGCCTGCGGTGAGTTCCTCCAGTTGTGCAAAGGCCTCCATGCCTCCCTCGACCCTCTCTTCTATGAAGCTGCGGTTTACCCATCCGTTCTTAATTATTATATGGCAGAGGCCGTTAAGAAGGGCAATATCTGTGCCCAGTTTCGGCTGCAGCCACACTGTGGCGTATCGAACCAGAGGCGTCCACTTCGGGTCGACCACTATGATTTTCTGCCCTTTGGCCGCCCCACGTTTTACGTAGGTAGCGGTAATAGGATGGGTGTCAATTATATTGTTTCCTGTAACGAACAGACAATCAACTGTTTCAAAGTCTTCTATGGGGTTACTGCCGGCACCGTCACCTATTGCCCTGAGCATTGCCGTTACCGTTGATGCATGACACAGACGTGTGCAGTAGTCAATGTTGTTGGTACCAAAGACGGTTCTGATAAACTTCTGGAACAGGTAGTTGTCCTCGTTGGTGCACTTCGCCGAGGCATAACCTGCCAGCGAATCGGGTCCGTATTCGTCCCTGATAGCTGTAAACCGTTCGGCAATATAGTCAAGTGCTTCATCCCAGGTGGCTTCCTCGAATTTGCCGTTACGCTTTATTAGTGGTTTTGTAAGTCTGTCTGGACTGTGAACGAATTCATAGCCAAAGCGGCCCTTTACGCACAACCTCCCGTCATTTGGCGATACTCCCTCAACACCATTGCTCCTCACTATCTTACCGTCCTGTACAAGCAATTCTATCTGGCAACCGACGCCGCAGTAGGGGCATGTGGTTATCACATTGCGTTCTGTTTTATCAAGTCTGATAACATCCCGGCAGGGTTTCTCGACTATGGCTCCGGTGGGGCATAGCTGGATACATTCACCGCATCCGTCACATTCACTTTCACCCCAAACCCCGGTTCCTGCAATTATGAACGACTTAATGCCTCTTTCGGTAAATGAGAGTACGTTTTTGCCCTGCACCTCGTCGCACGCCTTGATACACCTGAAGCACTTAATGCACTTTGCCGGGTCATAGGTGAGTACCGGCGAGGTGTCTTCTGTTTCGAATGGCAGGGTCTGCCAAACCGACGGGAAGTACCGGTTCTCGGGCTTGTCGAGTCCGTAACGCAGTATAAGCTCCCTCATTTCGTCGGGGTAGGTGCCGTCGTAGGTGTCGTTGTGCTCGTAAAGAAGGTAGTTTAGTAGCAGCCTGCGGGTTTCCTCTATCTCATCATCGAATGCTGTAACCTTCATGCCATCGGTTATCTTCACCGTGCAACTGGTGACCAGTCCGCGCATACCCTCTATCTTTACCAGGCAGAGTCTGCATGCGCCGGTGGGGCTCAGCTTCCGGTGATAGCACAGCCCGGGAACCGCAAAGCCGTTGCTTCGGGCAACCTCCAGTAGATTGGCACCGGCCGGTGCCTGTATGGATTTGTTGTCTATCGTTATGGTGACCATAGTCTCTTTCGGGTTCATTTTTTACTCTTTGGCTATAGCTTCGGTGAAATGTCTGTGAAGCGACTCAACCGGCAGTATTGGAGACTGGCCCAGCGGACAAAGAGAACTCTTTGCCATCTGTCTTGAGTGGTTCAGTATGTCGTTTAGAATAGCCAGGCGCTCGTCAGCGTCAGCGCCGTCAAGAAGCAGCGACCGTTCATGCAGGTAACTGGTGCCTATCCTGCAGGGAACGCATTTGCCGCAGCTCTCATGCCTGAAAAACTTCAGTATATTCTGTGTGAATGGGATAAGTTTACGATTGCTGCCGAGTACGATGACCGCACCCGAGCCGAGTGTTGCTCCTTTATCCCTTAGCTCGTCATAAGACATTACGGCATCGGCGTATGAGGGAGGGACGAAAGTTCCTGCGGCACCGCCGAGAAGAACTGTCTTCCAGGGCTTGCCGTCTGCCGGACCTCCGGCGAGGTTGTCTATCAGTTCCCCGAGCTTCACCCCGGAATTAACCTCATAGCACCCCGGTTTCCTTACATCGCCGCTTATGGTGAATATCTTGGTTCCGGGGGTTGTCTCTGTGCCCATACTGCGGTACCATACTGCTCCGTGACTAATAATTGAGGGCAGGTTGGCCAGAGTCTCTACATTGTTGATCAGGGTTGGTTCGCCCCACAACCCCTTTTCAGCCGGGAATGGGGGCTTGATTCTGGGGTAGCCGCGCTTGCCCTCGAGGGATTCAAGGAGGGTAAGTTCCTCACCGCAAAGGTATGATCCTGCCCCCGGTATTATCTCAAGATCGAAGCTGAAGCTGCTGCCCAGTATCTCATCACCCAGAAAATTCCTTTCGCTTGCCTGTTCGATCGCTTTCTGCAGC
>JAWOIF010000112.1:0-10898 GCA_046484805.1 Bacteroidales bacterium
TTCTCTCTGCCTTCAGTTAACATGATGCAGTTAAAGCAGCTGCTCACCTACAGATCCCAGCTGGTACGTCTGTCAACCTCTCTGAAGAACAGCCTGAAAAGCCATCAGCAATATCAAAGAATAACCGGGTTGTCTTCTCTTACAAAGGACATTGAAACCAAGATCGAAGAGCTTAAACGGAGTGTTCAGGACATTGAAAAACAGATTAAGGATCTTATCAAGGCAGATGAGCAACTGAACAAAAACTACAAAATGGCTACTTCTGTCAAAGGCATAGGTTGCGTTATTGCGGCATTCATGCTTGTCTCTACAAACAACTTCACCGCATTTGAAAATGGTCGTAAATATGCTTCGTACTCAGGGATAGCACCATTTGAACACTCTTCCGGAACTTCTGTAAAAGGAAAAACAAGAACCAGCTACCTGGCAAACAAACAGATCAAAACGCTTCTTAACAATGAAGCCAACTCTGCAATACACTTCGACCCTGAATTACGTAACTACTACCAGAGAAAAATAGCTGAGGGAAAGAATCATAAGCTGGTCATTAACGCTGTTTGCTGTAAACTTGTTAACAGAGTCTTTGCTACTGTCAAAAGAGAATCTCCCTATGTTATTACTTATGAGAAAAAAATTGTGTAAAATTGTTTGCTTTTGTCTTAGAATACGTAAAGGGCGTAGAAGGCGTAAATGGCGTAGAAGGTGTAGAAGGTGTAAAGGGCATAGCAGGGTTTACTTAAGGTCAATGTCGTCTATCGGGTTCCTGACCGACATCAGGCTCCGGCGACTGACATGGGTGTATATCTCAGTCGTGCGGCTGCTCCTGTGTCCCAATAGTTCTTGTATGTATCTGATATCCAAACCGCTTTCGTGAAGGTGGGTGGCGTAACTGTGCCTCAGGGCATGAACCCCTACCTCCTTCTTGATGCCTGAACGACTTAATGCCTTCCGGAATACATTGTAAACGCTTCCGGTGGTATACCTGCCTCCAGACTGTCCTTCAAAAAGATATACCTTCGGACTGAAACCTTCTATATAATCATCAACCTTTTCCCAGACTTTGGCCGACATGGGTACAACCCTGTCAACCTTTCCCTTCCCCTCCCTGATGTGCAACAGGTTGCGCGACCGGTCAAGGTCGGTAAGCTTTATGTTGGTAATCTCTCCGCGGCGCAGACCACATGAATAAATCATCCAAAGTATAAGCCGGTGCTTGATGTTGACCGTCGAATTCAGTATGCGCTTAACCTCCTCCCTGGAAAAGACCTTCGGTAATGGCCTGCTACGCCTGGGCCTCAGCAGACTCGCAGTGCTGACCTTCCCTCCGGTTAGTGTATAGTAGGTTTTGATCGCCGTTACCAACTGGTTCTGGAAAGATGCTGAATAGTCAAGTGGTATCACAAACTCAGTCATAAACTCTGAAACATCTCCGGTGGTTATTTCATCTGGCCGGCGATCATCAAAATACTTAAAGAACAGAAGCAACATCGACGTGTACGTCTTTATCGTGCTCTCACTCTGCCTCTTCTCCCTGAGGTGCCTCTCAAGAAGCCTCACCGCCTCATGCCCTTCCACCCCTAACTCCCGCTGCCTTATCTCCCCTGCAATCTCATCGCGCTGCTTTACCACGGCAACAGGAATCACATTCCTGCGCACCTCAACTTCAAGTCCCTCAACGGAAAAATAATCACTCAACGAATCGACAGCCTGCTTCGACCATGGCAACCTCCATTCATTCCTGCCCTTCAGGTAATCAACCCTGCCGTACTGCCGCATTTCAGCTATCCAACTCTTGTCATACCATCCGTGAAATTTTATCATCATCATTCGGGAACCGGGAATGTTGGCTATCTCAACACGGGTGCGGCGCATGAGCAAGCCTGTTGGGGCGGGGTGGTCACTCTGGATGGAACTTCTCCCGCCTGCTGGCTGGCCCGGCTCCGGGCCGGGAGGAGCCGGCCGGCCGGCCGGGGTGGGTGGTTCGTGACTGCCGGCGGTGGTGGGCTCAGGGTCACCAGGAGATGTTCTGTTAAGGTCTCCGGCCGATTCGGGTTCGGACTGCTGTGGAAAAGCTCCTCCCGGCCAGGGGGGTATCTCCAACTCATCAGCGTCGGCAGAAATATACGGCTCGACAACCTTCAATGGTTTCTCATTGCCTTCTGATGATATCCTGCGTGTGGTGGGAATGAACTTCGGAATCCAATCGTCCGCCGAAGCAATGGTGGTATTCTCTTCTGCCGTCGGGTCATCGCCTCCGGTAGGTTCGGAAATCATGTAGTCTTCACCAAACCACTCTCTCAGAAATGTTACAATATCGGTTCTGACGGCTATGTGCCAGCACTTTCTTTCACCCGAGTAATGAGCTCCGGGTAAACGCCTGACAAGTCCGCTTGTATGAGGATCAAACCGGAATCTGATCCCGATCCTCATGGTTCCATCAACGGAGAATATCTCCGGTTCAATAGGTTTTTTCATATCAATGCAGCGAGCGTTAATATTATAACGGGAACCCCTGGTTCCCCCGAAAAACTACTTTTTTGCCTCCTCCGGACCTTTCTTCTCCGGCTCATCGTCGCCCATGTCACACACCATGAGCCCTGCCTTCTTGATAAGGTAATACGTAACTGACAGAGCCACAACAAGTAACGCAATGCCGATGATTGCAATCCCTTCAAGCTCCTCAATCTTCAAAACCACCACTTTCCTGGCCAGGGCTATTATGGCCACCAGCACAACAACTTCAACATGAACAACATTCTCGCGCAGGTAAACCTTGATGGTGTCAAGCAACTCAATGCCAATGAGTACCAGCAGGAACACCCCAAACATGTCCATGAGATTGTCAAGGTTAATCAATAGGTATTTTGAGCCTATAATACTGGTTATCAGGTAATAGCCTAATTCGATTGTGGCGAGTATAAGGATGATTGCCATCATTGAAATAAGGGCATATACAATAATCTTCTCTATCTTTTTGGCTATTTTCCTCATCTGCGATTGTCTGTTAATAACTTGTTTCCAGAGCTGTAAAAATTTTCAGATTAATAGAACTTTTTTCATTAATGACCAACCGAAAGCTCGTTAATAATCGCTAAAATACAAAAATCCCTGTCCTTTTGAATCATATTGTTTCAGGTTTTTTTGTCGAAAAAATCATAAGCAGTTATGCGACCGCCCCGTCAGTCACATGGGGCTAACCATACAACGAGCCATTTCATGAGCTTCTGCTGCACTTTTATGACCCGAGAAATGTATTGCAACCAAATTTAAACAAAAAAATGGTTTTATTACCTTAATTCAGACGAGTAAGTAATGAGTTTTATAAACCTTTTTTTGGGATGAGAAAAGTCATGGTGCAGGGCGCAGGGCGCAGGTCGCAGGGCTAAGTGGCTATACGTGACCGAGGTAGATGATAAGCCGGGCAGAGGTGAAGGTTAGTGTTACCCTGGTTCCGGTGGCGGTGTTAAGGGTGGCGGTCCACCAGCTCTCAAGAAGGAGATCTTCTATAGGGTATTCAAGTCCTGTAGCCGTCAACCTGGTGTTGCTGTCCAGGGAAACAACCGAAATGCGCTGCCCGGGATTGGTAGAAATGGAGCTCTTACGGGCCTCGGGACTGATTTGGCCTTTTTGCCGGTCTCTGACCTGGTCACAGTCTCCGTAAACAGGGAACATGGTTCCGGTATCAGTAAGCATCTTTACTCTGACAATCTTCCCATAATCGGCCAGCAGAGAGATGTTGCCCAGGGTATGGTCCTCGCGCTTGCCGGTGGCCCCAACTATGGTAACTCCTTTGGCGCCGCGGGAAACGCACCAACGTACCGCCTTGGTAAGATCGTTGGTCTCCTGATCGGACTCCTTCACCAGCCGGTCGCTGAATCTTGCAGCCAGAGTGGGTTCAAGTGAGTCGAGATCACCGATTATTACTGCCGGCTCTAGACCATACTCAACAAGTGAGGCCGCAGCCCCGTCGCAGCAGACAATGAAATCAGCCTCATCAAGCGCCGCAAGCGGTACCCGATGCCGCGGAAAGGCCCCGTCAGCCACAATAACAATTCTGCTGTCTGCAAGATTCATGATTCTGTCTCCGGTTTTGACTGCCATGTCAGTTCTTCAAATTATATCATCTGGTCATTATCCTGATTCTTTCGTTACTTTTCATATCCCTGCTCCACTCCCGGTATCCGACAATCGCCATCAGGGCGTAAACAAAAAACAACACTGTGGTAGGATACAATCCCTTGTAAATATAGAGAATCATCGAGATAATATTGACAATTATCCACAATATCCAGTGCTCAATGTACTTGCGGGCCAGCATCCAGGTGGCTATCACCGAAAGGGCCGTCGTGAACGAGTCCCACCCGGCTACCGGCGAATCGGTGTGGTTAGCAAGTATATACCACATCGCCGCGTGCAGGATTATGTAAACGCCAGCAAGCTTCACCACGAGGCGGAGGGGGGTGGGGGTCACAATAAGAGTTTCTGGTTTCTGGTTTACTCCCTTCGGTCGTGAGCTCGCCCGGCTCTCGCCGGTCTCGGTTCTAGTTTCTGGTTTACTCCCTTCGGTCGTGAGCTCGCCCGGCTCTCGCCGGTCTCGGTTCTGGTTTCTGGTTAGTGGTACCGGGTACCGGGTACCGGGTACCGGATTACTACCTTCGGTGGTGAGCTCACCCTTATGTCGCCGGTCTTGGTTCAGGGTGCCGTAACTCCAGGCATACCAGCCGTAAAAACTGATAACCAGATAGTACACCTGCAGGCTCATGTCAGCGTAAAACTTACTGGTGAAGAAGACTATTATATAAACCGACGAGGTCACTATCCCTACCGGCCATAACCAGATGTTCTGCCTTATCTCAAGCAAAACGTAGACAATCCCGGCCAAAGCGCCGAAGATTTCAAGCCAGTGTTCGGTAATCCAGGGTATAAGGTTATTCATGGTTTCAGAACGTTAATCCTACCCTCATCATCCAGTTAATGCCGGCCTGGGGAAAGTAATACGCCCACGTCTGCTCCACTCCGTCTTCATACCAGTTGCCGCCATAGGCGTTGCTAACATACATGCTGTTGAAGAGGTTGTTCGCCGCCAGACTCACCACTGCCTCCTTCACACCCCCGAAATCAAACCTGTACGAGGCCACCGCGTTCGACACGAAATACGGATCGAGGCGCCGCACAGCACTCATCGTATTGTCAAAGTACTGGCTGCCAACATATTTTCCCAAAAGCCGCAGCTCAGCATTCGCAAACGGCCTGAACACCAGCTCACTGCCGCCAATCACCGCCGGAGAGTAGGCTATGTCAACCAGTCCCAGCTCACGCGAACGGTACTCCTCACTCCAGTCCGAAGTGTTGTAGTCAGTATAGTACTCCACAAAGTCCCTGATCTTGTTGCGGCTCAGCGTCAGGCTCAGGTTCCACTCCAGGAACTCCGCCGGCCGCACCGCCGTAACTATCTCAATACCCGCACGGTAACTGTCACGCACGTTGGTCATGATAGGATACCCCACATTGCTAAGCTCCCCGGTAGGAACCAGCTGATCGCGATACAGCATGTAATACAGATTCACGTTTAAAGCCGCGCCACCCGACCGAAACGAATACCCCGCTTCAAAGTCGGTGAGCCTCTCTGGCTGTGGTGTCGCCATGGCATCGCCAACGGCATCCTTGTAGTTGGCACGGGTAGGCTCGCGGTGCGCCACAGCCACCGACGCATACAGGTCATGCCCCGGCGCCGCCGAATAAAACAGCCCTGCTTTCGGATTGAAAAAGCTGTACCGGTGCTCCTGGTCAAGCAGCAGCAGGTTGTCATCGGGACCCTCCATACGGTAACCGATAAGCCTCAGCTGCAGGTCGGCAAAGGCACTCAGCCGCGGAGACAGCATCTGGTTCACCTTACCATATATATTGAACTCATCCTTGACGCCATTGTTGAGATACCACTCATATCCACTCTCAGCATCCCCCGGATACCGCATCCATATCACCCTGCCAAAGTGGTCGCCATCGTGCCTGTTCACCGCCCCGCCAATGGCAGCGTCGGTACCCCCGCCATCGTACTTCAGAGCCCACGTAAAGCCGTAAAAAAGATTGTCATTCCACTTCCTGTGAATCACGTCGGAACGCGAAAACGTCTCCCCGCCAATCACCACCTCCGGAAGCCCGAACTCCGACAGCCGCCTCTCCTCCTTGTACTGCTCGTAATAGCCCTTGCCGTCGGTCAGGTGCGCCGCCGTGTGCAGCAGCAGCCCGCCCCCCATATTGCGGCTGAAAATCAGGTGGTAATGGTTCTGCCAGTAGTTATCGGTCTGGTTCTCATAGTAACGCTCCACACCCTCGGAGTCGGTATACACGCCGGCCTCATTATACCGCCGGTCAACAGCCATCATCTCGCGCGTCACACCCCACCAGCTAATGCCCGTCTGCTCCTCGCCGATAATCACATTCGCCTTCAGCCTCGACCGCCCCGCACTGTACACCCCCGTCACAAACATCGACCGGTGGTCAGAGCCGCTGTGCCGCACATACCCGTCACTCCGCAGCCCCGAATAGCGCATCAGCATCGACACCCTGTCCGCAATCGTCCCGGTTCCCACACTAACACTCTGCTTAAAGGTATTGAAGGAACCAAGGGTTCCCGTAACGGTAGCCACCGCATCAGCGCCCGGAGAGAGGGTCTGGATGTTCACCGAAGCCCCGAAGGCCCCGGCTCCGTTGCCGGAGGTGCCGACGCCGCGCTGCACCTGGATGCTCTCGACCGACGACGCAAAGTCGGGGAGGTCAACCCAGAACACCTGCTGCGACTCGGCGTCGTTCAGCGGTATGCCGTCGATGGTGACGTTGATGCGGCTGGCGTCGGATCCCCTTATGCGCATCGATGTGTAGCCAATGCCGTTACCCGCCTCGGAGGTCTCCACCAGCGATGGAGTCATCGCCAGCAGGAAGGGAATGTCGGCTCCGAAGTTGTTGCGCTTCAGCTCCTCGCCGGTGACAGTCTGGTATGTCACAGGCGTGCGGTTGCCCGCCCGCGTTGCGCTGACGACAACCTCCGCCGCCGGGATGGCAGCAGGAGAGAGTGCGAAGTCGGCCGTGGCCGCGCCCCTGACCTCTACGCTTCGGATGACCGGCTCGTAACCTACGAACGATACCCTTATCTCGTACTTTCCGTCGCGGCCTACATTGAGTATGTAGCTGCCATCGACGGCGGCAGCCGTACCGCCGAGTGTTCCCACAGCAATGACGGTAGCACCCGCAAGAGGATGCCCGTCATCACCGGTAATCGTGCCGGCTATTGTGGCGCGCTGGGCCACGGCAGGCAGTGTCGCAAGGCTCAAAAGCAGAGCCGCTGTCATTTGTTTGATTCGTAACTTCTTCATCTTTTGAACATTAAGTTTTACAACAATCTGTTTCAAAAAATGAGGTTGTCTGTGGTAGCTGATCGTTTGATACTCTTTCCCTCCGCCGGCATTACCCGGATCAGGTTGTAAGGGTATGATCTCAGCCCGTTTTTATAAGGCACCCCATTGATTGATAATGCAAAGATAATAAAATGGTTTCAGGTTTCAGGTTTCAGGTTTCAGGTTTTTTTACCTTCGCCTTTCAGGCTCCGGTGAGCTCGCCTTCGGCTCGGTTCTCCCTTCGGTCGTGAGCGGAATACAATCGCACCCCATCGGAATACAATCGCACCCCATCGGAATACAATCGCACCCCATCGGCGTACAATCGCACCCCAGCGGCATACAATCGCACCCCAGCGGAATACAATCGCACCCCAGGGGCGTACAATCGCACCCCAGAGTTAATGTCATTTGACATTAACAGCGGGGTGCAATAATAATAGAACCGGGTGCCCCCCCCATCTTTGTTGCCGGCGAAAAAAATGTACCGCTTATAACTGTTTGTTTTACAATTTATTCAGGACAGATGGCTGCAGCTTAATAATGTTAACAAACGGATTTTGTTTGGTATTCTGAAATTAATATTGTTAGATTTGGGTATAATTTAAGGGGAATTATGGAAGGTGTTATCAGGAAACTCAGATTCAGGGGTCAGGACAGAATTGCCATTATCAATGCCCCTGATACTCATTTTAACCGCCTGAAAAAGAAGCTGTCAGGTGTGCAGATAGACAGGTGTATCGATCAGAGATACCTTTATGAATTCATGATCGTTTTTGTCGGAAACAGCACCGAGATCAAAAAGCACGCTCCCGTGGCGATGCATAATCTCGACGCCGACGGAGTGCTCTGGTTCGCATATCCGAAGAAAGGCATACGCAGTATCAGCAGTGATATCGACCGTGATCATGGCTGGGAGCCGCTCGAGGATAAGGGCTTCCGCAGAGTGAGCCAGGTGAACGTCGACGACACCTGGTCGGCGCTGCGCTTTCGCAACGCCGCCTACGTGCGGTCAGCAAAAAAAGAGGTTATATAAAAAAAAAAGGGCGTAATAGGCGTAATAGGCGTAATAGCGTAATAGCGTAAAAGGCTTAATGGCTTAATACAATAGCATCCCAGCTACAATCACACCCCAGAGGCCTCCAATCGCACCCCAGCTAAAATCGCATCCCAGCTACAATCACACCCCAGAGGCCTCCAATCGCACCCCAGCTCCAATCGCACCCCAGCTCCAATCACACCCCAGAGGCCTCCAATCGTACCCCAGAGGCCTCCAATCGCATCCCAGCTACAATCACACCCCAGAGGCCTCCAATCGCATCCCAGAGGGGTGCAATATTAATAGAACCGTGAATCCCACCACCCCCTCTTTCGGCGGCGGCGGTATAAATCAACGAAATGTTATAATTGTTACAACCGGATTGTCATCTTCCTTCAATGCTTCCACCATCTCGCGGAAGGCCCTTTCTTTTTCAGGGTATTTCAAATCTTCATCACTATAGCTGTTTGACGATATACTTTTCTTCAGCATTACAGGATCTGTGAGACGAATAACCTGGTCACCCCGGGTATTAAATCCGGGTAACTGTGTCAAAGTTCCGTCAATGTCATTGGTGACTCTCGAAATCCTGAATGCTGTTCCATCTCTTTTATCGAGCAAAATCCTGTTCACCCGCTTTTCCAGTAAGCAGTTCAGATACCAGTACTGCCGGGTTTCGGTAACCAATTGTATCTGCAGGAAATGATCTGCTCTGTCCCTGTAGTTTGGAGCCAGATGAATCGGGAAGTCAGGAGTGTATCGCCCTTTGTCCCACGTTAGTGTATAATTAATATCCCCATTTTTATAGACTGTAAAAATTGTATCATTCCTTAAGGTATTGATGTTGATACCTTTTTGCCCTATTGAAAGCAGCGGAGTCATTATATATCCCTGAACATGAGCACTTCCTTCCGGGGCCAGATCGACAATTGCATTACCGTCAATGGCAATGGTTTTTACCGTTTCCCCCTGATCATTGAACAGAATGTAGTTGTAGCCAAGGGTGTCATGCTGTGGAAATACCGATAGGGCACCTAAAAACAATCCCTTGTCAATAACCTGGAAATTAAGAAGGTCTGCTTCTGCCCGAAATTTTTTAATCAGATTGCCTTCCCAGTCGAACTCAAGGATGTCTCCTCCATAGCTGTTTTTTATGTATATATGCCGTAATTCACTGCAGTAGACAGTCATATAACCTGTTGAATACTCTCCGGGACCCCGTCCAATTGACCCTATCCTGCGTATAAACCTGCCCTCGCTGTCAAAGATGTGCAACGGAGTCTTGTTCTGTGTTATCAGAAGGAACCCCTCAGGAGTCAGGATAACAGGGTCTCCCGTAAATGAACCCCTGCTGCTTATCAGAATATCTTCACTGGTCTCAAGTGCAATATGCCTTATATCTGTTGCCAGCTCTGACAATAAAAAATCTTTCTCATTTCCGAGTGCCTCCCCGAGATTTACAAAGGTTGCCAGGGATGCATCGCGCCTCTGTCCTCTGCCTGAACTGCATGACTGAAACAGTAAGGTAACGGCCATGATTATGACCGCAGTAATTGTTGAAGTTGTGCTCATCATGATTTTTCTTTTTGCGACTTTTTGACTTTTTATTTCAAATGTACGAAAAGGATGAATAATGTGGCTACTATGTCGGCTCAATATTTTTTTTTAGATTTGTTATCTGGAACTAACCAAATAATACAAAAATGAAAGTAAGAAATATCCTTTTAGTAGCGGCATTTTTAATGCTTATTCCGGTAACAGGAAGTGCACAGGTAGGCAATCTTATTAAGAGGGGCGTTTCGGCTGCCACCAGGGGAGCCACAAAGGCGGTTGAGAAGCAGATATCCAAAGAGATCGAGAAAGCTGCCGAAAAGAAGGTTAATGAGGCGTTTGAACGTGCTCGTATAGCAAATGGTGACACTGCTGCCTCATCGGGAGGTTATTTCTCGGGTATGGGTTCAGGTGGATCTGTTGATCTGACAGCTCTCGGAATGGGATTCGGAGAGGTGACCCTGAAACATGATGAAGACTACAAATTTTCAGGCCGGGTTGTTATGGAGATTGAAAACTTCAATGATGAAGGAGCCTCAGATGGAAAGGTACTGTACACCATACTTTATAACAGCAGCAACCTGAACAGCGCCATCGAGTTCAAAGATGCCGATCAACAGAATGATGAAGGCACGGCTCTCTTCCTGTTCGATAATGTTAATAAATGCTTCTTTATGCTCTCAGAAGAGGACGGATCGAAATCGGGTATGATAATGGCTATACCCGATGAACCTCAGACGGAACCTGCCGATGTCAAACCCGAAGATCCTGAGTTTGATGAAACATATATGGGTGTTTACAAGAAGACCGGCAGATCGAAGACGATATCAGGATACAAGTGCGATGAATATCTTGCTACTGACACCGAGCGCGATACCGAATCCTCAATGTGGATCACCCGTGATACAAAACTG
>JAWOIF010000212.1:0-8116 GCA_046484805.1 Bacteroidales bacterium
ATGCCGGCGAACCTATAAGGAACACGGTTCTGCCTGTACGTATCTCTGTTGAGTCTGATTCCCTTGGCGGAACACTCTTCTGGCAGGAGTTGCATACGTCGGTTACCACAAATGCAACAGGATTTTTCTCGCTTGTGCTGGGCAGGGGAGCAAGGCAGGCAGGTACTGCAGCTACCTTTGCTGAAATAGACTGGAGTATATTGCCGAAATTTATTCGTACCGAGATTGACCATGGGGGATGGAAGGTTATGGGTGCCTCCCGCCTGTGGAGTGTGCCGTATGCCATGGCAGCCGGTGATCTGACCGGCACCTTGAAGAAGCTTGAAGTGGCTGGAGAAGCAGCATTAAATGACGAGGCCCTGTTCGAGGTTAAAAACAAAAACGGTCAGACGGTTTTCGCTGTATATAATGAAGGAGTAAGGGTATATGTCGGTGATGGTGAAAACAAAGCCGTCAAGGGAGGATTTGCCATCGGCAGTATGGAGGAGTCAAAAGCAGAGCCCGACAACCTGTTTATAGTCAACCGTGATTCGGTGAGGATTTATCTCTATCAAGACCTATTGGGCAAGCCGGTCAAGGGCGGTTTTGCCATCGGCAGCATGGAGGAGAGCAAGGCTCCGGGCCACGAGTATATGCGTGTCACCCGCGACAGCATCAGGATGTATATTTCGGAAAACACCTCAGGTAAACCGGTAAAAGGCGGCTTTGCCATCGGAAGTATGGAGGAATCAAAGGGAGGCAGGAGTTTTTTTGATGTAAATACTTCATCGGAGGGTATTATAAATCCCTCAGAGAACAGAATACTTTGGTACCCGTTGAAGAATGCATTCCTGACCGGAAAGATTTTGATAGAAAGTCCGACAAATGTCGGAGAAAACTCTTTTTCTTCAGGATATGAATCGATTGCACAGGGCGATTACTCCCAGGCACTGGGGTATAAGTCAATTGCAACGGGTCATTATTCAACTGCAATTGGAAATAATGCAAAAGCAGAAGGCATTAATTCGCTTGCCTTGGGGGACAGTGCAGTTGCAGGTCAGGACAATTCATACTCATTTGGTAAAAGAGCTGTCGCATCTGGTGACAATTCATTTTCATTCGGAGAAATGTCCCGGGCAAGTGGCACAGACGCATATGCCATAGGTAATAGGGCTATTGCTTCAGGACGGGGCGCTTATGCATTTGGATCTGAAGGATATGATGAGTATGGAATATATACCGGAAAAACTACTGAGGCATCTGGCGACTATTCTATAGCGATAGGCTTGGGCGCGAATGCCACTTATTTTGGTGCTGTGGCTATTGGACTAAATGTGGTTGCGTCAGGATATGGTGCAACTGCCTTAGGTAGTAGTTCTAAGGCGATGGGGACCTTTTCTACGGCGATTGGCCTTGGTCCACAGGCTGATGGCACCTCTTCGATGGCAATTGGAAACGGAACCAATTCTATTGGATATAACTCTTTTGCAGGTGGACAGAATTCAATGACCTACGGTCCCGAATCATTTGCATTTGGATATGAATCGAGAACCCTGGCAGACGCCAGGCATTCTGTAGCTTTCGGATATCAATCAGAAAGTCACGCAAGATACTCTTTCACTGCAGGGTATCAATCAAAAGCGATGAGTGAAGGTAGCGTGGCTATAGGTAATAATTCTATTGCATCTGGCACCTGGTCTTTTGCAATTGGGAGAGAGGCCGAAACGCAGGGAGGAAGCAATGTGGCAATGGGATATAAATCCAGAGCAATCGGACTCTATTCGATTGCAATAGGTAATGAAGCCGTTGCAAACAGAGAGTCTCTTGGCAGATGCTTTGCCTTTGGTGACAGAACTCTCTCTACCGGTGGGAATGGCTCAATTGCATTAGGGGTTGGAACAAAGGCGACAGGTTCAGCTTCTGTAGCTATAGGGCCATGGTCAACTGCCAGTGGACAAAATTCAACTTCAATGGGTAACGGGATTGAAGTAAGTGGTAATTACTCTTTTGGGATTGCTCTTAGTAATCAATACGGTACAGTTATTTCTCAGGCTAACACAATGTCAATCATGGGCGGCAGCGTTGGTATTGGGTCTGTAACTCCGACAGCTCCTCTGCATGTGGAAGGCATTGATGTTGGTGGCGGTAATGTTCTTTTTAATGGGGAGTATAAAGCAACTGGCCCTGGTGACCCCCCGATCTCAGGTGCTGGTACCCGGATGATGTGGTATCCCGATAAAGCCGCATTCAGAGCAGGGCATGTTCAGGGAACACAATGGGACAAAGAAAGTATTGGTGCTAATTCGGTTGCTATGGGTCTTAATACAAGAGCAACGGCACGGCTTTCAACAGCATTGGGAACACACTCAACAGCTTCTGGAGAATACTCTATGGCCTTTGGTACTTACGCAACAGCATCGGGCGGTGTTTCCCTTGCAACGGGTTATAATACTACAGCATCGGGAAGCTATTCCACTGCAATGGGATATAGAGCAAAAGCAACTGGTAATTATTCATTTG
Organism: Bacteroidales bacterium; assembly: GCA_046484805.1. Classification (GTDB taxonomy): domain Bacteria; phylum Bacteroidota; class Bacteroidia; order Bacteroidales; family VadinHA17; genus SLNP01. The sequence goes on from JAWOIF010000212.1 coordinate 2,500, forward strand.
CGATTAATCTGAATAGTAGTACAGGGCCAGATATCGGAAATAATATGTTCCGCATTACTGGCGCTACAGCGATTGGTGGCAATGTTGCGTGGACAAATTATAGTGATTTAAGATTGAAGAAAGATATTCAAATAATTGATTCAGCAGAGAGTCTTAATAAGCTCTTGCAGCTTAACGGAGTAAGATTTCGGTGGATTGATAATGATGCCCTGCCTAATCTTGGATTGATTGCACAGGAAGTAATTAATATAGTGCCTGAATCAGTAAGATACGATGAACTGAATGATATATATTCGATGGAATATACTGCCCTGATACCTTTATTGATTGAAGGGGTCAAAGAGCAGCAACAACAGATAGAATCACAGCAACTGGAAAACAGGGAGCTGAGATCAGAGCTTCAGGCGCTAAAGGAAGAGGTGGAAGCGCTGAAGGCTGTAATGATTAATGGTAACAGGTAACTGGTATCGGGTATCAGGTATCAGGTATCAGGCGACCGGCCTCCTGTCTCGATTGCGAAATATTTCGCAACGAAAATATTCGCAATGATAAATCCGACTAAAATTGGATCTGTCATTGATGATCTATTCTTCAAAAGATGGATTCTCGGGAGAAGGGCCTCATAGTATATAGTATGGTGTACGCCACAGGGTTGTTATTCCGGAGAAAGTTTGTAGTTTTAAGCTCTTGATATTATAATTATGAAAAAGCTGATCTTTACCATCGTTGCGGCAGGCTTGATGCTGCCGGCCGTCGCCCAGATGCGCGACATCGACATGCCAACCCTCACACAGAGGCAGCAGGCTGAGCTCTATAACAAAAACCTCGAATGGAAGATCGATAACGTTCTTCCTGAAATAATGCGTCGCGAAAACCTCGACATGTGGGTGATAATCAACTTCGAGTACTCCGAAGATCCGGTCTACCAAACCCTCACAACCCGTCCGCTCGACAACGCCCGCCGCCTGTCGATACTCATCTTCCACGACAGCGGTGACGGTTTCAAAAAGCTGTCAGCAACGTGGCACGGTCCGGGTGCATCGGGATACATGTACGAGGGCATCTTCACCGACCGCGCCTCGGGAGCCGAGGCCCAGTTCACTGCCGTAGCCGACTACATCCGCAAAGCCGATCCGAAACGTATTGGCATCAACTATGACCCTGAGGTGATAGATGACTTCAGCCATGCCAACGGACTCTCGCACCTGTACTATGAGAGGCTCTACAACGCCCTCGATAACAAATACCGCAGCCGCCTGGTGTCGGCCAAGAAGGTCGTCATAGGATGGTATGAAACCCGCACCCCCTGGGAGGTAAGCTTCTTCAGGCATCTGTGCGGCATTGCCCACGATCTTATCAAAGAGATGTACAGCAACGCCGTTATCACTCCCGATGTAACCACGGCTGACGATGTGCGCTGGTGGACCGCTGAAAGAATCAAGGATATGAATATGGAGTACTGGTTTTTCCCGTCGTTCAGCATAAAGCGTTCACCCGCGGCGCAGGCAAAATACGGTAACGACAATGTAATCCGGCGCGGCGACGTGCTACATTGCGATGTGGGCATCAGCTATATGGGACTTACCACCGATATGCAGCATAACGGTTATGTGCTGCTTCCGGATGAAACCGACGCACCGGCCGGACTGAAGGCTCTGTTTGAGAAGCATAAGAGATTTCAGGAAATATGCATGGAGGAGATGAAAGAGGGCCGCAGCGGCAACGAAATACTTAAGGCAGTTCTCGACAGGGGCAAGGCCGAAGGACTCAATCCGGTCATGTACTCACACCCCGTGAACTATTTTGGCCACGGTTCGGGAATGACAATCGGACGTACCGACAACCAGGAGTATCTGAAGGGAACCGGGGAGCACAAGCTCTACAACAGCACCACCTATGCGCTCGAGTTCAGTGTGTCTGATGCGGTTCCGGAATGGGGCAACCAGCGGGTAACCCTTGGTTCCGAAGAAAATATAATTTTTATAGACGGAAAAGCCCGGTTTGTCGACGGCCGCCAGGAAAAGCTGTATCTGGTGAAATAGTTACGCATGTCCCCAGACCTTCGTATTGTCAGATTTATTAAGAAGCACCACGTGCTGACCATCTGCACCACGGTTGACGACGAACCCTGGTGCGCGCATTGCTACTACGCTTACCTCGAAGATGAGAACGCCTTTGTCTTTACCTCCGACCGTGAGACAAGGCATGGACGCGAGTTTCTGCTGAATAACTTCGTGGCGGGGTCGGTGGCGCTGGAGACGCGTATTGTCGGCAAGATACAGGGAGTGCAGTTTCAGGGACGCATTTTTGAGCTGGAGGGAGAAAGAGTGAAAAAGGCCGAAAAGGCCTACCTGAAACGCTTTCCGGTGGCGATACTGATGGATACCCACCTGTGGATACTCGATCTGACATACCTGAAGTTTACCGACAATACCCTCGGCTTCGGCAAGAAACTGGTCTGGACGGCAAACGACAAACGGTAGGGTTATTCAATACGCCCTCTACGCCATTTACGCCCGGTACCCGGTACCTGATACCTTTTTTTATATCTTTGCCCCAAACCCAACATTTTTAATCCATGTTTTCAGGAATAGTAGAAGAAGCAGCAAAAGTCGTTAAACTGACAAAGGAAAAGGAGAATCTGCACATTACGCTTACATGCTCGTACGCACATGAGCTTAAGATCGATCAGAGCGTGTCGCACAACGGCGTATGTCTGACAGTGGTATCGGTCGAAGGCGACACCTACACCGTCACAGCAATCAGGGAGACCCTTGATAAGAGTAATCTCGGCCTGCTGAAGGTCGGCTCGAAGGTCAACCTCGAGCGCAGCATGCGCCTCGAAGGCCGCCTCGATGGACATATGGTGCAGGGACACATTGACCAGACAGCCGTTTGCACTTCAGTACGCGAAGCTGACGGCAGCTGGTACTACACCTTTGAGTATGAACCGGCACAGGACGACTACATCACCGTAGAGAAGGGCTCGGTCAGCGTCAACGGCGTCAGCCTCACCGTCGTCAACTCACGCGAAAAATCGTTCGAAGTCGCCATCATCCCCTACACCTGGCAGATCACAAACTTCCACGACATAGAGGTCGGCACCGTCGTCAACCTCGAATTTGACATTATTGGCAAGTACATCGCACGCATCCTTAAACAGCAGCTTGGAAAGTAGAAAAAAGCCAATGGATCTCTCCGACAGCGCTAAACCTGCAGGCCTGGAGAAAAATTCAGCAGACTCACCCGGGGTGGCGTCACTGCTCATAACCCTCATTATCATCGCAATAACCACAGCGGTCGTAATTATTTTTTCGGGGGGAACCAGGGGCATCTCCATAACGTGGGAGGCCGTCGCAGCATCATTCGTCGCAGCAATAGCAATATTCTTTCTTATCAGGTATATTATTTCACGTTTCGTAGAGTCCCGACTCGATGCGGTCTATCGTATCGTCAATACGGCTACTACCAGCCGGCGCGCCCGTGATCTCAGGAATGTGGAGAAAGAGGTGCTCGACTGGGCCCGTGACAGGGAGACCGAAATCAGAGAACTCAGAGACACCGAGGTGTGGCGCCGTGAGTTTGTCGGAAACGTGTCGCATGAGCTCAAGACGCCTATCTTTAATCTGCAGGGACTGATACTCACTCTGCTGGACGGCGGACTCGAAGACAAGTCAATTAACCGTCTCTATCTCGAACGTGCCGAAAAGAGTATCAACCGGCTGATCGCGATTGTCGAGGATCTGCAGACTATAAGCCGGCTTGAAGGTGAGGCCAACACTCTTAAGATGAGCCGTTTCAGTCTTCGCAAGCTGGTAGAGGAGGTGATCGATGCCAGTGAAGTACGGGCTGCAGAGAAAAAGATTAAACTGCGCACTTCAACTGGCAGGGAACCCTGTATCGTAATGGCAGACAGAAAACGCATTTACCAGGCCCTGACCAACCTGGTGGTAAATTCCGTCAATTATGGCAGAGCTGACGGATATACCGAAGTATCTTTAACAATATTTGGCGAAAAGGTACTGGTGGAGGTTGCTGACGACGGTGTCGGTATCGAAGATGAACACCTGCCCCGTATCTTTGAACGCTTCTATCGTGTTGAGAAGCATCGCTCGCGCGACAGCGGGGGCACCGGTCTCGGACTATCGATTGTGAAACATACCATCGAAGCCCACGGCCATAAGGTTATGGTAAAAAGCATACCCGGCGGAGGAAGTACCTTTTCATTTACCCTTTCACTCGCATGAAGATGATTTTTATTCTGTCGCTGATGCTTCTGCCTGCCGTTCTGAAGGCGCAGGATCCTCCGTTGCAGAACCCGCCTCAGAAGCAGACAGATGAAAAGGAGATAATAGCTGTCGATCCTGATCAGGTGCGTCTTGAGCTGGCCCTCGAACCTGCCGCTATTCTCATCGACGCAAGACTAAGGTTCGAGCATCGCAGGCGGCGGATCGAGAATTCGGTCAACCTGCCTGACAGTAAAACCCTTAACGAATTTGCCACAACAACATCGAAGGGAAGACCCCTCTATGTCTACTGCACCACCGAACCGAGAGCCCGGCAGGCAGCAGAATTGCTTTTGGGACACGGATTTGAAAAGGTGTTTATCATAGAAGGAGGATTCAACAAATGGCGCGCATATAACCTCCCCATCGTCAAGGGCCGTAAAGGTCGCCGGAACTAAAACCTCAGCATGTTAAAACTTCCCAGACAGTTATTCCCCTGTCACCTAACTGTATGAACTCCGAAAACCACACGACCTGTAATCCTATATGTACCTGACATTATGAACTTTAAGAGCTTTATAAACTCTATGAACTCTAAAAACCTGACTGCCCTGAAACCTTATATCTCGTATTGAAATTAATGCTATCTTTATGCATCAATTTTAATCCTTACGGCTATGGCAGAGAAAACGAAGTACAACGACGAGGAGCTTGAGGAGTTCAAACAGATCATCCTTGCCAAGCTCGAGAAGGCGAAGAAGGACTATGAAGTGCTGAAGGCCAGTATTACCCATGAGGAGAGTAACGACACCATGGATACATCCCCCACATTCAAGGTATTGGAAGAGGGTGCAACCACACTTTCGAAGGAGGAAGCCGGTCGTCTCGCCCAGCGACAGCTTAAGTTCATACAGCATCTGCAGGCTGCGCTCATCCGTATAGAGAACAAGACATATGGTATTTGCCGCGAAACCGGCCAGCTAATCAGCAAGGAGCGCCTGAGGGCCGTACCACATGCAACTCTAAGCATGGATGCCAAACTGAAGCAGAAATAGAAAAGATTGTCCAGTTGTCATCCGGCCTGTAAGCCGGACAAGAATGGCAAACTGAACCAGAAAAAGACCGCCGAAAGGCGGTTTTTTTGCAAAAGTATCTCCCTGATCATTCCCCCCTTTCCACTACCTGAGCAAACTCCCTGACCGGATAAAGGGTCTTCCTTATCATGCTTACATGACGGCGATAGAGCTTCATTGCCCGAACCCCGGTTGACAAAAACTGACAGTATTAGCCGGTCACCGGGAAAATCTCATATCATTCAGTCGTCTGTTATGGGATACTTCTCGTAAAACCTGAGTAGCTCAATGGTCTCTTTACGCAATTGTGACCTGGTA
>JAWOIF010000016.1:0-4314 GCA_046484805.1 Bacteroidales bacterium
GGTTCTTAACCTCAAAGAGAGCCTCTTCCATATCATTTGTTATACCGGCAACCGACAGCTTTGGCAGGGTACTGTTAATAGTTCCCGCCGAAGTTGCATAGGGTACCGACCATAATCGGGAGGTTCCCATTTCGTGCCACTCCTTCTGATAATAAATATATGTCCGGATGAACATTGAAGGTACACTCCAGTTAATATCCCTGAACGAAGGCACTGCTGAAGACGGCTGCATGGCTCCGGTTCCCGCAACAACCGAGAAAATACCGTGCTTGTCGGTTACGACTGATGAATGGACCTCATCCCATACGATTATATTCTTGTCAATATCGGTCAGAAAAACTAACCTTACGTGAATAGTTGCCTCGGAGAGAGGCATGCCTGAATCGTCGCGGGCAAGTGCCTGGTAGTTAAATCCCGGTGGTACCTGTGATAATATCATACCTGATAAACAGCACAGGAGAATAACAATGGAAGTTCTGGTTTTCATAGTCAGATCATTTTATACTTGATTAAAGTTACTAACAGCCAGCAAATTATTTGATAATTTAAACATAATTTTTATTAAAGTGTCAAAATTTTGGATAAAGAATATGATTAGAATGACAGATGACGATGGTTTTTATGATTATAGACCGTTGTACGGGAAAACTAGTAAAACTGATTATCAAACTTACAGGAAATCCGTTGATCGTGAGAACTATATAATTTCTTCAATGCACATGGTTTTAATTTTGAGAATTAGATTGTACATTGCGTTGTCTAATAAAAATGAAAATCAAACAAATGTTTATCATCAGATGAAAAAGAGATATTCATTGCTCATTTCGCTGCTGTTGATAACAGCAGCTACCCTTCCTGTTCAGCTTTTTTCTCAGGGGAAAGGTAAGACTACAGACTACCAACCTGTTGTTGGCCAGGGAGGAAAAGATGTTGTATGGGTTCCCACTCCTCAGGAACTGGTCGATGCAATGTTGGATATGGCAAAGGTCACTCCAAAAGACTATCTTGTTGACCTGGGATCGGGAGACGGCCGTACTGTCATTACAGCAGCTAAAAAAGGTACCAGGGCCATGGGACTGGAATACAATCCTGACATGGTTGATCTATCAAAGGCAAATGCTGCGAAGGAAGGTGTCTCCGACAAAGCTAAGTTTGTCGTTACAGATATCTTTGAATACGATTTTACAAATGCTACGGTAGTGACTATGTTCCTGCTTTCAGATCTTAACCTCAGGCTAAGGCCGCAGCTATTGGAGATGAAACCCGGCACCAGGCTGGTCTCAAACACTTTCACTATGGGCGAATGGATAGCTGATAACAAAGTTGTTCTTGAGGACGAAGATATTTCATGGAACACGGCATATCTGTGGATTGTACCTGCTAAGGCTGAGGGTAAATGGAAACTTGATACGGGAGCCGAACTTATAATCCTGCAGAAGTTTCAGATGATAATCGGCGGGCTGAGATATCCCGGCACCAATGAAATATCGATTGAAGGCAAGATTAATGGCTATGAGATCACCTTCACCGCCGGTGATAAATCCTACAAGGGAACCATTTCAGGAAACCAGATGTCGGGTACCGCCAGCGACGGTAAAACAACCACCCGCTGGTCAGCATCAAAGTAGTTTATCTGACAGCATAGACAGGGAATCATTTAAATCGGTGAGATGCCTGATATTAAACCTGTTAAAATCAAACTTACAGCTGTAGTTTTTGTATTGCTGTTGTTTTTCAGTAAAATAACCTTCGCCCAGACTGACTCAGCAAACCTGCCTGAATTTAATAGCTCGTGGTTTGCAAATATTTTTACCGCCTTCTGGTACAGTCCGGGCAACAGAGCTCTTCCTTCAAAGGGATTTGAGCTCTCAACCGGACTGCTTGGTTACAGGGCGGAGTGGGGAGATAAAGCAAGGGCAACAATTATCTATGATGTGTACCGAACTACCGGTAACATTATGGTCACTGACCAATCAGGTGATATTCTGAATGCTTCATGGTTCAGTGGCAGTGACTATACCGGTTTTCTTAAGATGGCCCAGATCGATATTCTAATTAATTCATGGCTTGAACTATCTGCAGGCCAGCTGCTTAATCAGCAATACCTAACATATCAGGACAGGTTTTGGGGTTTCAGGTATATATCTACCACTTTTCAGGAACTATATCGCTTTGGTTCGCCGGCCGATTTTGGAGCCAGAATTACAATCAGGCCTCACAGTTCATTAGCCACAAGCCTGAACATTGTGAACGGAAACGGACCGTTCAGAATCCAGGGTGATGATGGCAAACTGCAATATGCCACTAACGTTGAATGGTCACCGACCGAAAGCTTTATTCTTAAATTTTATGCCGATCACATGGCATCTACAGGGAAACCCGACCGAAATGCCATATCATTTTTTGCAGGATATAAAACTGAGGAGTGGAGGCTTGGATTTGAGGCTAACATGGTCAATAACCACATGAATGACGCATCACTTGACCTGAAAGGTGTTTCAACATATGGGGCCGTGAAGTTTGCTGAGGGCTGGCATTTTCTGGGCAGACACGACTACATTATTAAGAGCATGTCTATTGAGAAGGCGCATTATCTCATAACCGGACTGGAATATGAACCATACAGGGGGTTGTTTACTTCGTTGAACTGGCGCTACCTGAGTGAGGGAAAAGTTTCATGGATATATGCCAGCTTTGGAGCAAAGTTCTGAATGGAAACCAGACCGGGCCAGTTGTCTCTGCCAGCGCTGATACTCTGAACGATTCAATTACTTGTTCTGAAAAACCCGGGAAGTGATAGCAGCGGAGGGATTACCAGAGATGTGATCATCCCGAGTGTTCCTGCACCGGGGGAAGAGTAATACCAGGGCAGCGGGCCTTCATAACTCAATCCGCTGAAATACAACCCAAGGCAGACCATCAGGCCTATTATGCCAGCCCCGGTTGCGGCAATTCTGGTAATACGCCTGCTGAAAAGGCCCCAGACAAACGGACCCAGGAAAAAGGCACCAATTGCTCCCCATGATATTCCAAGAATCTCAACTATAACATCAAACTCAACCAGGGCAAGCAGAACTGCAAGAAACACAAACACAGCGCTCATAATCCTCATAAGTCTGGTAAGAGTGCTGTCTGATGCATTCCTGTTAATGAATCCTCCGTAGAAATCCTTTGAAATGGCAGAGCTTGAAATAAGAACCAGAGCTGCCAGGGTTGACATACTGGCAGACAGGATCAGCACCAGAATTACCAGCGACAACGCCCCAGGCATAATATTCGAAAGCAACTCGGGCATCAGCTTGTCATAATCTGGTATAGCCATACCGGTTTCCGAAATACTGAAAAGCCGGGTATGTTCAGGATTATCCGGACTGATAAATACCCTGGTGGTAGAACCCACAAAATAGCCAACCGAACCAATAAGCAGGGCAAACAATGTTGAAGCTATCATTCCTATCCTTACTGATCTCCTGTCACGAATCGCATAGAACTTCTGAACAAGCTGCGGTAATGCAAACGGAGCAATTGTGGTCAGGAATACAAGTGAAAACAGGGGCCAGAATCCCGGAGGTCCTACCGTAGCGGTAAGCTTAGGATTTATTGAATTCAACGAGCCGACGATATTTGACAACCCTCCTCCCTTATTGATGGTTACGATAACCAGAATGGTTACCGATACGGCCATTATCATTCCGAAAATCATATCGATAAGGGCCATGGACTTATAACCGCCAAGTATTATATAGGTAGCCGTGAACACCCCTATTATGGTCAGTGCCAGCCAGTATTCCATACCGAATGATATCTCGAAGAGGTATGAGAGCCCCATTAATACCGATGCCGTATAGGGTATCATAAAGATAAAGATTACCAGTACGGCGCACATTTTGAGGAATGAACTGTTATACCTTTTCTCAAGAAATTCACTCATTGTTGCTACTCCATATTCCCGCGACATCTTTCTTACCCTCCAGCCGAGCAAAGCCCAGACACCAAGTACCCCTACCAGGGCATTTCCGACGGCAATCCAGAGTCCGGAAAGGCCGAATCCCCACCCTACCTTCCCGGCAAAACCAATGAAAAGTACTGCCGAAAAATACGCAGTTCCGTATGAAAATGCCGACAGCCAGGGTCCGACATTACCTCCGGCCAGAAAGAAGTCCTTGAATGTCCGTGTCCTCATCATTCCGAAAATACCGATCGAGACGACAAGAATTGCATAAAGGGCTACAACTATTATTTTACTGATCATATGCTGGTTACAGGTTACAGGTTACAGGTTGCAGGTTGCAGGTTACAGATTACAGGTTACAG
>JAWOIF010000081.1:0-3677 GCA_046484805.1 Bacteroidales bacterium
GCGGCCTTCCTGATATGTCAGCAATACTATACCATAACACTCTGTTCCCTTCTCAACCCAATCGGGAACCAGCACATTCTTTGCTTCATCTCCGGCAGTGATTACTGCCGGAGATGAAGCAAAGAATGTGCTGGTTCCCGATTGGGTTGAGAAGGGAACAGAGTGTTATGGTATAGTTTTGCTGACATATCAGGATGGCCGCAATACCGGAAGGGCCGTAAAGAGCAAGGTTATGTCTGTACGGGCAGACAGGGTCAAAATGAAGGCAATTGAGAGTATCAGTTTCAATGATGCTGTTGGCTGTGACAAGCTGGGTATGTCATACGGCGAGACCTGGTGGGAGACAGAAGGCGATCTTTTTAAAACGAAGGAAGAGGCAGAGGCTTACATTGCCGAAAAGAACTGGCTCTAAATACTTTCAGACAATCAACCAGCAACAATCAACCAGCAACCCGAACCGGGCCACAGGCGCACTCACATCCGAAGGTAGAACCGAGGCCGGCGAAATCCGGACAAGGCCCTGAACAGTGAGAGCAACGCGAAGGTTAAGGTAAAATCCACAACCATTTTATTACAACCCTTTATGAAATCCGATCCCAAGAACAACTGGTACAAACTTATTTATCAGATCACCATTGCAGCCCTTCTCTTCTATATGGGAATGAGATTATGGCTCGACAAGAGTTACATTGCAGATTTTGAGGCATATTGTCCCTTTGGCGGTTTACAGGCGCTCGGCAGCTTCCTGACAAGAGACTCTCTGTCATGCTCGATGACAACCGTGCAGATACTTATGGGCCTTGCGCTCATGGCAGTTGCAATCATATTCAGCAAACTCTTCTGCGGCTATATCTGCCCGATTGGAACCCTGAGCGAGTATCTGGGCAAGATAGGAGAGAAGCTGAAGATACGCTTCACCATTACCGGCATTGCAGACCTTGTCCTAAGATCATTGAAGTATGTACTGCTTTTCATCACATTTTATTTCACCCTGAAGTCGAGCGAACTTTTCTGCAAGAAATTCGATCCATACTATGCAGTCGCATCGGGGTTTGATCCTGATGTAACTGTTTTATATGCAGTCATTACCATACTGATTGTAATAGTTGGTTCGGTGTTTCTGCGCCTCTTCTGGTGCAAGTATCTCTGTCCGCTCGGGGCTCTGACCAATATCTTCAGATTTTCATGGCTCTTTGCCGGCGTGATGATTATCTACGTCATTCTGGTAGCTGCAGGGCTGAAGCTCTCATTCGTGTGGCCTCTGGCGATATTATGCACAGCAGGCTTTATACTTGAGATCACGAGAAAGAAGAAGACATGGCCCAATTTCTTTGTCATTACCCGAAATACGGAAACCTGTAACGACTGCAATCTCTGTACTGAGAGGTGTCCGCAGGGCATAGATGTGGCAAAAATGAACAGGGTAACACATATTGACTGTACCCTCTGCGGAGACTGTATCCATGAGTGTCCTGAGAAGGACACCCTGCAGATAAACAGGAAGAATACCCGTTGGCTGCCCGCGCTGGTACTGATACTTTTCATTGCAGCAGCAATGCTTGTTTCGCGGTTCTGGGAACTGCCTACCATAGATATCAGGTGGGGTTCCCCCGAACAGATAGATAATGCCGGAGTGTTCCAGAAGTCGGGGCTTAAGAATATCAAGTGCTTCGGCAGCGCTACCACTTTTTCGAATCAGATGCGGCGTCACCAGGGCATTTACGGCGTTGCGGCGTACGTTGGAACCAGCTCGGTGAAGATTTTCTACGACCAAAAGATGTATAATGACACCACCCTGCAGCAGCTGATGTTTGTGCCCGAAAAGCGGGTCATTTCTACAGTCGGCAGGGAGGTAACTGAACTGACAGGCTACAGGATGCTGGTTGAGAACTTCTTCGACCCGCTCGATGTCACCTATCTGCAGCATCTTCTCAGGCAAAATAGCCAGGCTGTCGGATTTACCTCCGAGTTCGGATGTCCGATCATCATTACCGTCTACTTCGTCCCAGGCACCGAGCCCCGGCCCGACGATCTGGAAAGAATATTTGAATCTAAACACCTGACCTTCGAGTCGAACAACAATACATTCAACGTCAAGCTGAAATACAAGGTCATGAGCATTGAGAAGCTCCCCGCCATAAGCCGTACACAATACGCGGCCCGCATGTTTTCGCCTCTGACTATGAGGTTCAACGGATATGCCAATGTTGAGAGAGAGGAGCTTATGGAGGTCAGTTTCCCGATGGACAGCAACACTGCGCACCGCGCACGGTACACCCATCTGGTCAGCCATCTGTCGAACGACAAGGGTGTACTGGGTTTCGACAATTACCTTGATAATGAAGGAACCGAGACCGGACGGGTCATATTCAGAAAGGACCACACCGCGCCAGAGAGTATTTTCAGCCGGATGAATGCCGATACCCTGATGATACATTACAGTGACGGCCGCACGGTAAAGGTTTTGAATCCATTCAGGTTTGAGGAGATAAGGGAGGCAGAGGCACTAAAGGAGATCAACCTGTACCAGAATTAAGAAGATAGCATAATGAAACAGAAAAATCATATGTACGCAATTGAATGTAAAAACCTTACGCATTATTACGGAAAGAAGCTCATCTACGAAAATCTGAGTTTTAATGTTGAGGAGGGAAAAATTCTCGGCCTGCTTGGCAAGAACGGAACCGGAAAGTCAACGACAATAAACATTCTGAACGGTTTTCTTCAGCCCAGCTCGGGTGAATGCCTGATTTACGGTGAGAACTCTCAGAAGCTTTCTCCCGCGACGAAGATGCGGATTGGTTTTCTGATCGAAGGACACATACAATACACCTTCATGAATATCCATCAGATAGAAAAGTTTTATTCGGGCTTCTACCCGCGCTGGAACAGCGCTCCGTACTGGGAGCTGATGTCGAAGCTGAAGGTAACTCCACGTCAGAAGATATCAAACATGTCGTGCGGACAGCGCTCACAGGTGGCTTTGGGTCTGATACTGGCACAGGATCCTGATCTGCTTATCCTTGATGACTTCTCAATGGGACTAGATCCTGGCTACCGCAGGCTCTTCATTGACTACCTGCGCGAATATGCCAAGGCCGAGCAGAAAACTATCTTTACCACATCGCATATCATCCAGGATATGGAGAGGCTTATTGATGACGTCCTGATAATGGATTTCAACAGGATACTGGCCCAGCAGCCGATAGAGAGGTTCATGAATGAGTTCAAGCAATTTGTGATACACCTTGAGAATCATGACACGCAGATACCTGAGACCGATCTGGCGGTCAATATTGAAAGGGTCAAGGATACCATTGAGTTTTATACTTATGCTACGGCCGATGAGGTGAAAGGATTTCTGGCAGCAAATTTAATCAGGTACATCGATTTCCGCGAAAAGAGGATGTCCCTTGAGGATGCATTTATAGGTTTAACAAAGAAATATTAAAAAATCATACGATGCTTAAGTCTTTAATTTACAAGGAGTGGATCAAGATAAGGTGGCTCGCACTTGCGATACTGGCCGCCGGTATACTGATGCAGATCAATATTTTCCTGAAGGTACGTCACGACATAATCTTTGTTGATTCAGCCAACTACTGGTATTCAGTTCTCTTCAGGAACTACCAGTTTTTCGGTTCACTCAAGTTCCTGCCACTGATAGGCGGCCTTGG
>JAWOIF010000139.1:0-8013 GCA_046484805.1 Bacteroidales bacterium
TCGTTTCCGGGAATAATCTCTATTGATGTTACTGCCATTGACGGCAGCCTCAGGAACATCTCCACCGGTAACGGCCTGTATATTTTCAACAGCCCCGATTACATTACCAGGCGCCTGCTGTTCAATCTCTCGGTTCCCCTTAAAGGAAAGTCAGGGGTAATTCTATTTGCCGGAGGGGGACTCAATCAGCATAAGACATCCAGATACTCATTTGACAATACTATCGCCTGGGATCAAATTATTGAATATAAAAGTTATAACATAAACGGAGGAATATTATGGAATTTCTGACAAAACTTTCGGTCGTTGCAATGCTCTTTAGCCTGACCATGTCTTCAACGGTAAATGGTCAGAGTGATTTCAATGCAACAAGGGACGCCTTCCAGACAAGCTACATTCAGGAGGCAACCGGTGAATATATTGCAGCAATAAACTCACTTAAGTCTGTCTATGACGAGAAATCGTATGAGATAAATCTGAGGCTCGGTTGGCTTACCTACCTTTCTGGTGGTTTTTCAGAGTCGAAGGCATATTACCTGAGAGCCATAGCTCTTATGCCATATGCGGTGGAACCAAGACTGGGATTCGTATATCCTGCTGCTGCTATGGGAAACTGGACAGAAGTAATAGCCCAATATGAAAAGATACTCGAAATTACTCCGAACTATTCTATAGTGCTTCACAGGCTTGGTCTTATTTACTACGGCCGGAATGAATATGAAAAGGCCCTGAAGTATTTCGAGAAGGTAGTCAATCTTTTCCCATTCGATTATGACGCTCTTACTATGCTGGCATGGACACATTTCAGGCTGAATAACACCAGGGAGGCGAGGGTGCTTTTCCAGAAAGCACTTCTGAATACACCAGGCGGAAGCTCTGCGCTCGAAGGCCTGCAATTGATTAAATAAAACACCCCCCTCCCTCTCTGTTGCCGGCGGGACGTTAAGGGGCTCAGGGTACCTTTTTTGTTTTTAAGGAACAGAGTAAAACACTATCTTTGGATAGTACCAAAAACTGTTTCCTGAAATGAAAAGAATAACACTGGTTTTTGTCACATCAGTCATTCTGATTCTGACCTCTGCTGAAACCTTTGCCCAGAGGTTTGACAGGGCTGAGTATGCCGGCAGGCGCGAAAAGTTGATGTCTCAGTACGATGACGGCCTGATAATAATAATGGGGGCCGCTGCCCGAACCGACTACTACCGGTTCTTTCAGAACAATAACTTTATGTACCTGACAGGTGTTGCCGTTCCGGATGCCTTCCTGGTACTCGATCCGGTAAAAAATGAATCGATATTGTTTGCCAACCTGACCGAATTCATTGTTCGCGACTGCGGTGAACCGGTCGAGCTGGCAACCGATCCGGTAGCTCACACAGGATTGTCTGATGTCAGAAAACCTGATCAGTTTACCGGCTATCTTGAGGAAAAGTTCAAAACCACAAAGAAGTTCTACACCTGCTTCCTTCCAGAAGAGCTTCCTCGTGAGTGCAGTAATGAAAAGCTGCGTACCCTTAACCGCACCATGGTTAACAATGAGTGGGACGGACGGCCGACACGCGAGATGCAGTTCGTTGAAAACCTCAAACAACGCTTTCCCGGCGTTCTGATGGAAGACTGCAGTAACACCGTACATGAACTTCGCATCATAAAGACCCCGGCTGAGATCGAACTGCTGAGAGAGGCTGGCAAAATAGGGGTGCAGGCCCATCTTGAACTGATGAGAGCCACAAAACCCGGTGTCACCGAGCGTGAACTGGCAGCTCTTTTTGAATATACCTGCAGACGAATGGGAGCGCAGGATCTGGCCTATAATACAATTATATGCACCGACATCAATCATACCAACGTCCACTACCATATCTATGACCGCACTCTCGCTGACGGTGACTTTCTCGTGGTGGACGCGGGTCCCGATCTTGGTTACTATGATATTGACATCACCATATCTTTTCCGGCTAATGGCAGCTTTACGCCCCGCCAGAGGGAGATATACGAGGCTGCCCTCGCCATTCATGAGACTGGATTGAAGGTCTTCCGGCCCGGAATAGACAGGGTACAGGCAGAGGCTGAAATAGCAGAAATCCTTACAGCAAAGGGTTTCGATATGAACTCACCGCTTATGAAGGCCCTCAGGGCAGGGTTCGGTCATTATGTCGGGATGGCCGTCCACGATGTGGGAGGATCACCAAAAGTACTGAAGCCGGGAATGGTAATAGCCAATGAACCATATACTTATTTTGCCGATGAAAAGCTTGGGGTAAGGGTAGAGAATACGATTCTGATAACCGAGACAGGGTGCGAAAACCTTACTCCGGGTCTTCCTCGGACAGTCGCAGAGATAGAGTCATTCATGAAAAACAGATAATGCTGATGATTATGACCGGTATCTGCCAGCTTAAAACTAACCACTCAAGAAATATTCACATATGAAGGATCAGAACAGCAGGCGTAGTTTTCTCAAAAAGACAGGCGCCGCAGCATTTGCATTGACCATTGTGCCCCGCCACGTTCTGGGAGGGCAGGGTCATACAGCCCCCAGTGATCAGCTTACCAAGGGAGTCATAGGTGTCGGCGGCATGGGCCGTGGTCATTTCGGTTATGAAGGAACCAGGCTTCTGGCAATATGTGATGTCGACTCGACGCATCTGGAGCAAGCCCTTGGAATGGCCGGTCCGGGTGTTAAAAGTTATCACGACTTCCGTGAACTTATCGCCAGGCCAGACATTGATATTGTACACATTGCCACCCCGCCGCACTGGCACGGTATTATGGCTAAGATGGCAGCCGAAGCCGGAAAGGATATATGGTGTGAGAAGCCGATGACCAGAACCATTGGAGAGGGTAAGAAACTGGTTGAAGCGGTAAAGGCCAACGGAAGGATGTTCAGACTCAATACCTGGTTCAGGTTCAAAGATCAGTTTTACGGCCTGGGCACAACGGCCAGGCAACTAAAGAAGGTAATCAACTCAGGGGTGCTGGGATGGCCTCTGACCTTTACTGTCAGCGGAGTTACCGGTTTCGACTGGAAGTTCTTCTGGAGCGGAGAACACAATCTGATACCTCAGCCTGTTCCGTCAAATCTGGATTACGACTTCTGGCTGGGCCCGGCCCCCTTCAAGCCATATAATGCAGAAAGGGTGCATTCAAAGTTCAGGGGTTACTGGGATTATGACGGAGGAGGTTTGGGCGATATGGGACAGCATTATCTTGACCCGGTGCAATACCTGCTCGGTAAGGATGATACCAGTCCGGTTTCCGTAGAAATCGACGCGCCCCAGCAGCACTACGATGCCGTGGGTTCGTGGCGTCGCATAACCTATACTTATGCCGATGGCTGCCGCATAATTCTTGACGGGGAAAACCGCGACAGGGATGCCGCATATGTTGATGGTCCGGGTGGAAAAATTTTCCGCGGCTTCAGGTCCGATATTAAGGACTTCGACAAAATGATACAGACTCTGCCTGAGCCCGATCCACAGGTTACCTTCTTCACTGAATCGGTAAGAACCCGTAGCCAGTTCGCCCTGAATGAGGAGAATGGCCATCGCTCATGCACTCTTGTAAATATGGGTATTGTAGCCCTGAGGCTGGGGCGAAATCTGATGTTCGATCCTGTTAATCAGTTATTTGTAAATGACGAGGCCGCAAACAGAATGACAGATCAGCCTATGCGCGGTGAATGGTCAATGGTATAACCCCTCCTTCTCTTTGTCGCCGGCGGAAGGGACTCAGGGCTGAGGGCAGTGAGACCGGCATGAGGTATGAGGTAAAAACGAATAATAAATTACAGATATGAAAGTTTCAAAATTGTTAGTGGTTGTTCTTATCGCCTTTTCGGTGGTCAGGTCCATAACGGGACAGGATGTGAGGACTATTGAAACAAGGGTGGCCGATCTGCTGGCCCAGATGCCTGCCAGGGACAATCAGGCGGCGGCGCAGTACATGGATGTGATGTATGCGCTGGGGAATGATGGCCTCGATATGATATGCAGGCAGGTGGTTCCTGCCGGTACAGGAAATGATACTCAGGTACGGGTTGCAATCGAGGGATTGTCAAGGCATCTTTCTATCGCACGCAATGACCAGAGGCGTTCTGTGTGGGAGAATAAACTCCTGGAATGGACAGGCCAGAGCGGCGACGCGGAGGTGAAGACCTTCTTTTTAAGCCAGCTAATATATGTTGGTTCTGATGCATCGCTGCCGGCTCTCAAAGCCCTCATCGGTGACCCGCAACTTTATCAGGCTGCTGTACAGGTAATTACTGCCGTGGGCGGTAATGCAGCTACCGACGTTCTCCTGCAGTCTCTCGGAAGTGAATACTCTTTTGCGGCGGCTGCGGTGCTTAACGGACTGGCTGCCCTTGGTTCCCCCAAAATAACAGGGGAGATGCTGAAACATGCATCATCGGCTGATGAGGCCGTGCGTACCGCTGCCTACAGGGCCCTTGCCGCCACAGGCCACCCCGATGCCGTTGACCTTCTGACGAAGGCTGCTGCTGCGGCTTCGTACAACTGGGAACAAACCCGGGCAACCGCGGCACTGCTTGATCTTGCCGATAATATGGGTGCGAATGGAAATGTGAAGGGGATGGACAGGATACTGAAACAGGTGATGTCAAAAACATCCTCGGTGCAGTACAGGGCGGTCGCCCTTGAAATTATGGCGGGATATCACGGGACGGCGGTTCACAAAGAACTGGTCAAGGCGATGAAAACCGGTGACACAGAGTTGCGCGGAGCCGCGATGAGGATTGCCGCCACACTCGAAGACAAGAGCGTTACTGGTCTGTGGGTGAAAGAGTTGAAAAGGTTCTCGGGGGAACCGAAAGCTGAAATTGTAGCCATGCTGGGTGAAAGGCGCGACAGGAATGCGTTGCCCGCTGTGACAGAGCTGCTTTCAGACGGGCAAGGCATTGTCAGGCAGGCGGCTGTGATAAGTGTGGCAGCAATTGCGGGCAGGGATGCTGTAAATGACCTCGTCGAATATATGCTGAAGTATCACGATGATGCCGATCAGGTAGCTGTTTCATCAGTGCTGGTGACACTGCTCGACGGCGATGTCACTGACCTGTTGGCTCAGAAGCTAAGGGGTGCTGATGCAGAGCCTGCCGGAAGAATAATCGGATTGCTGGCATGGAGCGGTAAAAAGGATTATTTCCCTGTTGTTTATGAGTATACGGCATCAGAGGATGACGGAGTGCGGGCATCGGCAATTCTTGCCCTGAAGAGTCTGGTCTCAGAAAATGAAATACCGCAGATACTTGCCCTCCTTGAGAAAAGCGATAACAGATATGAAACCGGCGAATTGCAGTTGGCTCTGGTAGCTTCGGTGTCTGATATTCCTGACAGGGATAAGAGGGCAGACCTTCTGCTTGGATATCTGGGTGATGAAACATTTAAAGCCGCCCTTATTCCCGTGCTGGCGAGAATTGGAGGGGCAAAAGCCGCCTCGGCGGTTCTGGCTGAGTTTGAGAAGGGTGATTCAGAAATGAGAGACCTCTGCTTCGAAGCGCTTCTGTACTGGTCTGACCATCATGCCCTGAATTCCCTTTATGATATTGTTGAGTCAGGTAACAAGAGATTCGGTAATGCTTCATTTGAGGCGTATATAAGGCAGGCTGTTAGTGCATCTGTGACACCTGAACAGAAGTTGTTGTACCTGAAGAAGATATTGCCGCATGCATTGTCAGATGAAAGAAAGGAGATGGTTATTGAGGCCGCCGGAAACATTCGTACTTACCAGGCTCTGTTCTTAGTTGACCGTTTCTTTGAAGAACCTGAACTCGCTCCGGTGGCTGCACGCTCGGCAATGAAGATTGCCATGCCACCTTCCGGTGAGAATATTGGCATGACCGGTACTCTTGTCAGGGAAATACTTGAAAAGAGCATCGGGAACCTGATGGGTTTTGAGAGCGACTACGACAAGGAGAGAATGAGGAAGTACATTGAGTCAATGCCTGATGATGAAGGGTTTGTATCAATGTTTAACGAAAAGGACCTTAGCGGATGGCAGGGACTGGTCGGTAATCCGGTCAGCCGCAGCAGCATGACACCGGCAGAACTCGCAGACAGGCAGAAGGAAGCCGACATGAAGATGCATGAAAACTGGAGCGTACGCGATGGGATGATCTGGTTCTCCGGCCGCGGTGATAACCTCTGCTCGGTTAAGCACTACGGTGACTTTGAGATGCTTGTCGACTGGATAATAACCAGGCATGGTGACAGCGGAATCTACCTGAGAGGATCACCACAGGTGCAGATATGGGATACTTCACGGGTCGATGTGGGTGCACAGGTAGGCTCAGGAGGACTGTACAACAATCAAAAACATCCGTCAAAGCCGCTTGTGGTAGCCGATAATCAGGTGGGTGAATGGAATACCTTCAGGATAGTTATGGAGGGAGAAAGGGTTTCGGTATGGCTTAACGGTATACTGGTGGTTGACGATGTTGTGATGGAGAACTATTGGGACAGGTCTATGCCTATCTTTCCTGTTGAGGCCATTGAGCTGCAGGCACATGGTACTGATTTGGCTTTCAGGGATATCTATATAAGGGAAATCAGTTCAGATGATTACAGCCTTACACCCGAAGAAAAGACCGAAGGGTTCGTGTCACTATTTAATGGTAAGAACCTTGATAGCTGGATTGGCGACAAGGTGTCATACATTGTTGAGGATGGCATGATAGTAATAAGACCCGAAAAGGGCAGCGGCGGAAATCTCTTTACCGAAAAGGAGTATTCTGATTTTGAGTTCCGGTTTGAGTTCCAGCTTACTCCGGGTGCCAATAACGGACTTGGAATAAGGGCTCCTCTTGAGGGAGATCCGGCTTACGTTGGAATGGAACTGCAGATCCTTGACGATACGGCACCGATATATGCAAATCTGAGACCATACCAGTATCACGGTTCAGTTTACGGTGTAATCCCTGCCAGGAGGGGGTATCTTAAGCCTGTGGGAGAATGGAACTATCAGGAGGTTATCGTTAAGGGTACAGCCATTAAGATAATACTTAACGGCACTGTGATAGTTGATGGTGATATAGCTGAAGCCAGGGACAATGGTACTATGGACGGGGAGGATCATCCCGGACTGAAACGTGAGAGCGGTCATATAGGGTTTCTGGGCCACGGATCGGTGGTGAGATTCAGGAATATCAGGATAAAGGAGTATTAAATAGGTACAGGTACGTTTATTTGTAGTACTTTTGCAGTCTGTTAACAAAACCGGTTCGAATTATTGTGGCTATCCTGATATGTGAAGACAATAAACTATCTGCCAGGGCATTGAGTGCTGTTCTGGCACGTGAGGGATATCAGACAGAAACGGCTGAAGACGGCAATATGGCAATAGAGGTGCTTGGCTCACAAGATTTCGACCTGATTATTGTCGATATTCACCTTCCGTATCACAGCGGGCTGGAACTTGTCAGGTATCTGAGGAAGGACCTCGGGAAAAACACTCCGGTAATTGTTGTGTCAGCCTTCAGTGACCCGCAGGTACAAAAGCAGGCGAAAGAACTGGGCGTCAGTTATTATATTGTAAAGCCGGTCGATATGACTGACATTATCGGGCGGGTCAGATCCATTTTAGTCAGTTGAATATGAACATTATGAATTACCTGGTCAAACTGCTGTTCACTGTAGTTTGCATCCTCCTGACCCTTAATACTTCTGCACAGAAGATCAACCCTGAAGAGGAGTTGGCCCGTATCCGTGTTGTTGCATTTGAAGGTGAATTTTCTGAGGCTGAAAAATACCTGCATTCACTTTTGGATTCATTTCCTGCATATGGCGATGCCAGGGTTATGCTGGCAAGAGTATATGCGTGGCAGCAGGAATATGAGAAAGGACTGGACATTATAGAGGAATTACTTATTGATGAACCTGAAAACGCTGATGCCATCGAGGCGAAGGGTGATATTCTGAGGTGGATGGCGGGTGTTGCAGCGGAAGCGGAGGAGGCAGCTTCGTTACAACTTGCTGCCGCTGAAAAAGCTCTTCAGGACAGC
>JAWOIF010000184.1:0-7778 GCA_046484805.1 Bacteroidales bacterium
CCAATCTGCACTTAATAAGCCGTTCCGATATTTACTGGTGGACTGATGGTGGAGGAATTCTCATTCCCACTGACAGCTATATAGAGTATTGGGACCTGACCCTGGAGGATTGGGTAGAAGTGCCTAACCACAGCGGATATCCTAATGCGATTGATATGTACAACATAACCACATTCGACGAAGTTCTTACCGATAAGATCAGGGTATGGATGATCAACTCAGCGCAATCGTGCGGTATTCTCGAATGGAAAGTATGGGGCAATATGGCCGCGGTAACACCTGAACAATCGAAGATATCAGAGGTACTACCTGAAGGTACCTGCGTATTCGATCAGGCTTCAAGCGTCTATAACCTTAACTACAGGATTAATTACGAGGGGGAAACCTTCTATACCATTGTTGATACGAAGCTTACCTGGAGGAACAGAGTAAGAGATGGTGTAAATGAGTGGAGAAGGTAGAGATGTTTTTTAGTATAAACATACGATAAGACCTGAAGGTGAGGGGTTGTCTTAGCCGGCAGCCCCTCATTTTTTCTATACAATCTTAATAGCTTAAGCATATATTGATGCAGTATAGTTTTAACCTAACAGATAAAAACATGAAAGCAGTTCGTTGTTTACTGTTAATGGTTGCTGCAGCAGCCATGATTTCGTTTCCGGGTTGCGGTGGCAATGCCGGAGTCTCTGATGAAGCGGGGAAGAATCTTGCTTTTGTTGCCAGACCATCAGGTTCTGCCAGAACCGGAGGCATGGTCAATGCCCTGAATGACGGCGAGATACCGGTAAATGCCGGTCCGATGAGGTTCGGACGGCAGGGAGGCGGACAGCCCGGCCAGCAGGTACTTCAGACCCATTGGGTACAGTATGAGTGGCAACAGCCTGTCAGAACAGGTGAGGTCTCACTATTCTGGTGGAACTGGGAAAACACCCTCCAGCTTCCTGAGAGCTACAGAGTCACTTACTGGAACGGTGATGAGTTTATCCCTGTTACTAATTCTGTTGGGCTCGGAGTTGAAAATGGTGAATTTAGCGCCACTACTTTCGATGAGGTTGAGACGACACGTTTGAGAATCGAAATAGATTCAACTGACAGATTCAGCATGGGTCTCCTGGAATGGAAAGTCATTCAGGCTCCGCGATCACCAGATCATCCGCCTGTAGTTGTTGCGGGGGTTGACCGTGATGTTATGATCGACGGGAAAACCTATCTCTCTGGCGGCTACAAGGCTGTAACGCCAAATATTAAACTAAAATGGACCAAGGTCTCCGGCCCTGGCAAAGTGAACTTTGCTGACAAAGGCAAAGCAGTTACCACCGCGACATTTTCGGCCACCGGTGATTATGTTTTATCACTAACAGCTACAGAGGGTAAGGAGAAGTCCGCCTCAGATTTGTTGGTTAAGGTACATAACCCGCCAAAAGATGAGCGCCTTGAAGTGGTTTATACAAAGCACTACAGTGTTGATAGTCCGCTCTGGGACAGCCGGGTGAAGGCGATGATAGTTAACTGGATACCCTGGTGCATCGAGCAGATAGAAAGGGACGACCTTACCCGGGGCCAGGGAGGCCTTGATAACTTCATTGAGGCTGCAAAGGCACTCAGGGGCGAACCGCACGGACGGCATAAGGGGTATGTTTTTTCCAATGCGTGGGTGCATCAGACAATTGAGTCGATGTGCCTGGCACTAATGGTTGATCCGAAGGGAGATGAGGAGATTATTGCGGCCCAGGAACTGATGAAAAAGACATTGGAAAAGTGGATACCAATTATACTTTCTGCCCAGCATCCTGACGGGTATTTACAGACAGCATACACTCTGAGAGATACTGCCCGCTGGAATGACAGGTGGGAACCAAGGAACAGGTCTGCCCATGAAGGGTATGTTGCCGGGTACTTCATTGAGTCGGCAATAAATCACCATACACTTACTGAAGGGACTGACCTGAGACTGTACGATGCGGCAAAGAAGCTTGCAGATTGCTGGGCTGACAATATCGGGCCCGACAAAATAGAGTGGTGGGATGAACATCAGGAGATGGAGCAGGCCCTTGTCCGTTTCGGCCGGTTTGTAAATGATATGGAAGGCAATGGCAGGGGTGACAGATACATTGCCTTGAGTAAATTCCTGCTTGACAGCCGCAGTGGTGGTAATGAGTACAGCCAAAGTCATGTTCCCGTACAGGAACAATATGAAGCTGTCGGGCATGCCGTAAGAGCGGTCTACAGTTACTCGGGGATGGCTGATATTGCGGCTGAAACAGGAGATACAGACTATCAGAGTTCGGTGATGTCTCTCTGGAACAATATAGTGAACAAGAAATATTATCTGACCGGAGGCATTGGCAGCGGTGAGACATCGGAGGGCTTTGGCCCGAATTATTCATTGCGGAATAACTCCTACTGTGAGTCCTGCTCAAGCTGCGGGCTGATATTTTTTCAGTACAAAATGAATATTGCATACCATGATGCAAAGTATGTAGATCTTTATGAGGAGACAATGTACAATGCACTTCTCGGGTCACTCGATCTTGAGGGAAAGAATTTCTATTATACCAACCCATTATCGAGCTGGCAGGATCGTGATGCATGGCATGGTTGCCCCTGCTGTGTAGGCAACATACCCCGCACACTACTGATGGTGCCGACATGGACATACCTTAAAGGGACAGATGGTCTATATGTAAACCTGTTCATAGGGAGTACCATAAATGTTGAAGATGTTTCAGGAACCGATATTGAGATGGTTCAGAAGACAGATTACCCCTGGAGCGGCAATATTGAGATCACTGTCAATCCGGCTGAACCGAAGGAGTTCACTCTCTTTGTAAGAGTTCCGGACCGCAAAACAAGCCTTCTTTATGAGCCTGTTCCGGAGGTTAAAGGAGTGAAATCACTGAAAGTCAACGGTGAGAAGATAAAACCCAATGTTGTAGACGGCTATGCCGAAATACGCAGGAACTGGAAGGCAGGAGACAAGGTTGAGGTTGTTCTGCCAATGGAGATTCAGACCATTACTGCTGATGAAAGGATAGTTGACAACAGGGGCCGGATTGCCATGAGGTATGGTCCGCTGGTCTATAACGTCGAGGCAGTTGACAATGGAGACCTTAACAAACAGATTGGTGGAGGTCCGTTAACTACAGAGTGGCGTGAAGACCTTCTTTCAGGTATCCTTACTATCAAGGGCAACTGGGCTGACGGCACCCCTCTGCTGGCGATACCCAACTACGTGAGAAACAATCGCAACCAGCCCCGCGAGCAGGGAGACAGATCTGCAACGTCGATTGTCTGGATCAAACAATAAAACTGAAAGCTATGGGAACCGATAATATTCGAAAAATGTACAGACCGGCAATTCTGGTTGTCCTGTTATACATAGCCATGCCGGTTCAGGCTTGGCAGGCCAGGGCCAGAGTTCAGGATCAGCGACCTGAAGTGACCTGGTTGCTGGAGAATTCTACCATAAGGGGAGAGGTATCGCAATATGGCATCTCTTCCCTGACCAGTCCGGCCGATAAATATTCGGCTGATATTATCGGCACAAGGGCGTGGGGGAGAACCCGTCTATTTTGGAAGTATGCCGGGGAAGAATGGATCGACGCAACCCTGAATGAGATGACAGGCATTCATTCCTCACCACAGAAGGTTGTCCTCGCAAGTCCTGACGATGGCCGTACGTTGAAGCTGGAACAGACATATTCATTGCACGATACCGGTATTGATCTGGATATCACATTAAGCAATAAGTCGGACAGGAAGGTTCGGGTTGGAGATCTTGCTGTTGGCCTTCCATGGCGAAGACCCTCAGGAGAAAATCCTGAATACATTTTTGAGAACTGCTTTACCAAGCATCATTTCATTTCCGGTGATGGTTCATTTGTGTTCTTTACCAAACCATCAGGCGACCCTCCTTTTATAATGGTATTGCCCAGGGAGGGTACGTCACTTGAATATTTCGACAGTCAGCAGGGGGAGTATAAGGTCTATATACATTCAGAAGTGGCAGGAAACAGTGTGCCAGGAGGTGACTGGAGGATGCCGCACAGCGGACTTGACATCGACCCTGCGGGTAGTGTAACATACGGCTTCCGGTTAAGGTGGGCTGACAGCTGGGATGATATGCGGCAGGTGCTTTATGAGGAGGGGCTGCTTGATGTAAGGGTCATACCCGGCATGTCACTTCCTTCTGATCTTAAAGCCAGGGTGTCACTCCATACCCGAAAGCCCGTGACCTCACTTGTTGCGGAATTTCCTGATGCTACGACGATTAAATATCTTGGTGAGAGGCTGCCCGATCATCATATCTATGAAATAGAGTTCAAAAAACTTGGTGAGAACCTGATAACTGTGAATTACGGTGACGGTGAGTCAACGCAGTTGGAGTTTTTTTCAACAGAGCCTGTTGAGACACTTATCAAGAAACGAAGTGCTTTTCTGGTTAACAGTCAGCAGCACCGCGACCCGACAAAATGGTATAACGGGTTGTATTCTGTTTACGATTGGAAAAATGAGGTTTTGCGTGGACCCGATGACACAGACGGCTATGACGGCTGGTGGGGTTATGTGCTGGCCAGTGACGATCCTGCTTTGGGTAAGGCTCCATACATGGCAGCCAAGAATGTCTATTTCCCTGATGATAAAGAGATAGCCTCAGTTGAGTACTATCTTGAACATTTTGTTTGGGATGGTCTGCAGCGAACAGATACGGATGATCCCTATCCCTATGGAATATATGGCGTTCCCAACTGGAAGGTTGCCAGAGATTCTGTCGAGAGGGCGAAAACCCGTTCTACCCACCTTGATAAGATGCAGATATGGCGTTCTTACGACTATCCTCATGTTACCATGCTTTATTACCACATGTATGAGATTGCAAAGATGTATCCTGACAAGGTAAAGTATCTCGATGCGACAGGTTATCTTGAGAGGGCATACCAGACTGCCAGGGCTTACTTCATTTATCCGTATGAGGTGCTTCCGTGGTATGAGACTTACAAGTGGGGATGTTATAATGAGCTGGTGATAGAGAAGCTTATCAGAGACCTGGAGACCGAAGGGAGGAAGGAGGAAGCCGACTGGTTGAGGCACCAGTACGAAATCAAGGTTAAGTATTTTGTCTATGATGACAAATATCCCTTCAGATCAGAATATGCCATCGACCGTACGGCGTTTGAATCATCCTATGCCTTTGCAAAATACGGTACACTTAATGAGATGGAGCCTGACGCGAATCTGTGGTTTGACAAGAAAGACAGTGTCTGGTATTCTCACCCTGTTGTCAGAAAGGAAGACTCACGGGAGTTTATGGACAGACAGCACTATGCAGGACTTGCTGTACGGGGCTGGCTTGAGCCCAAGTACTTCCTTATGGGTAGTGACTTTACCTCAAGCTCTGACAACCATTGCCTGAGCTATATGGCAAAGATGGGAGGATGGTCGATACTTGACTATGGTGTCAACTTTGCTGATGACCCTTATGACTGGCTTCAGCTCGGTTATGCCTCCTATCTCAGTTCATGGGCTTTGATGAATACCGGAACCCCCGGGTCTGGTTATGGTTTCTGGGCCCCCGGGAAAAAGAATGATGGTGCCATGGGTTGGGCTTTCATGGAGTCAAAGCAGGGCAATGCCTGGATAAGAAAGACAATTGACAGGGGAGCGTGGTTCTATGATGGAGAAGCCGATCTTGGTCTTGGTGCTACGTTCAGGATGGCCGCAACCGTGCTTACCGATGATCCACTGTTTGGCTGGACTGCCCTTGGTGGCGTAATGAACGAGACCAGGAGGGAATTCCTGGTCAATCCGAGGGATGGTGTAAGGAACAGATTTGCTCTGGTAACCAGGTCAGAGAGACTTACAGTGGAGGTTGATCGTGACGGTTTCAGCAGTGAGCATGACATAAGAGTTGCAAAAAATCTCAGGAAGCTGACACTTACCTTAGAAAACAGGAGCGGGGACAATCATGTCACAACAGTCAGGTTCTTTACCCTTCCCGGAAAGGAGTTAAAGGTCAAACTTGATGGAAAGGTGCTGCCCGTTACAAGGACAGGGGAGCGTGAACTGGAAGTTGCTGCAGTTATAGCGAAGCCAATCCATACTCTGGTAGTTGAGGTGATGAAGTAGAAAGGAATTTCACCGGAAAAAAGTAACTTCGCAAAAAAAATATTAGATATGAAACCTCCATGAGCCCTTTGGGGTTCATCATACCATTAAAAATAAATTATTATATGATGAAAAGAGATTTATTAACCACAGGTGCAGTATTATTAATACTTATGGCAGGAGTGTCCGCCTGTAAAAATGGAAAATCAGGAGAAATGGTTACGAAAGAACCCTTTGGATCCCTCAATGGGAAGGAAGTATTTATGTATACTCTTACTAATGCTGACGGCAATGTGCTCCGCCTTACCAATTATGGGGCTACTATAGTTTTTATTGAAGTTCCTGACAGGAATGGTAACAGAGATAATGTCACTTTTGGTTATGAGACCCTTGAGGGATATATTAACGGAGACCCATATTTCGGGTCTGTTGTGGGACGTTACGCAAACCGTATAGGAGAGGGCAAATTTACCCTTGAAGGGGTCGAGTATTCACTTACCCTTAATAACGGGCCAAATACACTTCATGGTGGACCCGGCGGCTGGCACAGCGTAGTGTGGGATGCAGAGGTAGTTGAAGGTTCAACTGCAGTTAAGTTCACCTATTTCAGTCCGGACATGGAAGAGGGCTATCCGGGCAACATGACGGCAGAAGTTATTTATACCTGGACTGATAATAATGAGATAATAATGGATTACACTGTGACCACCGACAGGAAGAGTGTAATCAATATTACCAACCATGCATATTTCAACCTGCATGGAGCAGGCAGGGGAGATATCCTCGATCATGAACTTACCATCAACGCCTCAGCCTTTACACCGGTTGATGCTACCCTTATTCCAACCGGAGAGATTAGGCCGGTGGCCGGTACACCCTTCGATTTCACCACTCCAGAACTTATTGGAGAGAGAATAGAGGAACAGGAGGAGCAGCTGATACTGGGATTGGGTTACGATCATAATTTCGTGATTGATAAAACCGCTGAGGTAGCTGCCGTTGTATATGAGCCGGTATCAGGCAGGGTACTCGAGGTTATAACCGACCTTCCGGGGGTCCAGTTCTACTGCGGCAATTTCCTTGACGGAACACAGGTTGGTCATGGCGGACTCGTATATGAATACAGAAGTGGCTTGTGCCTTGAAACGCAGTTCTTCCCCGACAGTCCGAACAAACCTGATTTCCCGTCAGCCGTGATTGAACCGGGAGATACCTTCAAGAGCCGTACTATTTACAGATTTTCAGTAAGGTAACGCTGGTTTAAAGATTTAATGATACCGGGGCAAGTGACTTCGTCCCGGTATTTTCATCAGGAATGCACGAACAGGTCCTTAAATAGGGGAGTATGAACTACAAGTATTTGAGTCTCGTTGCTGTAACCATTTTTTTATTGTTAGTTGTTGGCTGCGGGAAGGATAAAAAGGTGCCTGATGAATCTGCAATTGTGATAAAGCGATTTGACCTTTCGGATGTCAGTCTTCTGGCAGGGCCGTTTCGTGACGCACAGGAGCGCAACGGGGTGTACCTTCTGAGCCTCGATCCTGACAGGCTGCTGCACATGTTCAGGGTTACATCGGGCCTTGAATCACAATCATCTGCCTATGGTGGGTGGGAGCAGGAGAACAGTGAAGTAAGGGGTCATTCGATGGGGCATTATCTTTCGGCACTAGCGA
>JAWOIF010000144.1:0-5766 GCA_046484805.1 Bacteroidales bacterium
TTTTTTTTTGATTTTTTGCCGTCGTCTCCGTCGCCGGTACCCACCACCACCCCGCGGCAGAGAAAATTATTGGGGGGGTATTCAATAAGATGCCCTGACAATACGGGCAATATTATCTGAACGCCCCAGAGTGTAATAATGAATGCCCGGAACACCGGCAGAGAGCAACTCCTTCGATTGTGCTGTGGTCCATTCAACACCCACCTCACGTGCCTGCTCATCACTCGTGCACTTCTGCAACTCCCTGACAAGCGCATCGGGTATGTCGACACGAAACGTCTGAGGCAGCAGCGACAGGTCGTTCAGCGCCGCCACAGGTTTAATTCCCGGAATCACAGGCACCTTTATTCCTGCGGCAGCCACAGTATCGCGAAAGGCAAAGAACTTCGCATTGTCGAAAAACATCTGGGTAACTATGTACGATGCACCGGCATCGACCTTCTTCTTAAGGTTGGCAATATCTGTCTCCATGTTCGGCGCCTCAGAATGCTTCTCAGGATAACCCGCAACGCCGATACAGAACGATGTGGGAGTGGTAGACTTAAGTGTTTTATCGAGATACTCCCCGCGGTTCATAGCTTCTATCTGTTCAACCAGCTCAGAGGTATAGCGATGGCCATCCTTTTCCGGCACAAACACCCTGCTGCCCTTTGGCGGATCACCACGCAGGGCCAGTACATCATGAATACCCAGAAAGTTCATCTCTATCAGCACATTCTCGGTCTCCTCTCTGGTGAAACCCCCGCAAAGTATATGAGGTACAACGGTAATGTCATACTTATACTTCACCGCAGCCGACAGCGCAATAGTTCCGGGCCTCTTGCGCAGCAGCCTCTTTTCGAGCAATCCGTCGGGTCTCTCTATCAGCACCGCCTCATTGGCATGGGTAGTAAAGTTTATATATGCCGGTTCAAACTCAATCAGCCTGTCTATCGCTGTATAAATGCGATCTATACTATGCCCCTTCAGCGGCGGCAGCAGCTCAAAGGTAAACAGTGGCCGCTTCGAATTCCTTATAACATCTCTTACAGTCATCTATCTCATTCTAAATGTTTTCCGACAACCATTTGGCAGCTTCACTACGCGTCATCCCCTTCCTGAATGCATAATCCTTCAGCTGATCCTCGCCTATGGTTCCAACGTTGAAATATACCGAAGCAGGGTGGCTGAAAATATATCCGCATACTGACGATGGGGGAACCATGGAGTAGTTCTCGGTGAGAGAAATACCGACGCGGTTAGTGGCATCCAGCAACTCGAAAATGGAACCCTTTTCAGTGTGGTCCGGACAGGCGGGATAACCGGGGGCTGGCCTGATTCCCCTGTACTCCGTTTTAAAGAGTTCAGCCGGGGTAAGTGACTCGTCAGGTGCATAACCCCAGTATTCACGCCTCACCTTCTCATGCAGAAACTCGGCGGCAGCCTCGGCCAGCCGGTCTGAAAGAATTCTCATGATAATGGTCTCATAATCATCTCCCTTTGTTTGTTCTTCACCGGCCTTAGTAATGTCAGCCTTAACCGCAAACAACCCTGTATAATCAGTTATCTCCTCTGATGCCGGAGCCACGAAATCGCTAAGGCATAGGTTAAGCTTTCCCTTCTCCTTCACCTCCTGGTTCCTCATAAAGTACAACACCTTTCTAACCGATTTGCGTTTGGTATTTTCATATATGATTATGTCATCACCATTCGATGCCGACGGAAACATGCCAGCTACGCCCCTGACCTCTATCAGTTGTTTAGAGGCAATAGTGTCTAGCAGCCGCATGGCGTCGTCATAGAGTCTGCGCGCCTCAGGTCCCTTCACAGGATCGTCAAAAACAGCAGGATACCGGCCATTGATTTTCCACGCAAAGAAGAAGAATGTCCAGTCAATATATGGAATCAGCTCCTCTACGCTCATTTCGAGAGTTATAACGTCACGCACTGCCGGCTTATCTATCAAATCAGGATCCCACGAGTTCGTCAACCTGTTACCCCTGGCCTCTTCCAGCGATAACAGTCTCCGTTCACCCTGCTTTGCATAGTGCTTCTCCCTGATCTCACGGTACTTCTCCCGCACAAACCGCCGGTACGAACTGTCATTCAGTCCCGTCAGCACGTTTACGGCACGCGAAGCATCCTTAACATGAACTACGGGCCATGAGAACGCAGGCTCTATCTTCACTGCGGTATGTACCTCCGATGTGGTAGCGCCACCTATAAGAAGCGGAAGTCTTATACCCCTCTTCTCCATGGCAGCGGCAACATGCACCATCTCCTCAAGCGACGGGGTTATAAGACCGCTAAGGCCTATGTAATCGACAGCCTCCTCAATCGCCCTGTCAATGATAGTATCTGCCGGAACCATCACACCCAGGTCAATAATCTCATAGTTATTGCATGCCAGTACAACACCCACTATATTTTTTCCTATGTCGTGAACGTCACCCTTTACCGTAGCCAGCAGAATCCTGCCGGCCTTTGCCGATTTCTTCTCAGCGTTCTCCTGTTCAATAAACGGGGTTAACCATGCAACCGCCTTTTTCATTACTCTGGCGCTCCTGACCACCTGCGGCAGGAACATACGTCCCGAGCCAAACAGGTCGCCAACCTCATCCATGCCATCCATCAGGGGTCCCTCAATAATGTTCATGGCAAACGGAAAGAGAGGCCTTGCCTCAGCCAGGTCTGCCTCAATATCTTCGTCTATACCCTTTATGAGCGCATACTTAATCCTCTCTTCCACCGGCATTGCCTTCCACTCCTGAACGGCAGCCTCCCTTGTAGTGCCCTTCTCCTTAATTCCCGAAGCATAGGTTACAAGCCTCTCGGTGGCATCCTTCCTGCGGTTGAGAATCACATCCTTTACCAGTTCCAGCAGACCAGGCTCAATGTCTGTATATACCTGAAGCATTTCCGGATTCACAATTCCCATATCCATACCCGCCTTTATGGCATGGTAGAGAAATACCGAGTGCATCGCCTCCCTCACCGTATTGTTGCCCCTGAACGAGAATGAGAGGTTGCTCACACCGCCGCTGACCTTCGCATATGGAAGATTCTTTTTGATCCATTCGGTTGCCTTAAAGAAATCGACGGCGTAATTTGCATGCTCCTCCATGCCCGTGGCAACGGCAAGTACATTGGGGTCGAATATTATATCTTCAGGCGGGAACCCGGCCTTTTCAGTCAGCAGATAGTATGCCTTCTCCGCAACCTCTATCCGCCTGTCGAGGGTATCGGCCTGGCCCTTCTCGTCAAAGAGCATCACCACCACTGCCGCTCCGTATCGCCTTATCGTTTTTGCCTGGTCGAGGAACTGCTCCTCACCCTCCTTCATCGATATCGAGTTTACCACTGATTTCCCCTGTATACACTTCAATGCCGCCTCAACTACGCTGAACTTCGACGAATCAGGCATCAGCGGCACCCGTGCAATATCAGGTTCGGCCATTATGAGGTTCGTGAAGCGTACCATCGCCTTTTCAGCATCAAGCAGTGCTTCGTCCATGCAGATATCTATCACCTGGGCACCACCCTCAACCTGGCTGCGTGCCACGGCAAGGGCTTCAGAATATTTCTCCTCCCTTATCAGCCGTGCAAATTTGATCGATCCTGACACATTGGTGCGCTCACCAACATTCACGAAGTTGGTTTCTGGTGTTATCACCAGAGCTTCGAGTCCTGACAGGCGCGTATACCTTTTTATCTCAGGTAGTTGTCTTGGCTTGTGCCTGGCGGCCTCTGTCGCGATGGCCTTTATATGTTCGGGAGTTGTGCCGCAGCACCCTCCTATTATGTTTACCCACCCCTCACGCATGAACTTACCTGTAATGCCTGCCATGTAGGCAGCCGTATCGTCATACTCTCCGAACTGATTTGGCATTCCGGCGTTGGGATGCACTGAAGTATACAATGGGGTGAGACCTGAAAGCTCTTCTACAAAGGGTTCCAGCTGAGCTGCACCCATCGCGCAGTTCAATCCTACACTAAGCAGGGGGAAATGCGATACCGATATCAGGAATGCCTCGAGGGTCTGTCCCGTTAGCGTGCGGCCACTGGCATCTGTTATCGTTCCCGACACCATCACCGGAAGCGAACGACCCCTCTCCTCAAAGAGCTCAGACGCAGCAAAAAGCGCAGCCTTGCAGTTCAGAACATCGAACACGGTCTCAATCATAATTATGTCGGCACCACCATCCATCAATCCTTTCATCTGTTCTGAATAGGCATCCTTAAGCTCATCGAAGGTCACCGCCCTGAAACCCGGATCGTTCACATCGGGCGACATCGAGGCGGTGCGGTTGGTCGGACCCACCGAGCCTGCCACATAACAGTCGGGCGATCCCCCTTCGGCAATATATTTCTCTATGGCCCCGGCAGCCAGTCGGGCTGACTCAAGGTTCATCTCATATACCAGCGGCACCATGTCGTAATCAGACATCGAAACTGCATTGGCATTGAAGGTATTGGTGCATATTATCGATGCTCCGGCCCTGAGGTACTCAAGGTGTATCTCTTCAATAATTTTCGGCTGCGTGAGTGTCAGCAGGTCGTTGTTGCCCTTAAGGGAAGCCCGATGATCCGAAAAGCGGTCGCCACGGAAGTCCTCCTCCGACAGCGGGTGTCTCTGTATCATGGTGCCCATGGCACCGTCGAGGACAACTATCCTCTCTCTTAGCAGGTCTTTAACTGGTCTCTTCAACTATTTCAGTTTCTATGTTAACTCCCGATCCTCCGGTATTGTCTTTAACGGGTCGACCGCTTACCCTCCTTCCTGTGTTAACCATAAAAACATCTGCGCGACAGATTTGTTCCCGGTTAGCAAGAAGAGTCCTCAGGTTTACAATCCCTCTCACATATTTGAGATCGGTACCGCAAAAGTATTCCGTTACCTCCTCAAATCCAAACAAACGCCTCTCTTCTTCCCTGTTGTATCTCAGATAGATCTCCAGTCGCCGGTCACTGCTGAAACGTTTTACCTCCCCGTGGTTCCTCTTTTTATATTCATACCTGTAACCGTATGATGATGCCGAAATGTCTGAAAGCACTGCACAACCGGTAGCATGGCCTCCGGCTCCCTTGCCGTAAAAGAACTGCCTGTCAGCAAATGCAGCCTCGGCAACCACCCCGTTGTACTCATCATTTACTAAGTAGAGGTTTTCTGACGGGGAGACGAACCCGGGCATTACATATCCGGTTATGGCCTCTCCCCCGCACTTTGAGACATGAGCCACCAGCTTTATCCGTTGCCCCTTTTCACAGGCATATCTGATATCATGCTCCGATATCCTGTCAATGCCATAATGGAACACCTCCGACGGATCGGGGAAGATACCATATGCATGGCCCGCAATTATACAGAGCTTGTACTTGGCATCCCAGCCTTCAACATCAAGCCTCGGATCGGCTTCGGCAAAGCCGTTTTGCATGGCCCCGGCAAGAGCCTCTGCGTAGCTCAGCCTGCCACCGTGCATCTTCGAAAGGATGTAATTTGTCGAACCGTTAAATATCCCCTCAACCGAATGCAAAAGCTCATTGTCGTAGTACTCCTCAAGGTTGCGGATGACAGGAATACTTGCACATGCCGAGGCCTCATACAACAACGAGACACCATACTCTTCCTGCAGGGCTATCAGCTCCTGCATATGGGTCGCCACCATAGTCTTACCGGCAGTAACCACGCTCTTTCCATTACGCATGGCCGTGGTAACTATCCGGTATGCCTCTTCGGGATCGCTGATCAGCTCAACCACAAGGTTGATGGAGGGGTCGTTAAGTATC
>JAWOIF010000072.1:0-9529 GCA_046484805.1 Bacteroidales bacterium
TCATCGACAGATGATATGTCACCGAATATGCCGGGCTTGAGTCTTGTGTCATCAGACTGGCTTATGGCAGTCGTAATGAAGAGTTTGTCACGCCAAATAACCGGACTCGAAAGGCCCAGGGCAGGAAGTTCGATGTTCCATTTAACATTTTCTCCTGTGGCAAGGTCAAAGGTCAGCGGAAGATTGGCGCCTTCAAGCACACCTGAAGCTGATTGTCCCCGGTACATCGGCCAGTTCATGTTACTGTCCTGCCTCTGGCACGAAGGGGATAATACCGACGCTGCCAGAATTAAAATAACAGAAATGCTGCGCATGATAATTTTTTATTGATCCGGCATCAAGATAATAAAAATACCCGGATGACAGAGGACTCATCCGGGTAATGGCCTGGCGGCCGACTTGTTCAAACCAAACTAGGTTAGTTTAGACAGAAGAAATATCTTTTAAACTTGACTGTTGAAACTAAAAATGTGATAAAAATACAATCGGGCGTCATTAAAATGTCATTAATTGCTTCTTCAGAATCATGCAAACACAACTACAAAAATAGTTAACTAATTAAACTGACAAAATTATTTTGACTATTTCGTTCAATTTTTCGAAATATTTTTCGGAAATGGCTATAATAAGGTGCAAGAGCCCCTGGTTCCGCCAAAGCAAAACGCAGAAAAACTTAGAGTCAACGTCTCTGGAATTTTTGTGACACCCGGTCATGACACTTATTACCCGCTTTTTAATTTTGATTAATTACTTTTGTGGCATACAACACTTTTGAAATGAAACACACACTACAGCTGTACAACAGCATGAGCCGCAAGAAGGAGCAGTTTATCCCACTCAGTCAGCCGTTCGCCGGCATGTACGTCTGCGGCCCCACCGTTTACAGCGACGCCCACCTCGGCCACGCCCGCCCCGCCATCACCTTCGACATCCTTTACCGCTGGCTGATGCACCTCGGCTACCGTGTTCGCTACATCCGCAACATCACCGACGTAGGCCACCTCGAGAACGAAGAGACCGACAGCGGCGAGGACAAGATAGCACGCAAGGCCCGCCAGGAGCAGATCGAACCCATGGAGGTGGTACAGAAATACATGAACACCTTCCACCGTAATATGGCACAGCTAAACACTTTGAATCCTTCGGTGGAACCAAGGGCTTCCGGCCATATTATAGAGCAGCAGGAGCTGATCAGAAAGCTTATGGAGAACGGATACGCCTATGAGGTAAACGGCTCGGTCTATTTTGATATTCTGAAATACAACGAAAAATATAAATACGGCAAGCTCTCGGGCCGCGTTCTCGAGGAAATGATGTCAGTCAGCCGCGACAACCTCGAGGGCAGCGACGAAAAAAAGAGTCCGTTCGACTTCGCCCTCTGGAAGAAGGCCTCTCCCGAACACCTTATGAAATGGCCCTCGGAATGGTCGACTGGGTACCCCGGCTGGCACCTCGAGTGTTCCGCCATGAGCATAAAATACCTGGGTGAGGAGTTCGATATCCACGGTGGGGGCATGGACCTGAAATTTCCGCATCACGACTGCGAGATTGCTCAGTCGGCTGCCGCCCTTGGCCACGAGTCGGTACGCTACTGGGTGCATAACAATATGATCACCATCAACGGACAGAAGATGGCACGCTCGCTGGGTAACTTTATTACCCTCGACCAGCTGTTTTCAGGAGACCATCCGCTGCTGTCTCAGCCCTTCAGTCCGATGACAATACGCTTCTTCATCCTGCAGGCTCACTACCGCAGCACGCTGGACTTCTCCGACGAAGCGCTGCAGGCAGCAGCGACAGGACTAAAAAAGCTCTTTGCCGCTGCAGACAGAGCCGCTACTCTGAAACCAGATACAGAATCATCCATAGAAGTGGAGTCGCTGCGCAAGAAGTGCTACGATGCAATGAACGACGACCTGAGCACACCGCTGGTGATAGCCGCCCTTTTTGATGCAGCCCGCATTGTTAACCTCGTTGCTGATGGAAAAGAGACCCTGAACATCTGCGACCTGGAGATCCTCGTTTCGCTCTTCAACACTTTCCTCGGGGAAATCTTAGGCTTGGTTCCTGAAGAAAAAACAGAAAAAGAGGATTCTATAGAGGCCGGACTGATCGATATGGTGCTGAAAATGAGACAGGAAGCGCGAGAACAGAAGGACTGGGCGCGGTCTGACGCCATTCGCGACGCGCTGGCGGGACTGGGCATTATCATCAAGGACCGCAAGGATGGCACAGATTGGGAGAGAGTTGATAGTATGGTGCAGGGTTCAGGGGACAAGGTACAGGGTAAGAATATTCAGATATTATAAGGATAATATAGTTTGCCTGTTTATATTTGTATTATTAATAACTATCTCAATGCCATAAAGATATGTATACATATAAGATACATCTGCACAAAGAGGAGGAGGGCGGCTACACAGTTACAGTGCCTGCGCTTCCGGGTTGTATAACCTATGGCGAAAATGTCGATGAGGCAATCGAGATGGCCCGGGAAGCTATCGAATTATATGTTGAAGAATTGCAGGATCGGGGCGAAGTTATTCCTGATGACAGCAATACCCTGGAGTATTCAATAAACCTGAAAGCTGTATGAATTTGTCGCCCGGGTATTTGATTTCAATCCTTGAGGCAAACGGTTTTATCCTGAAACGGATTAAAGGTTCTCATCACCTTTATTATAACACGGAAAGGAATAAAACTGTTACAATACCAGTACATGGAAACAGGGATTTGAAAAAAGGTACTTTCTATTCAATCCTTAAACAAGCTGGAATTGATAAAAGTGATATAGCCGGGTTTTGATTAAAAATAACTATAAATCGGTTGAGGTGCGCATCGGCGATCTGATGCTGGGTGGTGATAACCCTGTGCGGCTGCAGTCAATGACCAACACCGACACCAACGATACTGCGGCGTCGCTGGCGCAGTGCATACGTATCATTGAAGCCGGTGCCGATATGGTTCGTCTTACTGCTCAGGGTGTGCGCGAGGCGGAAAATCTGGCTGTCATAAAGCGTGAATTGCGCAGGGCAGGATTTACCACGCCGTTGATAGCTGACATACACTTTAATCCTGCTGCCGCCGAAACCGCAGCCCGCATCGTCGAAAAGGTACGTATCAATCCGGGTAACTATGCCGATAAGAGGGCTTCCTTTATAAAAGCTGAATTCACCGATGCCGAGTATGCCGCTGAGTTGGAGCGGATACATGAACGCCTGCGACCGCTGTTGGCCATATGCCACGGGCACGGCACGGCCGTGCGCATCGGCGTCAACCACGGAAGCCTCAGCGACCGCATTATGACCCGTTACGGCAATACACCCCTGGGCATGGCTGTCTCTGCCATTGAGTTCATACGTATCTGCGCTGCCGAGAGTTTTGACAGCCTGGTGCTTTCGATGAAGTCATCCAATATTCTTGTGATGGTCGAGTCTGTTCGCCTGCTGGTTCAGATGATGCAGAAGGAGGGATTTGCCTGTCCGCTGCACCTCGGTGTTACCGAAGCCGGCGAAGGTGAAGATGGCCGCATAAGATCGGCAATGGGTATAGGTGCTCTGCTGGCTGAGGGTATTGGCGATACTATAAGGGTGTCACTGTCGGAACCTCCTGAGAATGAGATGCCGGTGGCGCGGTTGATCGTGGATAGTGCCCACCGTCATACTTCACGTACACTTGGGAAAGGGCATGCTCCCGGTAATGCTCATATTAAAATCTATGAAGGCGAGACCACACTTTTCCTTAAATATAACATTGCCGAAGGGTCGGAACTGGCGGTGGTGGCTGCGGTCGATGCTGCACCTGTACTGCTTCCACGCAAGGCCACAGCACTGAAGATCGACAATGGTTCGCTACTGCCTGCCGAAGCAGTAGACTCCGTCGAAGCCGGTATCCTGCAGGCTGCCCGCATTAAGATCACCCGCAACGACTATATCTCATGTCCTACCTGCGGTCGTACCCGCTTCGATCTTGTGGCTGCTGTAGCTGCCGTCAAGAAGGCCACGGCTCATCTGTCAGGACTGAAAATAGCTGTTATGGGATGCGTGGTTAACGGTCCCGGTGAAATGGCCGATGCCGACTATGGCTATGTAGGAGCCGCAGAGGGCAAGGTGCATATTTACCGGGGAACCGAGGCTGCCTATAAAAATGTGCCCGTAGATGACGCTATCCCGAAACTTCTTGAGCTGATCGAGAGTGATCAGGCCAAACGGTAATCGAGACGTTTCTTCTCAAGGTCGGCCTTTACAACCTCAACCATTACCCTGTCACCAAGTGTGTACTCTTTTCCCGAGCTCCTTCCGCGTACACAGTAGTTCTCCTCATCATACTCATAGAAGTCGTCGCCAAGCTCGCGAATGTGTATCATACCTTCGCACTGGTTTTCGATTATCTCTACATACACTCCCCAGTCGGTAACACCTGAAATAACTCCCTCGAAGGCCTGTCCAACCTTGTCGCTCATGAACTCTACCTGTTTGTACTTAACTGAGGCACGCTCGGCATCGGTGGCCAGGCGTTCCATCTTCGATGAGTGATTACAGTATTTTTCGTAGACATCCTGGCTTTCTGAGCCTTTACCGTTGAGGTAGGCCGTCAGCAACCTGTGGACCATCATATCGGGGAAACGGCGTATGGGTGAGGTGAAGTGGGTATAATGCTTGAATCCGAGACCGTAATGTCCCAGGTTATCTGTTGAGTATATCGCCTTGGCCATCGACCGCAGGGCCAGTGTCTCTATAATGTTCTGCTCCTTTTTTCCTGCGACTTCGCGCAACAGTTTGTTCATTGCCTTTGGCAGGGTTGCTATGTCGCTGGTCTCGAGATTATAGCCGAATCGCTTGATGAAGTGGCTGAAGTTGCTGACCTTCTCGGGATCGGGATCGTCGTGCACGCGGTAAACAAACGTTTTGCCCTTGTGCACCTTTCCTATATACTCAGCCACCTTGCGGTTAGCCAGCAGCATGAACTCCTCGACCAGCTGATTGGCTGTTCCCATGTCACGGAATTTAATGCCCAGAGGCTTTCCCTTTTCGTCAAGCTCGAACTGCACCTCTATGCGTTCAAATGAAAATGCTCCGGCCTTCATACGTTTTTCACGCAGTTTCACTGCCATCTCATGGAGGGGTAGCATCTGCTCTTTCATGTCCCCCTCGCCGGTATCGATCACCATCTGGGCTTCGGCATAGGTAAAGCGACGGTTGGAGTTAATGACTGTACGGCCAAACCATTCTGAAAGGACCTCTGCCTTGTCGTTCATTTCAAACACAGACGAGTAGGTAAGCTTGTCTTCATGTGCGTTTAGCGAGCAGGCTTCGTTGCTGAGCTTCTCAGGCAGCATGGGCACCACCCTGTCGACAAGGTAAACTGATGTTGCCCTTTTTGTAGCTTCATCGTCCAGTATCGTCCCGGTCTTAACGTAATGGGTAACATCAGCTATATGAATCCCCACCTCCCAGTTACCGTTTTTTAGTTTTTTAAATGACAGTGCATCGTCAAAGTCCTTCGCATCGGCCGGGTCAATGGTGAATGTCGGAACCTTTCGGAAATCGCGTCTTTTGGCTATCTCCTCCTTTGAAATTGTAAGCGGCAGCTTTTCTGCTTCATTCTCCACCTCTTCGGGGAACTCCATCGGGAGTCCGAACTCAGCCATGATGGCATTGATTTCTGTCTCATTTTCGCCGGGGTAACCCAGCACTTTTATCACTTCAGCGACCGGATTTTTAGAGCGGGAATCGTGACTGACTATTCTGGCCACGGCCTTCTGTCCCTGCTTAGCCCCGTTAAGACTCTGAAGAGGAATGAAAAGGTCGAAAGGCATGTTCTTGTTATCGGGGAGCAGGAATGCAAATGACGGCAGCACCTCAATGGTTCCCACGAATGAATCGCGGGCCCTTTCCATCACTTCTGTGACCTCTCCCTCGGGACGGGCGCCTTTGCGTGTCACCAGCAGCCGCACCTTGACCTTGTCACCGTGGAGGGCTGTTTTCAGGCTTCTGGCCGAGATGAATATGTCATCGTCGCGTTCGTCAGTTATCAGGAATGCATAGCCCTGGCGGGTCATGTCGATAGTTCCTGTAAAGGTTCCGGCGCTGCCACCGCCTTGCTTAATCATAAACGACCCGCGTTTTGTCTCTTTGAGCTGGCCTCTTACTGTAAGTCGTGTAAGGGCGTTGCGCACCTGCATCCGCCGTGAATTCTTGTCTATACCGAGGGCATGAGCTATCTGTTTATAGTTCATCTCATGCTTCTGATTCTTGCCTAATAGGTCAAGTATCTCATTTTCAAGGCGATCAGTATTCCCGCCTTTTTTCTTCTTACTCTTATTCTGTGTCATGCTGCAAATTTCGGTATAAATAACCGAATCACAAACAGATGGCCCCCTGTAAACACACCTTAACGACCCCGGCAGGGTAAAATAGCACCCCAGAGGGGTAGAATCGCACCTCTTTAGCACCCCTTACAATCGCACCCCGGGGTGCAATATCAACAGATGAAACCCCACACCCCATCTTTTGTCGTCGTCGGCAAATTTACAAACCGTATTAACATCATTTTTTTTTTTGCGCCGTACGGCGCACCCTGGGAATGAGCAACGGAAGGGGAGCAATTTACCGGTGAAAATCCAGCGAGACACAGAAGTTCTCCGGTGGCATCGACAATTGCAGGGGGCGATCAGCACTTACATTGCTCACCCTTCCGGCTCAGACAATTAAAAACAACCTGTCTAATCAATAATTCAATTAACTCATTGCAGCCCGCGAAACTCAGTTTGTGCAAAACTGGTACGAAAAAGAAAATTTCGTTCTATAAAAATAAACAATTCAATGGATTAACAGCTAAAAATCATTTTCAAAAGGTAAAAACTTTCTTGCAAATCGTAAAAAAATGCTGTTTTTTTCACCCTTTTCGAGGATTTTTCGCTAAAAAATGCTGTTTACTAATTTTTCACCGTAAAATTTCTGATTTATCCTTATTCTCTATGCCTTCTTTTATTTGATTTCCAGATAATCAATTTCGTGACCTGGTATATGACAATGACGGGGCTTACAGGAATAGACTCAGCCCATTATTCCGAGTGCTGCAAGGATACCCGCTGCTGTGATACCAAATGGCATAAACACAGAGCCAAGACCAAATATCCATGTTACGATACCCAGAAAAAAACCTATTTGCGTCCATCGGCCGGCCTCTCTTGATGCCTGAGATGCTCCTTCGTAGTCACCCTGAGCATACTTGGAATCCACACGTGATGCATAAACGACCCCTACTATTCCAAAGGGAAGGCAACAGAACAGAGTTACCAGTATTGATTCAACCAGCCATGATTTTGGCATATTGAATTGTGCTCTGGCAGATGTTGGCCTGGTTTGACTATTCACACCCGGTCTGAAATCCGGAGGTATCATGCTGAACATTTCCTCCAGTTCAGGCAATTCACCCGCGGGTTTCCAGGTTGGCATTGGGTGACACCACACGGGTGTTTCACGATTAATGTTCCTTTTTTTGAGTTCGTCGAGAGTAAGAGGTCCCAGTTTTACGTTTCCCTCAAGATAAAAATACTTCTGCATGGTTTAATTGTCTCAGGTTATTTATTAAAGTCCAATAGGGTTAATATTTCAACATATTATAGATACTCAAATCACTTATTCGTCATATCCGGTTTGAATTTTCTGTGTTCCTTATAGCTATTATCACCAAAGATTTCTCACTACCCAGAATATTATAATTACTGCCAGCACTGTTTTCGCTGCTTTTGACCCGAAGTATTTTGATCTGATTCTCTGTGCCTTAAGGGACTTGGTTCCCCCAAAATCAATTGCAAGACCGGCCACTACATACGGAATAGACACCACCATGAGGAAGTTTTCCTTCATTGCCGCCCACAGGTTGAGGTGTAACAATTGGTGGATTGCTCGTTGCGAGCCGCAGCCCGGACACTCGAGGCCGGTGAGCAGTTTAAACGGACACTTGGGAAATGCCAGTCCGGTGGCAGGGTCAAACAGATAATAGAGACCCGCCAGGAGAAGCAGCGCCAGACCCAACAACATAAGTTTGGCTGTTCTAGAAAATTGATGCGAATATACCTGCTGTGACGCCAATTAAGGTAAGGATTAAGATTACAAGGTAGAAAGCGATTGTCAGCCAGAATCCGATTTTTGTCCATCGGCCTGCTTCCCGTGAAGCCTGTTCGGCGCCGGCATAGTCTCCCTGATAGAACCTTGAGTCAACCCGCGCTGCATATACGAGGCCGACCAGTCCGAAAGGGAAGCAGCAAAACACCATTACCAGTATCGATTCAACCAGCCAGGTTCTGGGCATTATCTGGGTGGGTCCCGGGGGTGCTGGTCTGCTTTTGCTTTCAGCACCCGATTTGACATCAGGAGGTATCATGCTGAAGAGCTCCTCAAGTTCCGGCAGTTCCCCTGCAGGCATCCAGTCCTTCATGGGGTAGCACCATATCAGGGTACTGCGTTTCAGGTTTTTTTTCTTGAGATCTTCGAGGGTGAATGGGCCCTCTCTGCCCACTGGGGTGTGAATGAAGTAGTTTTTCATGGTACGACTAGCCCTGATATTAATTACAACTCAACATTTTGTTTAAAGATAACCAATCCATTTTCTTTTTCAAACCCGAATATCTCTACTTGATAAGTTTGGCCTGCACGGCCTCAAAATACCCCTTCGTTTTTTCTGGAAACTCTTTCTGATGAACGAAAACCATGTCGGTTAGCATGGAACGGTCTACTAAGAACAAGTATGGATTATTTATTTCATCCACTGGTAAATCTATCGCGCCGATATTCATAACCGAAATGTTTTTGTATCTATTTTTTAAATGCTCAAAATCCATAGTATTATCATAAGATGCTAGGATTATTCCATAGCTAATGTCATTTTGGCTAATAAAATCATTGAAGTCCATTAAAGCCTCAGTCACGCAAACCTCGCAATGTTTGTCTCCTATGCGTAAGATCAATGCACAACCATGCTTTAAACATTTCAACAGCAAAGAATCCGTCCATTCATAAATGAATACTTGTAGCCCCTCAGATTTGTATTGTAGATCTGATGCCCTTATTATGCTTGATATAGCTTTATCGGAAGGCAAATAATTTGATTCAACATCCCTGGGTTTTACAAAGAGGACAACTATAACAATAAGATTAAGAAGTAGAAGCAAATAGAAAGTAGCATTTCGTATGCTATTTGAGACATTATTAACCTTTTTCATATTTATAATTTATTTCTTTAAATGTAGAACTAGAAGGCTATTCTGAAGATTATATACAGCATCATATGAATAATCTGAAACTGAATAATAGAAATTA
This sequence comes from Bacteroidales bacterium, assembly GCA_046484805.1. Taxonomy (GTDB): domain Bacteria; phylum Bacteroidota; class Bacteroidia; order Bacteroidales; family VadinHA17; genus SLNP01. The sequence goes on from JAWOIF010000072.1 coordinate 9,327, forward strand.
TCATCGCAGCTACCAACAAAAAAACCTAGATCTCCCGAAAGATCGTTCGCCAAGGTGTTAAATAAAAACCCCTTTCCGGCAACTTTATCAATAAGGCAATATTTTACTGTGCCAGAGCCGGACACGGCAGCTAAATAGAACAGAAATCTTGAAGATTCAGACGCAAAACTCTTAGCAAAAACGTATTCATCTATCAAGCCATC
>JAWOIF010000117.1:0-48835 GCA_046484805.1 Bacteroidales bacterium
GCAATCGTAATCTTCGGTGCGGGCTACGGTTTTGACAGTATCGCCGCGGCCGCGTGGTTGCAGCACAAGGCGATCCATTATTGGGGCGACATCGACACCCATGGCTTTGCCATTCTCAATCAGTTACGCGGCTTCTTCAGCCACGCCGAATCCCTGCTCATGGATCGGCAGACACTGCTGCAGCATCGCCCCCTGTGGGGCCTCGAGGCACAGCCTGAAAAAGGGCAACTCGGGCGTTTGAATGCCGCGGAAGCCGCTCTCTACGATCAGCTGCAACAGAACCACTGGGGTGACCGAATCCTCATGTCAATACCGAGCTCACCATATGACATGGCCCCGCACAGGGCAATAATTCCTCCCACAAACCAGAGGGCAAGCATCATCACAGGGCTTCCCAATCCTTCCATCAGCAGTCCGGCCGTGGTAAAGACGCCCGCGCCTATCATATTGGCCACTACTATGTTCGTTGCAGGGAAAAGCCCCAGTTTCCTTTCCAGTACGTTTCCTTCCATTATAATAGTTCAAAAAATAAAACATTACAGGCAATACTACCTGCTCCTCTTGTAACTAATTGACATGCCACCTCCTCCTGAAAAGACAGCAGTTTCATAATTCGTCAGGCTCCTCAGAAATTCCAGATAGCCGGTGTTCTGACCTCGCCTGTAACCTCTCTCCGAAATATTATGGGTTACATAACACCCCCCCACTTTTAGGTTCGGGTCAACTTCCTTAAAATAGTTTTCGTACCAATCCTTGTCAGCATCACTAAATACAAAGTCAAAAGGTCCTTTTAGCTGCGGTACCAGATCATGTGCATTGGCAAGCCGTGCATCAATATAGTCTGCCAGGCCGGCCTTTTTAAAATTTTCCATAGCCCTCTGATGTCTGCCCCTGTCTAATTCTACGGTAATCAGTTTGCCTCCGGTCTTACTGAGAGCCCAGGCTATCCATATGCCTGAGAGGCCCGTTGAAGTGCCGATTTCCAGTGCACTTGTATAGCCATTCTCAACAATAATGTCAAACATCTTCTGCCCGTCGGCATAGGGTATGTTCATATCATACCATGTTCCCCTTGTCTCTTCAAGGAACTTTTTGACCCTGGCATCAAGTTCAGTGTTATTTTTCAACACCTGACCAGATGTCTCCTGTAACACAACCGGAGTCAGTATCATTAAAATAATTAATACTCTTGTTTTGAACATTGTGCGCTAATTTAGTTAATCTTCAAGCATGAACTTCATATATGCTCCTGTAACATGCACCAGTTGCAACTCCATATCGCCGGAAAGCCCCCTGGCCATCCCTGTTCTGAAGCGTTCAGCAGCAGGCACTCCCAGTTCTGACGGGCATTCAATATGAACGTTTCTGATATCAGGAAAGTATTTCATCAGGGCCGCGACCATCTCTGTATAGGAGGAGCTGCTGACCGACTCACCGAACAACTCTCTTATGAAAGCAGTCTCTCCGGTCACTCTTACAAAGCAGTAGAGCCGTTGGTCATTGCTGACCAGTATCTCTCCTCCTGTCATCGTGAATTCATCGGCCACTGCACTGTAGCTGTCATAACCGTGAACTACAGCTGCCGTAAGAGTATTAACCCCCGAAAGGTATAACCGGTAAAGAGTGTTGAAATCACTCATCGGCTGAAGTGAGAATACCGGACCGGCATTAACAGATTCCCTTGTCAGGGAATATCTTTTACGGAAGAAATAATCGCGAAAACCAAACCTGCTGTAATATTCATAGAGGGGATCCGATGCCGGGATAAGAGACGAGAAGCTGTCTCCTCTCGACCTCATTGCCTCGAGTGATGCCTCCATCAACAGACCCATCAGTCCCTTTTGCCTGTACCCGGGAAGGGTAGCCGCCCCACAAATATAACCGAGGCCAAATCTGGCATCATTAACTTTAAAATTGTACCGTGGAAAGAAGATCATTGATACGATCTCCCCTCGCTCCCTGTATACCAACGTCGAGTCTGCCGAATAACGCCGCCCGAAGAAGCTGTCGACAAATTCGTCAGTGTCATTAAAGACCTCCTTCCATATACTTCGCAGAATAGCCTCATCAGCCGTACGCGGGTGGTCTATCATTATCTCAATACTTTAATTCAGCTACATATTTTTCGAGTACCATTGCGGGGTAATAACTGCGCTTGGCCTTCCGCAATCCTTCAATACCCATATCCTCTTCCCTGTTAATATATTTGTATGACTGACAGGCATGCCTGGCAAAATCACGGTTGATCACTGCATAAACGCCAACACAGTCAGTCAGCCCCTTCTCGATGTGAATTACAAATACGTCACTGTTAATTTCGGCACCCACGGTAAATGCACAAACCTTACCATTATACCTGTTGAGCCCACCCTTAAGTCCCAGCTGATCAAAGTAGTTCAGTGCCTCATAAACAGTCGTACTCTCGGCCCGCAGGTCAAGATGAGGATGCTCACTTACCCACTTTTCATATGTCTCAAGGCAGTAATGAATATTTCCGGAATGAATCTCTTCAAAGGTCTCCTTGCCATTCCAGTATTCAAATTTGTTGATATGATTGCGTTTTGACTGATATTTTGATCCCTTCAGGTTTATGAGGTCCTGCGCATTGTAGATATAGTCGTGCCATTCAGGTTTCGCCCTGAATTCAAACCTGCCGGTCATTATGGAATCAAGCTTTTCGATACCCTCCTTTTCCAATCCGGCTATTACAAGATCACAGCCCAGTTTCCGGGTATACTCAATCAGACTCTCAACGGCTTTTTTCGTATCTGCCCCATCATGCCCTGCCACCGGCATCAGAAAGTAATACTTATCCCTGATCCTGTATCTGACAAAAAGAAATCCGTCCATCTCGGCAATGGCCGTCTGGTTGTTCTTCCTCCAGATAAAAAGGTTTGAAAAAGTATATTCGCTACCCCAGTTGCCACTCTTCCTGAAATAACTGTCTGCCAGTGGTTTCATTTCAATGTCAACATCCTTGAATTCCAGCATCCTTATCAGACTCTTTGATTATAAAACAATATCATTTAAAAAAAGGGCTGTCGCCGTTTGAAGCCCTGTCGACAAACATAACAATAAAGCCTCAGCAATTGTTCTTCAACAAGCCCTGCAATGCTGCTTTAACAAATTATTAACGCAGGTAAAAAGCAGCAAGCCCTATATTAGACAAAAAGAGAGAGGTAGTTATTCCTTATCGTGTCAGCAAATAAGCCGACAGGAATATTCACCCCCTGAGCTGCTTTCTCGTAGACTAAGGCCAGATCAACTTCAAAACCGTCGGTCTCGAGGAAGATAAGTTCATGCGGTATTCCGGCAATCACCGGATCAAGAGCTCCGTTCAGCACAGACTTTACCCATAGAGACAGGTACATACCACCTGCCACCAGTTGCCTTGCCTGATCGATTCCTCCGTTGAAACCATGAATTATCCATGGCACCTGCGGTTTCAGTCTCCTCTTCGAAGCCCAGAGTTCATCCCAGCCTTTCACACAATGAATTACCAGAGGCTTTCCCTTGTCCTCTGCCAGTTGAGCCTGCGCCTCAAAAGCCTCCTGCTGCAACCCAACCCCTGCGCCCCTGCGGCGGTCATAGCCAGCCTCCCCAACAGCAATAACACGCTCATCATCTGTTAGTTGAGCCAATAATGAAAGCTGTTCACCCAGATTTTCCTTTTGAAGGAACCAGGGGTGAACACCAACCGAGAAAGCGTCAGCAGCATTATCGGGCAGCCTGCCTTCATGAAGCATCAGGTTCTCGACTGCAAACACCCCGCGGGTGCGAACCGAATCATGAGTGTGCAGGTTGATAAGATCACCGTCGAGCGGTACCGCCATATATTAAGGTGTAAGTTTATTCAGTCCTGCCATGAGTCTGCGCAATGTCTCATCCCTGCCAAGCCATTCTGTGATATCGAAAAGGTGAGGTCCGCGTGAGGCGCCGACGATCAGCAGGCGGAAGAGGTTCAAAACAGCCCCGGTGTTGTAGCCTTTTTCAGCTATCCATGACTTGACAAGGCTTTCTGTATTGCCAGAGCTAAAATCATCAGCCTGCTCAAGCAGTCCGATAAGCTCCTTCATCTGTGCCGGCGAATCACTGTTCCATCTTTTGGCAACCACAGTGGCATCGTATTCGGCCGGTGCGACAAAAAAGAAGTCCGCCTGCTCCCACATCTCTTTTACGAAGTCTGCTCTCTCCCTGACCATGCCCATAATTTTCAGCACTTTATCAAAAGGAGCGTCATAACCCCTGGCACGTATTTCGTTGTGGAACAGGGCAGCCAGCTCTTTGTCACTCTTCATCAGCAGGTACTGGCGGTTGAACCACCGTGCTTTTTCAGGATCGAAACGCGAGCCTGAGAGGCCGACCCTGTCGAGCGAAAAAGCCTCAACAAGCTCCTCCAGAGAGAATAATTCCTTTTCAGACCCCGGGTTCCATCCAAGCAGGGCGAGCATATTTACAAAAGCCTCAGGGAAGTAGCCATCCTCACGGTATCCTCTGGCCGTTTCACCGTAGGGCCAGTAGAGCGGGAAAACAGGAAAGCCCATTTTATCGCCATCGCGCTTGCTCAGCTTTCCCTTGCCGGTTGGTTTCAGCAACAGAGGAAGATGGGCGAAAGAAGGAGCCTGCCAATCGAACGAACGGTAGAGCATAACATGCAGCGGCAGTGACGGAAGCCACTCTTCACCTCTTATCACATGGGTGATCTCCATCAGATGGTCGTCGACGATATTGGCAAGATGATATGTGGGCATGCCATCTGATTTGAAAAGCACCTTGTCATCGAGGGTCGAACTGTTGACGACAATATCACCGCGTATAATGTCTTTGAAAGAGATATCCTCATTTTCAGGCATCATGAACCTGATAACATAGGGATCACCGGAAGCCATTCTTAACTTCCAGTCAGATGCGGTCAGGGATAAGGAGTTTGAAAGAGTACCCCTTACTGTCGCATTGTATAAAAATGTCTCTCCCTTTTTTTCATGTTCAAGCCTGAGGTTCTCAAGCTCTTCGGCAGTATCAAATGCATAGTATGCATTGCCGGTTTCAATCAGCATATCGGCATACCTCCTGTATATCTCTTTCCGGTCACTCTGACGATAAGGGCCATAGTTACCGCCTTCCCGAACACCCTCATCGATCTTTATTCCGCACCACCCTAGCGACTCCATTATATACTCTTCGGCTCCCTCAACCAGCCTCCCCCGATCGGTATCTTCGATACGCAGTACAAAGGTTCCATCGTGCCTGCGTGCAAAAAGATAATTATACAGGGCGGTTCTTACGCCACCTATATGAAGAGGTCCGGTCGGACTGGGTGCAAATCTCACTCGTACCATAGCAATTAATCGTGTATGATTATATTATGCACAAAGATAGTTATTGGGTGTAAGAAATAATAGTGGTAAAAAATCAGTGCGGCAGAGCCAGATTTATATTAAATTAGTAAGCGGTAAAAATGTCATTCTCGGGTATCCGGCCGGCCGTATATTTGAGTTCGACAGGTGAAGTAACTAAGCTAAAATCCAGATAAGATGAAAAAGATGAAAGCTCTCGTAAAGGCGAAACCTGAAAAAGGATTGTGGATGGAAGAGGTTCCGGTACCCGAACCGGGTCTTAATGATGTTATAATCAAGGTCAGTAAATCGGCTATTTGCGGTACCGATCTTCACATATATGAATGGGACCAGTGGGCTCAGAAAACCATTAAAACCCCGATGACCATAGGACATGAATATATGGGTCATATTGAAGAGATGGGGGCAGGGGTTACAAATCTTAAAATTGGAGACAGGGTTACAGGTGAAGGTCATCTTGCCTGCGGGCACTGTCGGAATTGCAGGAGAGGAAAGGAACATGTATGTGAAAACACCGTCGGCATAGGCGTGCACATCGACGGATCTTTTGCTGAATATGTTAAAGTACCGGCGAAAAATGTCATTCCGCTCGATCACAGAATACCCGATGAATGGGCTGCAATAATGGACCCGTTCGGGAATGCAACACATACGGCTCTCTCATTTCCCCTTTTGGGTGAAGATGTATTGGTAACAGGGTCTGGACTGATCGGTAGTATGGCAATAGCCGTAGCAAAATTCGCAGGTGCCAGATATATCGTGGCGAGCGACCTTAGCGACTTCAGGCTTGAAATAGCCCGTAAGATGGGCGCGACCATGACTGTCAATCCCTCCAAAGGCGAAAAAATATCTGATGCCGTAAAAAAGCTGGGGATGAGAGGCTTTGACGTAGGTTTGGAGATGTCAGGCTCGCCCAAAGCCTTCACCGAGATGATAAGCAATATGTATAACGGCTCAGGTATCTCCCTGCTTGGCATACTCCCTTCAAACTTCGAAGTACCCTGGAGTGACATCATCTTCAAGGCCATAACGCTTAAGGGCATTTACGGAAGAGAGATGTGGGAAACATGGTATAAGATGGAGATGATGATAATCGGAGGCATTGACCTTGATCCGGTTATTACCCACCGGTTCCCTATAGATGATTTTATGAAAGGCTTTGAAGCCATGGAGCAGGGTGATTGCGGCAAAGTGATTTTGAGCTGGGATTAAGCTGAAATGAGGCTGTTTTATAACAGTGACAAAAATCATTGTTGCTTACTAACTTTTTAAAAATAAGCATTATCTTGGATGCAGTTGTTAATCTATTAACCCTGCATTCATATGTCAAATATCCGATCTTACGAAGAAAGATTAAAAGATTTCAGTTGGTCTATTGCTGAAAAAGAACTTGAATACAATGATGGTGACATCATTAATATTGGCTGGTATTGCTCCGACCGGATTTGCCTGAAGGGTCATGGAGATAAAACAGCCCTTTATCACGAAGACTTCACAGGCAATGAAAAGAAATACACTTTCAATGATATAAGGCTGGCCGGGAATACTATCGGGACATTCCTTAAGAGCCTGGGTATAAAGGAGGAGGACAGGGTTTGCCTTTTCATGGACCGTATTCCTGAATTATACCTGTCATTTCTGGGTGTTCTCAAAATAGGAGCTATTGTCCAGCCACTCTTCTCAGCATTTGGAGAGGAGTCTCTTTTTGTCAGGCTTGAAAATGCGGGCACAAAGGCTATTATTACCCAGAGAAAGCACCTTTCCAAAGTCAGAAAGATAATAGACAAACTACCTGATCTGGAATTCATTATTATAGTAGACCATAACAAGGTGAAGCCACTTGAAAGAAAAGAGGTCGCATTCAGCCTTGAAGAGTCAGAGCCGGTTGAGAACATGGAAATATTCCCTACCGTTGCAGAGTCTCCATCGGTATTGCATTATACTTCAGGAACTACAGGACAGCCAAAGGGAGTGAAGCATGTCCATTACTCCCTTATTTCTCAATACCTTACAACAAAATGGGTGTTGGATCTCCAGGAAGATGATATCTATTGGTGCACTGCAGATCCAGGATGGGTAACCGGAACATCATACGGAATCATAGGGCCATGGAGCCTTGGGATCACTCAATGCGTTCTCGACTCAGGGTTTTCAGCCCAGGCCTGGTACAGGTTCATAGAAAAGTACAGGATAAGCATGTGGTACTCAGCCCCAACCGCCATCAGATCGCTTATGAAGGCTGGTGACGACATTATAAAAAATTTCGATCTCACATGCCTGAGGCATTTGGCCAGCGTGGGCGAGCCACTCAATTCAGAGGCGGTAATATGGTCAGAAAAAGTATTTGGAAAGCCATTCCTTGACACATTCTGGCAAACTGAGACCGGTTCCATTATGATAACAAACTTCCCGGGCATGAAGGTCAAGCCGGGGTCAATGGGGAAGGCCTTCCCGGGTATAGAGGCCGTTATACTGAACATGAATACATACGAGCCTTTAAGGGAATCCGGTAAAATGGGACTCATCGCCCTCAAACCCGGATGGCCCTCAATGATGAGGATGTACTGGGACAACGAAGAGAAGTACAGGGAAAAATTTGTAAACGGCTGGTATCTCACCGGCGACAGGGCAAGTATCGATAACGAAGGGTATTTCTGGTTCGTGGGAAGAGACGACGATGTAATAAACACAGGCGGGCACCTGGTAAGTCCGTTCGAAGTTGAATCTGCTTTGCTTGAGCACCCCGCTGTGGGAGAATCAGCAGTTGTTGCAAAACCCGATGAGGTTAATATGGAAGTTGTAAAGGCGTTCGTCACTCTTAAACCGGGATTCAAACCTGATAAGGATATGGAACTTGAGATAATGAACTTCATCAGAAAAAAGCTCTCTCCGCTTGCTATGCCCCAGGAGATTGAATACATGGAAAAACTACCCAAGACACGCAGCGGAAAAATTATGCGAAGGGTGCTCCACGCGCAGGAGTGGGGGGAAGATATTGGTGATATCTCAACCCTTGAAAATGATTAATAACTGTAATAATCTGATAATAATTAATCCTTAAATCTTACACCAATGGAAGATATGAAAGATCTTGTACTGAATTATGTCATTAAAGAGTACATGGAAGACGGTGATGAAGAGATCACCTATGATACACCACTTATATCAAGTGGTTATGTTGATTCCTTTTCAATGGTTTCGCTGCTTGTATTTCTGGAGAACAAATTCGATATCAAGATACCACCAGATAAGGCTACTCCTGAAGCGTTTGACAATGTTAACAGCATTGTGGCCCTCGTAAAACAATACATTAAATAAGGCTGCAATAAAAAACCTGAAAACAAAACCTAACCAAACCCAATTACTATGAGCTTTAACGATAAGATCAGAAGTCTTTATCAGTCACTGCTGAGTGATATCCGTAATGCAGGAATCTACAAGGAGGAAAGATTCATCCACTCATCACAGGCAGCTGACATAGAGGTTGAATTCCCTGCAGGCGCAGGCCTCAGCAAAGTGATCAACATGTGCGCCAACAACTACCTGGGGCTCTCAAGTCACCCTGATGTAATAAAGGCAGCGCATGAAGGACTTGACCACAGGGGATACGGCATGTCCTCAGTACGGTTTATCTGCGGAACCCAGGACATCCACAGGGAGCTGGAAAACAGAGTTACTGAATTCCTTGGCACCGAAGACACCATTCTCTTTCCCTCATGCATGGATGCAAATGCCGGAGTATTCGAAGCAATCCTGACAAGTGAGGATGTAATGATCTCCGACAGACTTGTCCATGCCTCCATAATCGACGGAATGAGATTGTGCAGTGCTCAGCATGACACATTCAAGCATTCCAATATGGAGCATCTCGAGGAAAAACTGTTGCTCCATACCGATAAAAGAATAAAACTGGTTATTACAGACGGAGTATTCTCAATGGATGGTGATCTTGCCAAACTTGATAAAATGGTCGAACTATGCGAGAAATATGATGCCATGATCCTTGTTGATGACTCGCACTCAACCGGCTTTATTGGGAAAACCGGACGGGGAACTCATGAACACTGCGGCGTCATGGGTAAGATTGACATAATCACCACCACCTTCGGAAAGGCACTCGGAGGTGCTTCAGGCGGATGTGTATCGGGAAGAAAGGAGATTATTGACATGTGTCGCCAGAAAGCGCGCCCGTACCTTTTCTCAAATACGATTGCTCCGGTTATTGTTTCAGGCGTATTGAAAGTATTTGACATACTTTCTACAAGCACTGAAAGACGTGATAAGCTGGAAAAGAATTCTGCATACTGGAGAAAGGGACTGACAGAAGCCGGTTTCGTCCTTAAGGATGGAAACAGTCCGATCGTCCCCGTCATGCTCTTCAATGCAAAACTGTCGCAGGACTTTTCAAAAGATCTTTTCAGCAGAGGTATATACGCTATTGGTTTCTTCTTTCCGGTAGTACCAAACGGACAGGCAAGAATACGGACGCAAATCTCGGCAGGTCATGAAATTCACCACCTCGACAAGGCTCTCAGAGCATTCATTGAAGTGGGGGAGAAATATGGCATACTTGGATTGACCAAAGAGGAGATCATAAAAAAATACGGTTGCAGGTAGGGCAAAAATAATATCCACGAAGGATGATTATCATCATGCATATTTTATTAAAAAGCACCATCTTTGCAGTCGCTTTTTAATGAAATATTCCCATGTACTCCGTATTTAAGGAACACCTCAGTTGCCAGCTGAGTGATATAAGTGAAGCTGGACTATATAAAAATGAACGAATTATCGTCTCACCTCAGGGTGCTGAAATCGTACTGAGCACAGGCCAGACGGTCCTTAATTTCTGTGCAAACAACTATCTGGGCCTCTCGAACAGCAGTGACCTGATTGATGCCGCAAGGTCTTCTCTCGAAGACCATGGATACGGAATGTCATCTGTCCGTTTCATCTGCGGAACAACTGACCTTCATAAGGAACTTGAGAGCAGGATAGCAGATTTCTTCGGAACAGAAGATACGATTCTGTATGCCGCATGCTTTGATGCAAACGGCGGTGTATTCGAACCGTTACTTACAAGTGAAGATGCAGTGATCTCAGATGCACTCAATCATGCCTCCATAATTGACGGGGTAAGGCTCTGCAAAGCAAAGAGATATCGATACGAAAATGCTGACATGGAAGATCTTGAGATGCAGCTTCAGCTTGCACAGGAACAGAGGTTCAGGCTGATAGTAACCGATGGTGTTTTTTCAATGGATGGAAACGTGGCTCCTCTGGATGAGATCTATAATCTTGCAGTAAAGTACGATGCAATGGTGATGGTCGACGAATCGCACTCAGCAGGTGTCGTTGGAAAGACCGGCCGGGGCGTTACGGAGCTTTTTAACCTCAGGGGCAAAGTGGAGATTATCACCGGAACACTCGGCAAGGCTTTCGGCGGAGCCATTGGCGGATTCACCACAGGTAAAAAAGAAATAGTGGAAATGCTGAGACAGCGTTCAAGGCCCTATCTGTTTTCAAACTCAATCCCTCCGTTTGTTGCTGCCGCCGGAATCAGGATGATCAATATGATGACCGAAACCAACGAACTGCAGGATAAACTCCATGACAACACAAAATACTTCATGGAAAAGATGCAAAAGATCGGATTCGACATCAAGCCTACAGCATCAGCCATCTGCGCAGTAATGCTCTACGATGCAAAACTCTCACAGGAGTTTGCGGCAAAACTTCTCAAAGAGGGAATATACGTTATAGGGTTCTATTATCCGGTAGTTCCGAAGGATCAGGCCAGGATAAGGGTACAGATATCAGCAGCTCACGAAACCGAACACCTCGACAAGGCAATAGCAGCCTTCACAAAGGTTGGGAAGGAACTGGGTGTTATAAAATAACTATCCGCATTTTGAATGACCGCAGTCCTTGCAGGTCAGGCAACCCTCTTCATAGACGAGGTTCACTGATTTGCACTGGGTACATTTACCTTTTGCCCTGGTTCCGTCGGGGATATATTTTTTAAGGGCTCTCTCAACGCCGTTCTTCCAGTTGTTTATTGACTCGCTATCGAGTCGCAGCGACTGAACCAGGTTGACTACATCATTTATAGGCATACCGTGTCTCAATACCCCTGATATTAGCTTGGCGTAGTTCCAGAACTCAGGATTAAATGCACGCGAAAGGCCTCCCATGGTAATTTTGTACCCATACCTGTCGGTATACTGGAAGTCATACCTGGTACCATCTTCATCTTTCACCTTCAGTATCTTGCCCTTGGTAATTGTCTTGGGGATTACCATCGTTTCCTCATCGGTCAGACCGGTAAATACCTCATACGGCTCACCGTCAAGCAGGCCCACGAAAGCAATCCATTTCTCGTCGTTGTTATTGAATCTTATAATATCGCACTCGAGTGCCTTTGGCCTGCGCGGTCTCTCTCCCAGCTTCTTGTTGTTTTCATTTTTTGCCGCAACAAGAACTCCCGACCTCGACCCGTCGCGATACACCGTCACCCCCTTGCAACCCTCTCTCCATCCGGTAAGATAGAGCTCGCTTACCATCTCTGGCTCCACCTCGGCAGGCAGATTGATCGTAACGCTGATCGAATGGTCGACCCATTTCTGAATTGCACCCTGCATCTTCACCTTCGACACCCAGTCAACATCGTTTGCGCTTGCCTTGTAATATGGTGATTTCTCAACAATTTCTTCGATCTCGACATCGCTCATCGTCTTCATCATGTCAGGATCGTACCCGTTGATCCTCAGCCAGTCAATAAGCTTATGATGGAACACGAGGTACTCCTCCCATGAATCACCCACCTCATCGACGAAGCTGATATTCACATCCTTGTCGTTGGGATTGACTTTTCTGCGGCGCTTGTAGAAAGGCATGAAGACCGGTTCGATTCCCGAGGTTGTCTGTGTCATCAGGCTGGTGGTGCCTGTGGGTGCAATTGTCAGCAGGGCAATGTTTCTGCGCCCGTGCTTAACCATGTTCTCATACAATACCGGATCGGCCTCTTTTAATCTCTGAATGAATGGATTGTTGGCCTCGCGGGCAGCGTCATAAATTTTAAAAGGACCCCGTTCCATTGCCAGATATGTCGATGCCTTATATGCTTCTACTGCAAGTGTTTTCTGTACCTCAATTGCGAAGTTATTGGCCTCCTGTGATCCGTAACGTAAACCCAAAGCGGCCAGCATATCTCCTTCGGCAGTTATTCCAATGCCGGTTCTTCTCCCCTCCTCGGTCTTATACCTGATGTTTGCCCAGAGATTGAGTTCAACTCTCTTTAGCTCATCAATTTCAGGATCGCCATCAATTTTTGCAATGATAGCATCTATCTTCTCGAGTTCAAGATCGATGATGTCATCCATAATGCGCTGGGCAAGACCGACATGCTCTTTGAAAAGCTCCATGTCATATTTGGCCTGAGGGGTGAATGGATTCCTTACATAGCTGAAGAGGTTAATAGCAAGCAGGCGGCATGAGTCATACGGACAGAGCGGTATCTCTCCGCACGGATTGGTTGAGACTGTTTCATAACCCAGATCGGCATAGCAGTCGGGTACACTTTCACGCTTTATGGTGTCCCAGAAGAGTATTCCGGGCTCTGCTGACTGCCAGGCATTTTGTACTATCTTCTCCCACAGCTTTATGGCATCTATATCTCTTACATATTTGGGGTTTTGTGAATCAATGGGATATTGTTGACGGAAATTCTTTTTATTTGCCACCGCCTGCATGAAATCATCGGTGATCTTTACCGAGACATTTGCCCCGGTAACTTTACCGCTTTCCAGTTTTGCATCAATGAAAGACTCCGCATCAGGATGCTTAATAGATATAGAAAGCATAAGAGCACCCCTGCGACCATCCTGAGCCACCTCGCGGGTAGAATTTGAGTAGCGTTCCATGAAGGGGACCACGCCCGTTGATGTAAGTGCACTGTTAAGTACAGGAGACCCCTTTGGCCTGATGTGTGACAGGTCATGCCCCACTCCACCGCGACGTTTCATAAGTTGCACCTGCTCCTGGTCTATCTTCATAATACCACCATAGGAGTCTGAGTGTCCGTCATTACCTATAACAAAGCAATTGGATAGAGAAGCTATCTGAAAATCATTGCCAATGCCCGTCATCGGTCCGCCCTGCGGAATAATATATTTGAAATCCTTAAGGGTATCATATATCACCTCCAGGGGCAACGGATTCTTGTATTTCTTTTCAATCCTGCATATTTCCGATGCCAGCCGGCGGTGCATATCGTCGGGAGTCTTTTCATAAAGGTTTCCGTATGAGTCTTTCAGGGCATATTTATTAGCCCACACCCTGGCGGCCAGGTCATCACCTCCAAAATATTCACGGCTGGCAGAGACTGCCTCCTCATGTGAATAGATTTTTATTTCAGGCTTAAGGTCCGGGTCAGGTTTAGTTTCCGGTTTTTGCATTACTTCACCGCTGTTAAGCGCAACAACCTGACTATCATCGGTTATTTCAACCGAAGGTTCATTCACAAACAAATCACTCATAAAAAAAATACCCTTAAAAAATGTTAATACCTGAGATTAAACAGGTTAGGTTCGACCACCGGTTCGTTGTCCCTGTTCCGCTAAAATAGGAAAGCATGCAACCTTATACAAGGTATAGTTATCAACAGAGAGATGTTAATTATTAACCCATTTAGTGGGTCTGTCCTGATTATCTTAACATTAAGGTAATATTAACCCAATTTTAAGGTTTTTGGCAGTGAAATAAACATATCAACATACTAATGTTGATAGCGCAGTGCACAGGGCGCAGAGCATGGGGCGAAAAGCTGAGGGAAATGTTGGTGTTATTCTTTCAGGAGAGTCTTTCTGAAAGAGGATAACTTTTTACTTAAGGACAATAAAGGGAAATAAATCCCTTTAACATCTTCCATTTCAATAATTGATTGTCGTTCAAAGACGTAAAGTATATTAACACATTCAAATACGGAACGTCTGGCTATGTTGATGAAGTTAGCGAAATCTTTCTTGAAAAATGAGCCTGACCCTTCTGCGATATTATTGGAAATGCTCATAGTAGCAGATCTTAACTGTTCTGCAAACCTATATTTCCTTTTCTCATCAGCTTTATCTGCAAATCTGAATAAATGATCAGATATCTCAATAGAATCTTTCCACACCTCCAGGCTTTCAAATCTGAAATCTTCCATAATTAGTTCTTAATTAATTAATAATAGATATGACAACACAAAAAAATATCCAGTTTGATGTATTCACTCTAACACCTGAGACATACTATGGTAAATATAGAAAAAAATCCTGACGAATATTTTCATTGCTACATTTACTTTATTCCCTACACTCCCTGCCCTCTGCCCTGTGCTTTTTTTTCGGCGCGAAATGCGCCGAAAAAAAACCGCCCCGTTTCCGGGGCGGCTGCTACATTCTGTGAAAAAGGGGAATTAAGCTTTAACGGTTAGTTAAAGATATATTGTACAGCTGGTAGCAAGATCGATCATAAACATTTCCGTTCAGAGCAGTTTAGAAGATCAGTTTGACACCAAGCAGTGCACCCCAGGTCGAGCTTGTTCCAATGCTCTTCTTAAGAGTTGTCAGATCCTCAAATTGCTCGATTGAGTTTGCATTGAGTCTGAATGTTGGAGCATTGGTGGCTGTCGGGGCACCTACCATCCTTAGCGGGCGCACATTATCATAATTTGCAAGAGGGTTGTATGTATATGTTCCCCAGCTGTCATTAATCATATTACCGATATTCAGAATATCCAGACTGACCTGCAGGCTGTATCTTCTTTCTGAACCGAAGTTATTGAAGACATCCTGAATTATCTTGGCATCAAACCTGTGCATCCAGGGTCTTATATGGCCAAAACGCTCTGCATACTCACCCTTTCTGCTGCTTAGATATTCGTTGCTGTTTACATAGGCCCAGAAAGCTGACTGCTGTTCTGCAGCTGTCATTCCGCTATAATCCACAAAGTTTATCTCAGTTTCAGTAGCCGGGATATACATCAGGTCTGATGAAATGCCATCACCATTCAGGTCATTGGAGTAGGTATATGACCAGCGGCCCTGCTGGAATCCCTGGTAGACAAGCGAGAATGTTGTTGCCAGATGGCCACCATACTCAATTCTGTAGGACAGATTGCCAACCAGACGGTGAGGTGTGGCAAAGTTTGAATAACTGAGTCCCGGGTCATTAAGACTGCCTACGGCTGTGTTGGAAGAGTAAGCCGAATAAGCTGCTGAGCCCGGATTTGAAGTTATGTCCATGGCCATCGTGTAAGTATAAGCGAACATACCGGAAAGGCCGCGGCTGAAGTTCTTGGTCAGCTGACCCGTTAAAGAATACTGATAACCTTCACTGCTGTTTGTCAACTCCATGGCACTTCCGATTGTCCCAACCACTCTTCTTGTACCTGATGTCCAGTAAGGCCTGTTGTCTGGTCCTGCCATATTGCCTACAGGTTCTGCCAGGTTTAAGTTAACCTGCTTGACGGCATTAATATCCTTTGAGAACATAGCCTCACCGGTAAAAACCATATTGAATGGCAATTCGACATCAAATGCTAAACTTGAGCGCCATATCTGCGGCAGTTTGAAGTCTTTCCCAACCTGCGCAACGTTGGCATTGTTGGGCAGTGTACTCGGACTCTGCGGGAAGAGATCAGGTCGGCTGGCAATAAATGCCTTAAAATCAGGATTGAGTGCCAGATCTACGAGATTTGCATTCCCTGGTCCCCATCCTATCTCAGGTGCCTGAATAACCCCTGAATTAGTAGGCTGGTTGGTGAACCAAACAAAAGGAAGCAGACCGGTAAATAATCCGGTACCACCACGAACCTGCAGGGAGCGGTCACCCCTTACATCCCAGTTAAAGCCAAGACGTGGAGAGTAAAGTAACTGAGGTGAAGGCCAGGAGCCTACGTCAACCTTTTGGCCATCAGCAAAGGTAAGAGCTGCAATGGCCGGATTACCCTGCATATCATCAAAATAGAAAGGCATTTCAAGACGTAGTCCGTATGTCAGTTTTAAATTCGGATTAACTACCCACTCATCCTGACCATACAGTGCAGCAAAGCCAAAAGTAAGCTCTGCACCAGGAGCATCATTACCGCCGTAGCCATATGTGACACCAAAACCTATCGGATCAGCTCCGGTAATAAAGTCATCTACTGAATCATAACGGTAGTATGTAGTTCCCTCACGTATGTAGGAGTTTCTGAAAAAGAGACGGTCAAACGAAACACCACCGGTAATGGTATGATTATCAAGTGTGATTGACATGTTATTAGCTATGGTAAGAGTCTTGTTCGTCACATCATTATTGTACGTAAACAGCTCATACCCGAATGACATATACTGATCGCCATCCTCCCAGATATCAACAAACGGAAAATACTCTGAGTCACTGGTGCGGGTGTCCTGTATGAAGGTATAGCTGGCCAGGAACTTGTTGGAGATATTATTTCCAAAGACGCTGTTAATCTCACCTGTCAATGATCTTACCGTATTCTTAAAGCCATAGAAGGCTTTTGAAAATGCAAGAGACTCGCTGCTGATACGGCCCGAGTTACGAACGTTGTTCGGGGGTCCGCTATTACTGTTAGTCTGCTGATCAGATGTTCCGACAACATTGTTGTAACGCAGGGTGAACTTATGACTGTCATTTATATTCCAGTCGATGCGTGCAAGTATCTTTGTATTAAGATCCTGGAACGGATCGAAATCCTTGTATTTACCGGGGTCATAATCATAATTATTAATAAGGTGATCTCTTACTCTTATCATATCGCTTTCCAGTGTCCTGGATATCATCAGGTCAGAATTGGATACGCCATCGGTGCTGGGTCTCCATGTAACACCCGGTTTGTTCTCTCTCTCATATTCGGCGTTAACGAAGAAAAAGAGCTTATTCTCAATTATAGGACCTCCAAAAGTAGCCCCAAAGTTCTGGCTGTTCCTGTCTCTGGCTCCCGACACTTCATTTCCCTCAACCGTATTGCCGGTAAATGTTTTGGGCCTGATATAGGAATATGCCGACCCTTTGAAGGTGTTATCACCACTTCGGGTTACAGCATTAATGCTTGCTCCGGTAAACTGCGACAATCTGATATCGTAGGGAGCCATGTTAACAGTAATCTGCTCGATGGCATCAAGCGAAATAGGCTGAGCATTTCCTCCGGGAAGAGGATTAGAACTGAGTCCGAAGTTATTATTGAAAGCGGCTCCATCGACTGTAATGGTATTGAACCTGCCATCCCTTCCTGCAAAGCTGTTACCACGGGCCTGAGGAGTATACTTTACAAAATCAGTAATACTCCTGCTTATAGTCGGCAGTGCGGCGATCTCACGACGGCTGATATTTGTCATGGCTCCGGTTCGGTCAGTATTCAGAATCGGATTACCCAGACCTGCCGATACGATCACCTCTCCCAAAGCCGTTGCCGTCTCCTGCAAAACACCGTCCTGCACATACGACTCACCAAGGTTCAGCATTATGTCGGTGTAATTACTCTTCGCATAACCGACAAAAGAGACAGAAAGGGTGTAGGGACCTCCAACACGCATGTTGAGAATCCTGTAGTTACCCGATATGTCTGTAATTGTAGCATATTGCGTTCCTGAGGGAACATGGACAGCCACAACGGTTGCTCCTGGAAGAGGACTACCTCCTTCATCCAGAATGCGTCCGTTCATGGCTGATGTTGTGGAACCCTGACCCAGCAACATGCCGGTAATACCAAGGAACACCGTGATCATACACAAGCGCTTCATAAGATGCATCATAGTTTTATGGTTTTAAGTGTGAATAATTTTTGGTGCAAGATTACTCTAATTATCTGATTTTTTAAATCAACCGAATATTAAATAATTGTGAATTCGGGAATGCCAATTTAAGTCTCTTTGTAACGTTATAATGTGTTATTGCCGATATAGTTTTTAACAAATTTTTAACCTCTTTTCAGGCAATTGTGAACATACTGAATTATAACACTTCAGACCTTCCCAGGGCATCACTTTGTCAGATTTCGGTCTCCAGGGCCGCGGGGCAGGCATAAACCTTGCCGGAACAGCATTGCAGCCAGAGAATAAAACAATACTTTTGCATTATTTGCGGCCGTTTGTGGCCAGGTATTTATAAGATAACAGGTTAACATGCAAGCCCTGACAGGTGTCTCAAGACAATCACTGCACGAATGGATCTGGTACGGCTCACTCTGCATACTGGTCATAATGATGCCACTGTCAAGGTATCTGGCAACGGTGAGCCTGATAATAATGGCGGCCAACTGGATCGCAGAGGGCAGGTTCAGAGAGAGATTCAGGATATTCGTGGCAGACAAACCAGCGGTAGCCTTAACGCTGATCTACGGGCTGAATGTAATTGGATTGCTGTGGTCAAAGGACCTTCATTTTGCTCTCTTCAACGATCTACTGCATAAACTGCCAATCCTCATCCTGCCTGTAATATTCGCCACATCGCCGGTTCCCGATGCAAAACGTATAAGGCTGTTGTTGTTTTTCTTCATAGCATCTGTTTTTGCGGTTTCGCTGATTGGTATATCAAACAGGATCATACTATCAAATTATGAATTCCGCGATGCCTCCCCGTTCATCATAGGCCTGTATTACAGCATGTTGCTAATACTTGCCGCCTTTCAGCTACCTTCACTTATCAGACAATCCACTGATAAAGTGATTTATTACCGTGCAGGCCTGGCAATATCTGCATGGCTGATATTCTATCTCTTTTATCTGAGGTCGCTTTCAGGCATTGCCTCTTTTGCAGGAGTGATACTACTACTATTAATCACCTGGCTGGCCAGGGAGAAAAGAATTGCCATAAGGGTAACAGTTATTACCCTTATAGTATTGATTGCCGGAGTGACAGCCCGATCATTCATCAAAATCTATCATGAGACACACCGTGAGAATGAAACTGACCTAAGCTCACTGCCGGTAACAACTGAAAGGGGAAATTACTACTGGCATGACACGGGAGCCTTTATCAGGGAAAACGGAAACCTGGTACTGATAAACATTGCCGATGAAGAGCTGAGGAATGCCTGGAATGCAAGAAGCGAACTCGATTTCGACAGTACCGATATGTCGGGGATGTCCCTGAAATTCACCCTCTACAGGTATATGTCATCAAAAGGACTAAATAAGGACGGAGACGACTTTATGCTGCTGACAGAAAGTGACATAAGTGCAGTCGAAAGGGGCATCACAAACTACAGGAACACCAAAAGGCCCGGAATTCTCATAAGGGTTTACGACGAAATGAGAGGCCTCTACATTTACCGTAATACGGTAAACAGGGACCCCTCAATGGGTTCAATGACCGAAAGGCTTGAGCAGTGGAGCGCCTCATGGCAGGCTTTTAAAAAACACCCGGTATTTGGCTGGGGAACCGGAAGCATTCTGCTGGCCATTGATTACGGATTCGGGAAGATCGGCTCGCAGCTGTTTGGACGGAAAATGAAACCTCACAATCAGTATCTCTATATTCTTTTAACCCTGGGAATAACAGGGCTCATACTCTATATTGGCCTGTACTCCTATGCGGTTAGAGAAACCGGACTGCATAAGTTGTTCATCTTTAAGGTTTTTCTCATCGTTTTTACCGTCAACTTTCTGGCGAACAATTCATTTGAGGACCAGCTCGGACACAATCCCTTTGTGTTTTTTACCCTTTTTTACATCTATTTCCATCCTGTGATGACTTCTGGTCAAAATAGCCGGAAGAGGTCAGGTGGAGACAACAATATGAAATAATCTCCTATTTTTGTATCAGATTGACCTGCCGCTGTCGGAATCCTTCCGGTTTACTGATGGCCCCCGGTTCCACCGATAAAAAGAGAATAGCTGTTATGGTCAGGCTGGTAGCAATAATCATTTCAATCATACTGCAGATAATTGCTGCTTCGATTGCCATCAGGTTTATGAAGCTGACAAAATACAGATTGTCATGGATACTGCTGTCGGCTTCGTTTGTGACGATGTCGGTGCGTACTTTCATACACCTTGTGAGTTTTTTCTGGGGTGAACCGACGGAGAGGCTTATGATACTCGATGAGTGGCTGGGGGTGTTGATCTCAGTGATGATCTTTGCAGGCGTGATTCTGATTCAGGAGCTGTTTTACTCACTCAAGAGGGCTGAACTTGAGCGTATAAGGGCCGAAAGGAGAGTGATAAACGCGATTATCAATACTGAGGAAAATGAAAAGAAGAGATTTGCCAAGGAGCTTCATGACGGGTTGGGACCGCTGCTATCTTCGGTAAAGATGTTTCTGTCGGCACTTACCGGAAAGGTGTCGGGAAAAGGCGGTAACGAGATACTTGCCAGCGTTAACTCGATGACCAATGAGGCAATTGCCACACTTAAGGAGATATCCAACAACCTCAGTCCGCATGTACTAACCAACTTCGGACTGGCAAGTGCTATAAACACATTCACAACAAAGCTTAACCAGGCCAGAGCGCTTCCCATTGAGTTCAAGACAAACATGGACAACGTCAGGATAAGTCCTGATAAAGAAGTGGTTATCTACAGAGCTGTGTGTGAGTTGATTACAAACTCGATAAAGCACTCGGGGGCTTCAAAGATTGAGATCGATCTGAACCGTCACGATAAATTTGTTACCTTGCATTTCACCGAAAATGGACGGGGATTCGATCAGGAACTGCTCAAATCGGGAGAAATAAAGGGAATGGGAATTTTCAATATTGAGACCAGGGTGAGGTCAATAAACGGGTTGTTCATACTTGAGAGTGATCCGGGCAAAGGCACTCATGCACTGATAAAAGTAACAATCTGACATATGGCACATGAGGAGGTAGATAAAGTAATAAGGGTCATTATAGCTGATGATCATCAGCTGTTCAGGAACGGTTTGAAGCTGTTGCTAGACTCATTTCCGGAATTCAGGGTTGCCGGTGAGGCGGCAAACGGAAATGAGCTGATTAAGGTGC
This sequence comes from Bacteroidales bacterium, assembly GCA_046484805.1. GTDB lineage: Bacteria > Bacteroidota > Bacteroidia > Bacteroidales > VadinHA17 > SLNP01. The sequence continues at coordinate 21,350 of JAWOIF010000117.1, forward strand.
TTTCAGGAACCGAAGCCGATGTGATTCTGATGGATATCAACATGCCTGAGATGGATGGTATTGAGGCAACCCGAAGGATAATGGTGAGTCATCCTGCGGTAAATATTATAGCCCTGTCGATGTACGGGGAAGAAGAGTACTACTATAATATGGTCGATGCAGGAGCAAAAGGATTCCTGCTGAAGGATTCCGACATAAACGAAGTGAAGGAGGCCATTTTAACCATAATGAAGGGCGGAAACTATTTCTCCCAGGAGCTGCTCTATAATGTGATACAGAAATTCAAGACCCGTGAGACGGAGATCAGGCAGGCAAATCTGTCGAAAAGGGAGAAGGAGATCCTTATGAAGATCTGTGAAGGGATGTCAAACCAGGAGATTGCTGATAATCTCTTTATCAGCAAGCGTACGGTAGACAAGCACAGGGCCAACCTGCTGAGCAAAACCGGTTCAAAAAATACGGCAAGCCTGATATTGTTTGCAATCAGAAACAAATTGGTAGATATTCCTTAGCTTATTATCTGCAATACAGCCATGGCTGAATCACATTCCCTCGGAAAGATCGGAGAGGAGATGGCCGAAAGGCTGCTCATCTCAAAAGGATATACCATAGCTGAAAAAAACTGGCGGGCAGGCAAAAAGGAGATAGACCTGATAGCAGAAAACGACAGATATATTGTTTTTGCAGAGGTGAAAACCCGTACATCGGGCTATCAGGTACACCCGCGAGAGGCTGTGACTACCCCCAAGCAAAGACATCTGATATTCGCAGCCGAAAGCTATGTTAAAAGAAAATGCATCGACAAGGAGATAAGGTTTGATATTATTACAATGGTAACCGATGGAAAAAACTTCTCTGTGGAGCATATTGAAGATGCATTTTACCCCACCCTATAGGTTTAGCTTTAACGTCTCAGTCTCTTTACCATTAAAGATAAAAGTCCCATATTTGCATAGAGTATTTAAAACCAACATTAACCAATAATAATTATACGTATGAAAATAAGAATTTTAAGTTTGATGCTGCTGGCATCATTCACCCTGACGCTGAACGGACAGAGAACAACCCGGGCACAGCAGGCAGAACCCCAGAAGGGTTATCAGTTCACAAGTGTTGTCGACCTTAAGGCGACCCCGGTAAAGAACCAGGCCAGCACCGGTACCTGCTGGTGTTTTGCAACGACGTCATTCATTGAGTCTGAACTTATCAGAATGGGCAAAGGAGAGTTCGACCTGTCAGAAATGTTCATCGTACGCTACAATTACGTCAACAGGATGCGTGACAACTATCTGCGCAGGGGTGACGGCAATCTCGGTCAGGGCAGTCTTTCCCACAATTTCATGGATGTCTTCAGGCAACACGGTATTGTACCCGAAGAGGTTTACAGCGGTATCAACTACAAATCATCCGTTCACAACCATAGCGAGTTTAACAGGTTCGTAGGTGCCATTGCCAAGGTTCCGGTCGACACACGCAGGGAGAGCGATGAATATTGGAAGCTTACCAAAAGCCTCCTCGACATCTACCTCGGTGAGGTGCCGGAGAGATTTACCTATAAGGGTAAAAGCTACACCCCGAAATCATTTGCCTCAGAACTGGGCGTTAATCCAGATGACTATGTCGAGATCACATCCTTTTCGCACGTTCCGTTCTATAGGTCATTCCCGCTTGAGGTTCCTGATAATTGGGCGCATGCTCACTTCTACAACGTACCTCTTGATGAACTGATCGAGATAATGGATTACTCCCTTCAGAACGGCTATACGGTGAACTGGGATGGCGATGTAAGTGAAAAGGGCTTTTCTCATGCAAACGGAGTAGCGATCAATCCTGCCATCACGGCCATTCCTGATACATACGCCACAACCGACAGGGCCAGATTCGAGAAGATGACACCCTCACAGAGAACTGAGACTGCATACCAGTTCGAGGGTCCGGTGCCGGAAATTAAAGTAACTCAGGAAATAAGGCAGACAGGATATGAGAACTTCACTACCACTGACGACCATCTGATGCATGTTACCGGAATAGTGAAGGACCAGAACGGAACCAAATACTATGTCACGAAAAACTCGTGGGGTTCTGAGAGAAATAAATTTGGGGGCTACCTCAATATGTCAGAGAGTTATGTAAGGGCCAAGGTCATATTTATTATGGTACACAAGGATGCGGTACCTGCAGCAATAAGGACAAAATTAGGGTTCTAGCATAACCCGGTAGAAGAAGAAGCCTCCTTTAAAGAAAAGGGGGCTTTTTTTAAGTTCATAGAGTTGGGGAGTGAGCTAAAGTGAGCTAAAGTGACTAAAGTGACTAAAGTGAGCTGGAGTTAAGATGCTGAAAGCAGGTTACATCCTCTGATATCGGAGTTGTCGTACCTGCCGGTAACCTCGAAGGTACCGTGATCATGCAGGCGGCAGAGGTCTGAAGTGGCTATGAATGAGCATGACCAGAAGTTTGCAAGGTCGATTACATTGACTGTTCCTGCCGAGCCTGACGAATCAGTAACTGACATTGGGTCGTTGATATCTCCGGCCATAACTTTCATCCACGGAGGGGTATGAAAGAGGCCCTCCCCCTCTGAATATGCCTGACTCAAAAGCTCAGTCATACCGTATTCCGAATGTATTGATTCTGTTCCGAAGGCATTGTTGAGTATACCGTGTAACTCCTCCCTGACCAATTCACGCCGCAGGCCTTTCATGCCTCCAGTCTCCATGATAATTACGTCTGACAGATCGGGAGCATGTTTTTCTGCCAGGTCAAGCAGGGCATGGGTCACCCCAAGCAAGATGATCTTGCGATCCGGGCCCCTTGTCTTTTCTATCTTATCAAGCAGATCGCCGTGGTTGTTCATATAAAAGCCGCTTGCCGGACTACCCGTCTCCCTGATAAGACTGCCGGCCATGTAAACAAGCGACGAGCCGTCTCTTTCGAGATAGGAAGGCAGCATGGCCAGAAGAACGTAGTTTGAAGGATCTCCGTAGAAATATCTGAAGCCCCTGAGGAAGCTCTCCTCATACAGTCTGCTGCTGATAAGGTAATGGCTTGCAGTTGACGAACCTGTGGTACCACTGCTGGTAAACACCAGCTCAGGCTTTGCCGTACCGCTGACAACCCTGTGGTTCCTGAAGAAACCTGCCGGCATGAACGGAACCTGCCCTAGTGATTCAATATTATCGCTGTCTGCGCCTATAAGATTAATGAACTGTGAGTAAACAGGATTGAATTCCGACTGGTACCTGAATACCGACAGAGCAAGAGATTCAAAATCTGCAGTCTCTACATTGAATATCTCTTTGGGGAATTTCATGTTCAGTAAGGAAAGGTTGCTGTTCCGTCGGGCTGATATACCCATCGGAAACTGCATTCTGCATAAGGGAGGCCGTCCCTCTCTTCCGTTATTACCTCAAGTACAACCAGCTTTGCGTATCGCGATTCGGTCGACCTGTATAGCCATATCTGATTCTCTGCAACCAGTCTGCCAAGTTCTGACCAGGTAAAATCAGAAACCTCAAACGACTTAATGTCATCAAAAGCCGCGACCGCTGCATTCTCATTCTGATAGCTGCCGTAAAGTGAGAAAGGAAAGGAGTTGAGGGCCGGAGGTCCGTTGAAGACCACCGATGTAATAACACCACCGGCACCTGTCTCGGCTATAAGTGTAATATCAGGAAAGGGAGATCCGTCAGTACGGGTGAGTGATGCCGTGACGAAATGAAATCCCATTGCGTAATAGGAGAGCTCGCTCTCGTACAAGCGGTTATCTATAACAGCCTCACCCTTACGGTTGTCCTCTTCACGCTTACACGAAACCAGCGCCAGTAATCCAAACAATAGTATAATGGATATCCTGTTCATCATTGTCTTACGAACCCCTGATGGCAGTAATGCCCGGGAGTTTTTTCCCTTCCATATATTCAAGCATGGCTCCGCCACCGGTGGAGACATAGCTTACCTTGTCTGCCAGTCCGTTTTTGTTAATGGCTGCCACTGAATCGCCTCCACCGATCAGGCTGAACGCCCCGCCTGCCGTTGCCTCTGCGATGGCAATTGCTATCTCTGTTGTTCCTTTCGAAAACTTCTCCATCTCGAAAACTCCCATCGGGCCGTTCCAGAGTATAGTCTTTGATTTAAGTATCACATCCCTGAAAAGCTCAATGCTCTTTTCCCCAATATCAAGGCCCAACCATCCGTCTCTCACCTTGTCGGCATCTGTTACCTCCACATCAGCATCAGCATCAAACTTGTCACCGTTAATACTGTCGACCGGCAGAAGCAGGCTCACTCCCTTTGCCTTTGCCTTTTCCATCAGGTCAAGGGCCAGATCGAGCTTATCCTCTTCACAAAGTGAGTTTCCAATACTTCCTCCCATTGCCCTGATGAAGGTATAGGCCATCCCGCCGCCGATAATAAGGTTATCACAGCGTCCAAGCAGATTTTCAATGATAAGTATTTTGTCAGACACCTTGGCTCCGCCCATAATTGCAGTGAAAGGCTTCTGCGAACTGGTCAGTATCTTGTCCATCGCGGCAAGCTCGCTGTTTATAAGGAAGCCGAACATCTTTTTGTCTTCAGGAAAATAATCTGCCATTACAGCGGTAGTTGCATGTGCCCGGTGAGCCGTTCCAAATGCATCGTTTACATAGATGTCGGCATACCCGGCAAGGGTTTTCGCAAACTCCTTCTGTTTCTGTTTCATCTCTGCCTTTGCAGCCTTCTTTTCCTCATCTGGTACACTATCAGGCAAAACGGGCTTACCCTCTTCTTCAGGATAGAACCTCACATTCTCTAGCAGAAGCACCTCACCCGGACTGAGATCACTGGCCATAGCAGCAGTCTCCTCTCCCAGACAGTCTGCAGCGAATTTCACCTTTGTTCCAAGGTGTTTCTCAAGAACAGGTAATACCGGTTTCAGTGAATATTTTTCTTCGCGGCCAACCGGACGGCCAAGGTGTGACATCAGTATTACCGAACCGCCATCACCAGTAATCTTTTTTATCGTGGGCAATGCACCCCTTATCCTTGTATCATCGGTAACCGTAAAACTCTCTTTGTCGAGCGGCACGTTAAAATCTACCCTTACAACCGCCTTTAATCCCCTGAAACTGAAATCTTCAATCATCTTCATAACCCAAACCTGTTTAAAAAATATTTCATTATGTAACCGAACTGCAAAATTACTACTTTTTTCATCATTCTGTTATTGTTCCTTTATCTGAAAGGGGAACCCCTGGTTCCCTCACAAATTACCTGCTGACATTGATACGTGAGCTTTGGCTTAATTTTCTATTTTTGTAAGTCAGTAAAACCCTGTCGCGATGTTTTTCAGAGATATTCCCGGTCAGAATGAGATTGCCGAAAGGCTCCGCAAGAGCGTGTCTGACCAACGCGTAAGCCATGCACAACTATTTGCGGGTAATGAAGGGTGCGGCAACTTTGCAATTGCACTGGCGTATGCACAGTATATCTCATGCCAGTCACGCACTGAAAAAGACTCATGTGGACAATGCCCGTCATGCAACAAATATGAGAAGCTGATTCACCCCGATCTGCATTTTGTCTTTCCGATCTTCCGCACCAAAAAGTTCTCTGACCCTGTTTGCGACAACTACCTTCCCGACTGGAGGTCATTTGTTACCGCCAGCCCCTTTTTCAACCTTAACGGGTGGCTCAATGCCATTGATGTTGAGAACGCTCAGGCAATAATCTATGCTGCCGAGGCATCAGAAATACTGCGCAAGCTGAGCCTGAAGACCTTCGAAGCCGAATACAAGATAATGATCATCTGGCTGCCCGAAAAGATGCATCAGACGGCCGCAAATAAACTACTGAAACTAATCGAGGAGCCACCCGACAAGACACTTTTCCTTCTGGTTTCGGAGGAACCCGACAGAATACTGCCCACAATACTCTCGCGATGTCAGATGATAAGGTTCAGGGGTGTAAGCAGCAGTGACCTTGCGGGATACCTGGCAGACAAGTACTCACTGCAACCAGCCAGAGCCAATGAGATAGCATATGTGTCGAACGGAAACATGGTGCGAGCGACTGCCATTGCCAAAAATGCAGATCAATCAAACTCTGACCTGGAAAGCTTTCGTGTATTGATGCGTCATGCATGGAAACGTGATATAGCCGCTCTTTCGGAATGGTCTGAAAACATGGCTGCGACGGGCCGCGAAGCACAGAAGAGTTTTCTCTCCTACTGCCTAACCCTGATCAGGGGCAATTATATCATGAATCGTAACAATGGCGACACTGCACTTACTTTCATGACCGGCGACGAGTCGGGATTTTCAGAAAAATTCTTCCCATTCGTGAATGAGAGAAATATAAACTCTCTTTACGAAGAATTTAACACAGCCCATTACCATATTGGATCAAACGGAAATCCAAAGATCATATTCCTCGATCTGGCGCTACAGATACTGAAGTTAATAAAGGCCTGATTTTGATAATAAGATCTGAATTAGTTACTTTTGCCGTTACAATGTAAAAACAAAATATTCTCAGCTGTTGACGGTGGCACCCCGGAAGTAAAAAATTTCGGGGAGGCCGGAAGAGAGAAGACGCAACGGCTTTACTGAAGATGATATGATTGAAAATGAGAACCCTCAGGCCGAATCCGGAGAGGAGATAAGCCTGCCAGATATAACATACAGGAGAGGACTTAACAAACTGGACGCCTACAACTGGCTGGGCGACCTTAATCTCTGCTCCGACAAAGAGGAGATTGTTGAGGTTCGTTTCAAGAATACCCGCAAGGGCCTCTATCGAAACATCAACTGTATAAGACTGGAGATAGGAGACATTGTTGCCGTTGAGGCATCACCAGGACATGATATCGGCCGGGTATCGATGATCGGCCCACTCGTAACCGAATTGCTCAAGAGACTGCGTACAATACCTCCCATTGACGAAATGCGGAAGATTTACCGTAAGGCAAAGCCGGCAGATATTGTCAAGTGGAATGAGGCAAAAAACCTCGAGGATCAAACCATGTTAAGGTCACGGGAGATAGCCGAAAGTCTCAATCTCAATATGAAGATTGGTGATGTTGAATACCAGGGAGACAAGACAAAAGCAATATTCTACTATATAGCAGATGAAAGGGTAGACTTCAGGCAATTAATAAAGGTGCTGGCCGAAGAGTTCAGAATCCGTATCGAGATGCGCCAGATAGGGGCAAGACAGGAGGCAGGTCGTATCGGTGGTATTGGCTCGTGCGGCAGGGAGCTCTGTTGTGCTACTCATATAACCAACTTCGCTTCGGTAACAACGGCACACGCCAGATACCAGGATATATCACTCAATCCACAGAAACTTGCCGGCCAGTGTGGAAAGCTGAAATGCTGCCTTAGTTATGAACTCGATTGCTATATCGATGCCCAGAAGAATTTCCCTCCGAAAGAGATACCTCTCGAAACGGATGATGCCAGATACTTCTTCCAGAAAATGGAAGTATATAAGGGTATATTCTGGTATTCTCAGGATCAGTATTCCAATATGAACATAACACCTGTCCCTGTCGAAAGAGTTAAGGTAATCAGGGAGATGAACCGTAATGGAAAGAAACCTCAAAGACTGATAGAAGTAGAAGAGCTGTATACCGCAGGTAAGCAGGCAGATAGCAACACAAACAACGACAGTATTACCCGTTTTGATAAACAGGCTTCCAAAAGCAGACCTAAACACAAACACAAAAAGAAGTTCAGAAAACCCGATGGTAACAGGAACAGGAAAGTTTAAGCTCCTTCTGCTGGCTGTAGTCGCTGCCATAGCGATTTCATGCCAACCTGAGATCATGTATTTTGGTCATTTCGATTTCAGGAGCAATGAATGGAACCGTCAGAAAACAGTCAGGTTCGAGGCAGAAATTACCGATACCCTCTCTGCAGCAAGAGTCGATATTAATCTCCGTACCGGGTCGGATTACCCTTACCGAAACATTTATCTGTTCGTTTCGACCTTCGCCCCGGGAGGGGAACGGATAACAGACACTCTGGAATATATGCTTGCTGATGAAAAAGGGAGACGATACGGAAGGGGAAGAGGAGATATCAGGGAGCTTAATCTCAGTTATCGTGATAACGTCTACTTCCCCAGAAAAGGAACCTACATGTTTTTAATTGAACATGCCATGCGCACAGAATCCCTTACAGGAGTCTATGATATTGGTATTAAAATCAGCCGGCAGGAAGGAAAAAGAAGATAATAAGGTGGGCAAAAATAAACTCAGCAAGTGGGCCGAAATGGAGAACTGGGAATTTGTACTGCAACCCGGGCTTGATGAGGTCTTTGGCAAAGATTACCGCCTTAAGGGTAAATGGAAAAGCGATTTCTTCAAAAATGATAACCCGCTGGTACTGGAGCTCGGCTGCGGTAAGGGAGAATATACAACCGGACTGGCCATGCTGTTCCCCGAAAAGAATTTTATTGGCATCGATATCAAGGGTGCACGCATGTGGCTGGGGGCCAGAACCACCTTCAACCACGGTTTGAAGAACGTGGCATTCCTGCGTACCAGAATCGAGTTCATCCGTTCCTTCTTCAGCCCGGCTGAAGCAGATGAGATATGGATAACCTTTCCCGACCCTCAGATTAAAAAGAGAAGAGCAAAGAAAAGACTCACCAGTCCACTGTTTCTGAACGCCTACAGGACTTTTCTCTCCCCGGGCGGAATTGTGCATCTCAAGACCGACAACAGGCAGCTTTACGATTATACTCTGAAAGTTTTGGAGCATAACCACCTGAAGGTCAATGTGGCCACAGACAACCTCTATGAAAGCGATGTCGAAGGAGAGATTCTGTCCATTAAGACACACTATGAAAAATTATTCCTGCAGAAGGGAACCCCAATAACCTATATTCAGTTTGAAATCAACAATGAACTGGATCCAGTCCTCCCGGAAGAAGAAGAGTAATAATCCTGAAAACGAAGGTTTCTTCGAAAGGGTTTACGAAGTGGTACGTCTGATACCCCATGGGAGGGTAACCTCATATGGTGCCATAGCAAGGTATCTTGGAACAGGCCGCGCAGCGCGCATGGTGGGCTGGGCCATGAACAACTCTCACATCATATACAGCCATTCCGGAAAGCCTGACGCAGATTCAGCCTTCATCCCTGCCCACAGAGTGGTGAACCGTAACGGAATGCTCACAGGCAAACACCATTTTGGCACACCCAATCTTATGAGGGAACTGCTCGAAAATGAAGGCCTCATTATCGAAGATGACATCATAGTCAATTTTTGTGAACGATTCTGGGATCCTGCTGATGAGTTGATTGGTGAAATAGAGTGCAACTCCCGATGAGTTAAATATTAATAGCCGGTTGCATACCCCCCTGTTCCGGCGAGCGGCGTGGATAGATGAGATTTTAAGAGATTTTCCATATCTTTGTCGTTATTTCTATTTAATTTAAATAAACTTAAGGCTATAAATAATGTACAGTGATGAAATGATACTTGAGACACTGAAGGGTGTTATACATCCTGAGACCGGAAAGGATATTGTTTCGATGGGTCTGGTTGCCTCGGTATCTTCAGACGAGAAAGGTATAACGGTCATATTGTCTCCCGAGAAATCAAATGACCCTGTTATCAGCACATTGCGCAGTTCATGCGTGAAGATGATAAAGGAAAAGCTGGGGCCCGACACTCTGATTGCCGATATTAAGATCACCCCGAAAATAGTGGTAGAAAAGATGCAGACCAGGAAGCTGAAGGCCGATGATCCTTTGCCAGGTGTTGATAATATCATAGCCGTATCATCAGGCAAGGGAGGCGTAGGCAAAAGCACAATAGCAGTTAACCTGGCAGTGGCTCTGGCTAAACTTGGTTACAGGACAGGCCTGCTCGATGCCGACATATTTGGTCCGTCAATTCCTGTTATGTTCGCTACCGGCGACCATAAGCCGGAAGTGAAGCACACCGACGGTAAAGACCTGATAGTCCCTCTTATACGGTACGGTGTGAAGATACTGTCAATCGGGTTTTTTGTCGACCAGTCTGACGCTGTTGTCTGGAGAGGTCCGATGGCATCTAACTTCCTCAAACAGCTTATCACCCAGGGAGAATGGGGTGAACTCGACTATCTGATAGTAGACCTCCCTCCGGGCACTAGCGACATACATCTTACACTGGTTCAGGAAGTTGCCGTCACAGGTGCGATTGTTGTCACCACCCCGCAGAAAGTAGCACTGGCTGACGCAATCAAGGGCATTGCCATGTTCAGAAGCGATAAGATCAACGTTCCGGTGCTGGGCCTGGTTGAAAACATGTCATGGTTCACCCCCGCCGAACTCCCCGAGAACAGGTATTACATCTTTGGTAAAGAGGGAGGTAAAAGACTGGCTGAGAAATATGGCGTAAGCCTTCTGGGACAGATCCCTGTAGTTCAGTCGATATGTGAAGGAGGAGACAGTGGAAAACCTGCTGCCCTGGAAGATTCGGCAAGCGGCTCTGCATTTAATGACCTTGCGGCCAAGGTTGTTGAGAAGACAGAGGAGAGGAACAAAACTTCAGACCCTACAAACAGAGTAATAATAAAATAGAATACCATGTCAAACAGTTTAATTGAAAAAGTAAAACAGGCTCTCGAGAAGGTCAGGCCTTACCTGCAGTCTGACGGAGGTGATATCGAACTTGTTGAGATCACACCCGAAAACATTGTGAAAGTAAGGCTTACAGGCGCATGCCACGGCTGTCCGTACAGTATGATGACCCTCAAGGCCGGAGTTGAGCAGGCGTTGATGAAGGATGTACCCGAGATAAAGGAAGTGGTTTCCGTCAACTGAGAGCAGCACCAATTTTTATTACCTTTGCTATACTATAGTTGCTTCACAACAGTTTATAGTATAAAATATCGCCTTTGAGATCATTCAGGCATTCATATCATTTCTTACTCTGCCTGGTGCTTCTGTATCTTGCATCTGCCTGTTCAGTTGAAAAGAATACGGGAGCGACCAGATTTTATCATGGTCTTACAGCTAAGTACAACATCTATTTTAATGGTTATGAGAGCTTTAAGGCCGGCGTTGAAAAGGTAAACAGAGATCATAACGATGATTTTGTTGACATCCTCACTCTTTTTGAATTCAGTAATCCTTCCTCGGCAAAAGTTTGTGCTGCCGATATGGAGAGGACCATCCAGAAGATGGGAAAGCTAATAACTCTGAAGTCAATAACCGCCAGGCCCGAAAAGAAGGATAATCAATCACCGCGCGACGAAGACTTCTATAACAGGAAGGAATATAACGAATGGGTCGATGATGCCTATCTGCTTATAGCCAAGGCACGTTTTTACCTCAGGGAATATGACCAGGCCAGGGCGACTATCGCATTCAACAAAGAGAACAGCAGTGATCAGGAAATCATTACTGAGGGGTCGATCTGGCTGGCAAGGATACACACCGAGACCGGGAACACCACTGAAGCAATGAGGGTCCTTGGTGAAACCGGCAATCCCGAAGCAATGACGGCTTCCCTTCGTTCCATGTATTATACTACTATGGCCGATATACTGCTCAGGCAGAAAAGATATTCAGAAGCAATCGATCCTCTTGAAAAAGCTGTCGCGATAACGAAGGGTAAGCGCCAGAGATACAGGCTTACCTATTTGCTGGCACAGCTTTACGGAGAGACAAAACAGTCTGAAAGGGCCATTTCAGCCTTTAACGATGTAATCAGGATGAGACCTCCTTATGAGGTGGAATTCAACGCCCGTATTGGCATGGCTACCGTCTTTGATGTCTCCTCCGGCAGTTCTGAAAAAATAAGGAGCGAGCTCCTTTCAATGACCAGGGATGCCAAGAACAAGGATTATCTCGATCAGGTTTATTATGCCCTTGGCCGACTCTCTGAAAAAGAGGGAAAGACAGATGAAGCCCTTGATTACTTCAGGCAGGCAGCCTGGTCGGGAGGCGTTGGAACAAATGGACGTGGAAGAGCCTACCTGGCCCTGGCGGGTCACTATTTCGATATCCCCGATTACCTTAATGCACGTAATTACTACGACAGCGCGGTTGTGTTCCTTGACGAGCAATACCCCGACTTCAACGGCATAAAAGCCAGATCACTGAATCTATCCGAACTGGTTGACCAGCTTGAGATCATACAGACTGAAGATAGCCTCAGGAGAGTTGCGTCGATGAATGATCAGGAAAGGTCAGCACTGATTGCGGGGATAATTGAACAGGTACGGCAGGAAGAGATGAGAATGGCTGAGGAAGGGAGTGAATCAGACATGTATAACCTGGGTCAGTATTATGAAAGCGAGAGAAGGTTTCGTGACAACATTGAGATGGAGGGTCAGTGGTATTTCTATAATCAGGCTGCCCTGACATTCGGACGAACGGAATTCAGAAGAAGGTGGGGAGAGCGTGAGATGGAGGATAACTGGAGAAGGAAAAACAAGCAGACAATTCAGTCAGCAGGAGAATTCAGTGATGAGCGTTTAGGCGTTGAAGCTGATACTGCAGTCTCAGCAAGCGATCCGAAGAACCCGGAATTCTACCTCAGAAACCTGCCGGTGAATGACTCCCTGATGACAATCTCAAGGGAGCGTTCGGTAAATGCCCTCTACACTGCAGGGGGTCTCTTTGCCTCGAAATTCAACGACCATCAGAAGGCAGGAGCATCATGGAACAGCCTGATATCACAGTTCCCTGAGCATGTTATGGTCCCTCAAACCTATTACCAGCTTTATCTTCTGTACCATGAAGAAGAGCCGGCAAGGGCTGAAACCTACAGGCAGGCCCTGCTGTCAAAACATCCCGACTCTGACTTCTCACTGATACTCACCGACCCTGACTATTTCAGAAAGCAACGGGAGAATGAACTACGAACGGCAGGATTATACGAAACAGCCTATGAACATTACCTTGAAGGAAGATACCCCGAAGCCAGAAGCATTTGTGAGAATATCATCATCTCTGCACCCGAACATGACCTTATTCCAAAAGTAAAGCTGCTGCGGGCCCTTACGCATGCAGCCTCCGGTGACGAAAGAACATACAGGGAACATCTGTCGGCACTGGTGAAAGAGTTTCCGTCAACCGATCAGGCTGTCCGCGCAAGGGAACTGATGGGGGCTCTCGATCAGGAGAGACCGGAACTGAGAGTAGAAGAGGACAGGCAGATCGCAGCCGAAATCTACCTCTACGAACCTGAAGAATCACACCTCTTTGTACTTCTCATTGAGGATCCCGATTTCAATCTCAACCAGGCTACATTTGATGTAATTAACTACAATATAGACAACTATACGAACAGGAATTTCAGGGCAGAGGGCCAGCTTGTTGAGAACAGATTCATCTTAATGACAGTAAGGGGATTCACATCCACCGATGATGCGATGGATTACTACAGGAATTTCAGCACTCTCAGGATTGTCAGGAACAGTACAACTTCAAATACTAAAGCCTTCATCATTACTCCGCGCAACCTTGAAACACTGAGAAAAGACCTCGATCCGCCCAGATACCTGCTCTTCTTCAGGGAAAATTATCTTAACGGCAATGAAACAAAGTGAGGTATCATCAAGACAGATAAGAATATTATGGACCGATGATGAGATTGAGGTTCTCAAACCACATATCATCTTCCTGAATTCAAAGGGCTACCACGTTGACACCTGCAATAACGGCAACGATGCCGTAGATCTTGTGCGTACCAGAAGCTATGACCTTATCTTCCTCGACGAACACATGCCCGGCCTCAGCGGACTTGAAACCCTTGCCCTGATAAGGCAGGTAAGGCACGACATTCCCGTAATAATGATTACCCGCAGCGAAGAGGAGGGTATAATGGATGCTGCCATAGGCTCTGAGATTGCAGACTACCTTATTAAACCGGTCAAGCCTGCCCAGATCATCATGGCAATTAGGAAAAACACCGAACAACGCAGGCTCGTAACCGAAAAGACAACGACAGACTATCTCTCATCATTTGGAAGTACGGGTACAATGATAGCGACCGCCGGGAATATAGAAGAGTGGTATGAAGTATACCGCAAACTTGTACACTGGCAGACCGAGCTGCGTAAGTCAAGTGACCCCGGGCTCCGCGAAGTGCTTGACGCTCAGATACTGGAGGCCAATAATTCATTTAGCAGGTTCATAACCGCCTCCTACCTGAAGTGGTTTGGTCAATCCAGTAAAGACGATAAACCCCTGCTTTCACCGACGGTGATGCAACAGAAGGTATTTCCCCTGCTCAAAACAGGAAAGCCGCTATTCTTCATAATAATTGACAACCTGAGATACGATCAGTGGAGGACTATCGCCCCGCTGATAAGCGAATATTACAGAATTGAGGGTGAGGAGTTTTATACCAGTATCCTGCCAACAGCCACCCAATATTCACGCAATGCGCTATTCTCAGGCCTGATGCCGCTTACAATAAAGGAGACTATGTCATCATATTGGATTGCTGACGACGATGACGAGGGGAAAAACAAATACGAGGATAAACTGCTTGAGAGGCAGCTGAACCGCCTGGGCCTAAACATCAGATGGGCATATGAGAAGCTTCTAAACAACCATGAAGCCAGAAGGTTCAATGAAAAGCACCGCAGTTACCTCAGTCACGATCTGGTAGCCCTGGTCTATAATTCAGTTGACATGCTCTCACACTCGCGCACCGAAGTAGAGGTAATGAAGGAGCTTGCGGCCGACGACGAAGCATACTGTTCGGTAACCCGTTCGTGGTTTATCCATTCGCCACTCAATGAACTGCTGAGATCACTCTCAGAGTCAGGTATAACCGTTATTCTTACAACCGACCACGGCAACGTGCGCGTCAAAAACCCCAAAAAAATAGTGGGAGACAGATCTACCTCTTCAAATCTGCGATACAAGCTGGGCCGCAATCTGGCTTACAATCCTAAAGATGTATTTGAGGTTAACAATCCGAAGAGCGCGGGCCTCCCCTCTCCTAATATCAGTTCGAAGTTCATTTTCGCCACCGGTAATGACTATCTGGTCTACCAGAACAACTTCAACCACTTCGCCGCCTACTACAACGACACCATACAACACGGCGGCGTCTCACTCCACGAAATGATCTGCCCGCTTATCACCCTTGAACCACTGAAATAATTTCATACATTTGTGGCCATGGAAATGGTAGTCAGAAATTTAGGCAGCCTTCCTGTTGCTGCCACTGTATTATTGGAGGAACACAAGGCTTCCCGGATATTCGCAGTGTACGGAGAGATGGGGGCAGGTAAAACAACTTTCATCAGGGCTATATGCAGGGCTCTGGGATGCCTCGATACGGCGGTAAGTCCGACCTTCACCCTTATAAACGAATATTCCAGACCTGACAACCATCCTGTCTATCACTTCGATTTTTACCGTATTGAAAATATCACCGAAGTCTTTGATTTCGGTATTGAAGAGTACCTTACGGGAGAGTATTACTGCTTCCTTGAATGGCCCGAAAAAATCGGTCAGATACTTCCCGAAGAGACAGTAGCAGTTCGCATTACAGTTAACAGTGACGGTTCCAGAATTATAAAAACCTGAAGAATCATTTACTATTTCAAAAACCAAAAATTCGTACCTTTGAAGATCAAGTTCAGACAACCTAAAAAACATGAGGGAAAAAGGATCGGGTAATCATGTATCGTTCAGCAATACTGCCTTTATGCCAAAGGAAGAGCTGCTGGAGATCAAGCAGCAGACGAAAAAGATCAGGATTGGCATACCTCTCGAAACGGAAGCAGGAGAAAAGAGGGTGGCGCTGACACCCGAGGCAGTAAACCTGCTTGTCGAAAACGGCAACGAGGTGCTTCTTCAGAAGGGAGCCGGCCTTGGTTCAAAATATACCGACAAGGAATACAGCGACCACGGGGCTCAGATAATCAGCTCTGCAAACGGCGTTTACGAATCTGATGTGATCATAAAGGTGGCTCCGTTCAGCCAGGAGGAGGCAGGCAGACTGAAGCCAAACCAGGTGGTAATGTCCTACCTGAACGTACTGAAGCTGACGGAAGATACACTGTCAGCATTGATAAAGAAAAAAGTTACGGCCTTTTCATTCGAAAAGATAAGGGACAGTGACGGCATGAACCCCGTTATTGAGTCGATGAGCGAGATAAGCGGCATAACTGCAGTGCTGATCGCCTCTGAACACCTCTCCAACGTACACGGTGGCAAAGGCGTTATGCTGGGCGGAATAACAGGAATAACTCCGACCGATGTTGTTATTATAGGAGCCAATACCGCGGGTGAATATGCAGCCAGGGCCGCACTGGGACTGGGAGCCAGGGTGAGGGTTTTCGACAACTCGGTAAACAGGCTGCGCCGTTTCCAGAATCTGGTGGGACAGAGGCTCGAGACCTCAATATTTCATCCTCAGGTGCTCATCAAATCGCTGAAGTCGGCCGATGTGCTGATAGGCGCGATTGACCTTGAAGATCTGCGTCCGTGGTACTATATTTCAGAAGACATGGTGATGCTGATGAAGAAGGGGTCGGTGGTTCTGGACCTCAGTATCGACAGAGGCGGATGCATAGAGACAACTGAATGCCGCGAGATGCAGGATCCTGTATATGAAAAGCACGGAGTGATACACTTTTCGGCCTGGAACCTGCCCTCGAGGGTGGCACGAACAGCTACCATAGCGCTGAGCAATATCCTTTCTCCTCTTCTGCAGGACCTGGCCGATTCGGGAGGAATAACACCAATGCTGAAGAATGACCATGGCCTTCGCAATGGTGTCTATTTATATAACGGTATACTCACCAACGAAATGCTGGGCCAGAAATTCAGAATTCTCTCGAAGGATATTGACCTTCTGCTGGCCGCATTCTGACATCCGGAGATAATTACCCGGCACCCTATATTGTTGTTGTTACTGTTGCCCACCCGGTACCTGATGCCTGTTGCCTGACACCCTATCCCTGATATTCTAGCCTCAAATTGGTGCCATCAGCTGTGATAATGGCCTCCCTGCCAAGAAAGATGGCAGGGTTATCATTTGAATGACCCGACGGAAAACCGAAATATATCGGATACCCGAATCCCCCGGCCACATCAGTGACGATCTCCTTAATGCTCTTTCCGAAGGGTATTCGCTGATCCTGCATATCACCAAAATCGCCCACCAGCAGAGCGGACAGATTGTTCAGAATGCCGCCAAGCCTGAATGATTGAAGCATCCGGTCGACTGCGTAGTAGTATTCCCCGATATCCTCAATGAAAAGTATCTTCCCATCAGTTTCAGGCATGGCAAGGGTACCTGCAAGGCTGTACAGCATGGCAAGGTTACCTCCTGTCAGAATACCGGTAGCAGTTTTACGATGTACGGCCACTCCATTCCAGCTATATATTGCCGGCTTGCCGAAAAGCAGGTCCCTGACCGTGGTAATGCTGCGCTCGGTATTGTCAGGATTATTGTAGTTGAGAAGCATCTCCCCATGGATACTTGCTACGCCGAAGAGGGTTCCAACCCACATGTTAAGCACGGTAATGTCGCTGTATCCAACAATCCATTTCGGTGATGCCACGAAAGCCGAGAAATCTACCCTGTCGATAATACGGCTCATCCCATAGCCTCCCCGCGAACATAATATGGCTTTAACAGATTTATCATCAAGCGCCTGCTGAAGGTCCAGTATTCGTTGGGCATCGGTTCCTGCAAAAGGCCCCTCAACGGCAAGACAACTGGCACCTACGGTCACCTGCAGACCCCAGCTTTCAATTACCTTAACAGCACTCTTTACCGCTAAGGGATCAACAACCCCGGAGGGAGAGACTACGGCAACCCTGTCGCCCGGGGTGAGATAAGGAGGAATAATCGGTGTTTCTTTCATTTTTTCTGACTGTTTACGGGCCGCTGCAACATAGGTCACTACGGTCTTGAAACTGTAAAATTATTATCTTTGTCGCAATTTTAAAGAATCTGACAATATTTCGACAAAGATGAGCAATTTTAAGCGTGTTCTGGTCACCTCCGCCCTGCCCTATGCCAACGGTCCGATACATATCGGGCACCTGGCCGGCGTATATGTCCCGTCAGATATCTACACCAGGTATCTGCGGCTTAAGGGAACAGATGTTATCTCAATATGTGGTTCTGATGAGCATGGCGTGCCAATAACCCTCAAAGCAAGGAATGAGGGGGTCTCCCCCCAGGTGATAGTGGACAGGTACCATGAGCTCAACAAGAGATCGTTTGAGGATTTCGGGATAGCCTTCGATATCTACTCAAGAACATCCAACAAGATACATCACGAAACAGCTGCTGAATTTTTCCGCCATCTGTACGATAAGGGCGAGTTCATTGAAAAGACATCAAAGCAATATTATGACGAAGAGGCCGGATGCTTCCTTGCTGACAGATATATTACCGGAACATGCCCACACTGTACCAATGAAAATGCATATGGCGACCAGTGTGAAAAGTGTGGCTCATCTCTCAGTCCGACTGAGCTGCTAAGCCCAAAGTCGGCAATCAGCGGAAGCATGCCCGTGCTTAAAGAGACCCTCCACTGGTACCTGCCTCTCGATAAATATGAACCCTGGCTGCGGCAGTGGATACTGGAGGAACACAAAGAGTGGAAAACCAATGTATACGGTCAGTGCAAATCATGGATTGATCAGGGACTACAACCCAGGGCGGTAAGCCGCGACCTCGACTGGGGAGTACCGGTACCGGTAGAAGGAGCCGAAGGCAAAGTACTCTATGTCTGGTTCGATGCTCCGATAGGATATATCTCTGCCACAAAGGAACTTACTCCCGACTGGGAGAAATACTGGAAGGATCCTGAAACCCGTATGATCCACTTCATTGGCAAGGATAACATAGTGTTTCATTGTATTATCTTCCCGTCGATGCTTAAGGCCGAGGGTAGTTATATTTTGCCCGATAATGTTCCGGCCAACGAATTTCTCAATCTCGAGAACGACAAAATATCAACCTCACGCAACTGGGCAGTCTGGCTGCACGAGTACCTGACTGATTTCCCGGGCAAGCAGGATGTATTGAGATACGCACTCACCTCGAGCATGCCTGAGGCAAAAGACAACGATTTCACCTGGAAAGAGTTTCAGGCAAGAAACAACAATGAACTCGTGGCTATTCTCGGTAACTTCGTAAACCGGACACTGGTACTCACTTCAAAGTATTATGATGGCATTGTGCCGGCTCCCGGAAAAACCGAAGAATACGACAGGGAAGTACTCAAATCGATACCCAAATACAGGGTGGCCACTGAACAGGCCCTCGAAAACTTCCGCTTCCGCGAGGCACTGAAGGAGGCTATGAATCTGGCCCGTCTTGGGAATAAATACCTGGCCGACACCGAGCCGTGGAAACTTATAAAAACAGACCCGGAACGTGTTAAGACAATAATCAACATCTCACTGCAGATAACCGCCGGCCTGTCGATGCTGCTCGAACCGTTCATACCGTTTTCCATGGACAAGCTGCGGCTCTGGCTCAGACTGGAGAATGCAACATGGGACGATGCAGGCAGAAACGACCTGATGAAGCCCGGCCACAAAACAGATAACCCCGGCCTCCTCTTCGCGAAAATTGAGGACGAACAGATTGAAAAGCAGATTGAAAAACTGATGAAGACAAAAAAGGATAACGAAACAGCCGCGGCAGTGACCGTACCTGCAAAGCCTTCCATTACTTATGAGGATTTCACGGGCATGGACCTGCGCACAGCCACCGTCCTTGAGGCTGAAAGGGTACCGAAAACTGATAAGCTGATGAAGCTGAAGGTCGATACCGGCATCGATATCAGGACGATCGTCTCAGGGATAGCGGAATACTACACCGCCGAACAACTTGTCGGCAAACAGTTATCGGTAATCGCCAACCTCGAACCCAGAAAAATAAAGGGCATCGAATCAAAGGGAATGATCCTGCTCGCTGAAGAGAACGATGGCAACCTGGTTTTCGTCATCCCCGAACGGAAAACCGAAAACGGTGCGGTCATAAAGTAGAGTTCATAGAGTTAGGAGTGAGCCAGAGTGCTTAGAGTGAGCTCGAGTTCATAAAGTTCACAGAGTTTATCAGCAATTAAATTCATCAGCTAATTTGCTAATTTGATAATTTGCTAATTTGATAATCAGCTAATTATCACATTCTTAGAATCCAGAGTCCTTTGACGGATGAAGCGAGTTTGTTTCTCTCTGTTAATGCTGAACCGAGGTCGGAGAATCCTTTGGCGGCTACCCTGGTGTAGTTATCGGGGGCATCCATAAGCTGAGGGTCGTAGCCCATTGCTTTGAGCCGTGAGGCCATAACCCTTGCATTATCAACGGATTTAAAGCTTCCTGCTATGATGAAGAAGTCGTATTCGATTGCGGCAGACTCAGGCGGAGTAGTTGAAACAGTTTCAGTTGCGGCGGTTTCATCGGGGGTGGTTGAAACAGTTTCAGTTGCGGCGGTTTCATCGGGGGTCGCCAAAGCAGACTGAGCTGATGTCTCTGAAACAACGTCAGTTGTTGCGGTTTCAGCTGACTCTGTCTCAGTCGTCCCGGTTACAACAGGCATCTCATCAATTGCCTGCCTGTTATTTTCCAGCTGGGCCTGAGTGATAGGATTAAGTGATGTTCGTTCGAGTCGTGTTCCGAATATGTCAGTCTTGAGAGGTACTACCACGAGGGCTATCAATACAGGTATTGCCACTGCTGCACGTACGAGAAGTTTCCTTACGGGCATTCCTGACGGCGACACCTGCCTGCCTGCCTTCATCACCCTCTTTCTGACATCGTAGCCGGCAACCGGTTCATACCTGAACGACTCCATTCCGTATGATCCCAGATTATAGTTGGCGTTCCTTTCGGGTTCAAACTGTATGCCCCCCTCCTGGTTGGTTCTGAATATACCGATCTGCTCAAACTCAACTTCACCGCCGCGGGAAAGAACCTTCTTCAGCTCAGAGGCAAACCTGTCGACAATATCCCTGGCTTCGCCATAATTTATTCCGTATTCGTTACTTACCGAACCGATCAGCAGACCGTCGTTATGCGTAAGGTTACGGTTAAAACTTACCCTTCTTGCGGGCGGATAGAACATGCCCGTGTCCTTTTCAATGACGGCAGGCACGTAATTAAGGATAAAACCCCCGAACCCGGGTATGATCACGCAATCATGCCTGAATAAGAGTCCTTTAATAATGGCTGTCAGGTCGTATCTCATCACTTTGTCTCCAATATGCAAATTTAAACAAAATTGGTGATGGATGAACGGACAGAGTGAAAAAGTCAAAATATATTATCTTCGTAACCTGAATTTGCAATGACTTATGATGAAAGAGATTCAAATGGTTGACCTCAGGTCGCAGTATGAAAGGATGAAACCGGAAATTGATGACGCAATCAAAAATGTCCTCGAATCAACCGCTTTCATAAAGGGTCCTGATGTCGAAACCTTTGAAAAGGAGCTGGCATCATACCTTGGGGTACGCAATGTCGTTTCCTGCGCCAACGGAACCGATGCCCTCCAGGTGGCCATGATGGCTCTGGGGCTGAAACCAGGCGACGAGGTCATCACCACCAACTTCACCTTCATAGCAACCGTCGAGGTTGTGGCGCTGCTGGGGCTTACCCCGGTACTTACCGATCCCTGTCACTCCTGTTTCAACATTACTGCTGAAGTGATAGAAAAAGCCATTACACCCAATACAAAGGCAATTGTGCCGGTACATCTGTTCGGACAGTGCTGCGACATGGAGGCCATAATGGAAATTGCCCGCAAGTATAATCTTTATGTGATAGAAGATACTGCCCAGGCTACAGGTGCCACATATAAATTCCGCGACGGCAGTGTGGCCAGAGCAGGAACCATGGGCGATTTCGGCTGCACATCCTTTTTCCCTTCAAAGAACCTGGGCTGCTATGGTGACGGAGGAGCGCTTTACACAGATAACGATGATCTCGCAGCCATGGCAAGGAGTATATGCAACCATGGAATGAGGGTAAGGTATTACCACGATCATACCGGAGTCAACTCAAGACTTGACACCATTCAGGCTGCGGTTCTGAGGGTCAAGCTTAAGCATCTTGATCAGTTCAACAATGCAAGGAAATCGGCAGCAGCCTTTTATGATGATGCTTTCAAAAGCCTGAACGGTGTCATGATTCCTGAGAGAGTAAGCTGGTCTGATCACATCTTCCATCAGTATACCCTGAAAATAACCGATGGCAGGCGCGATGATCTGAGAAGTGAGCTCCAAAAGGCTGGCATTCCCTCCATGGTTTACTATCCGGTTCCCCTCAGCCGCCAGAAGGCATACGAATCCTATGGTCTTGCTGCCGGCAATTTCCCAATAACGGAAAAACTTTCGGAAGAGGTGTTATCGCTGCCGATGCATACCGAACTGACAGAAGAGGAGCTTGAGCATATTTCAGGAACCGTAATTGATTTTTTTAAATAAGACCTGGCAATGGAAAAAGAATACTTTGCACATGAGACAGCAGTTGTTGATGATGGCTGCACGATAGGAAAAGGAACCAAAATATGGCACTTTTCACATATAATGACCGGTTGTGAGATAGGCGAAGGCTGTAATATAGGACAAAACGTGGTAGTATCACCCGGTGTCATACTGGGGCGGAATGTCAAGGTGCAGAACAACGTCTCAATATATACCGGAGTGATATGCGAAGATGACGTCTTCCTGGGTCCATCGATGGTCTTCACCAATATAGTCAACCCCAGAAGTTCAGTAATCCGCAAAAATCAGTACGTGACAACATTTGTCAGGCGCGGAGCCTCAATAGGGGCAAATGCAACAATAGTCTGCGGTAACGATATCGGCGAATGGTCGTTCATAGGCGCCGGAGCAGTTGTAACAAAGCCGGTAAAACCTTATGCACTGGTGATCGGCAATCCGGCCCGTCAGTTTGGGTGGGTAAGCGAGAACGGACAAAGGCTGAATTTCGATGAAAAGGGCTTCGCAACCTGTCCTGAAAGCGGAGAAAATTACCTCCTCGAAGATGACACCGTTTCCAGGATAATTAAGTAATTTTACAACTCTCTTTCAGTGAATACCCTAATGAACCAGGAACCAAAAAACTTCGGACTGATAGGCGTAGCGGGATATATAGCGGTTCGCCACCTCAAAGCAATAAAGGAAACCGGAAACAGACTCCTGGCCAGTCTCGACAGGTTTGACTCCGTGGGCCTGATTGACAGTTACTTTCCCAAAAGCGACTTCTTCGTCGAATTTGAAAGATATGACCGCCATTTTGAAAAGCTCAAGAGAACCGGCACACAAATTGACTATGTAAGTATCTGCTCTCCCAACTACCTTCACGATGCCCATATCAGATTCGCTCTAAGGCATAAGGCAGACGCCATCTGCGAGAAACCGGTTGTCCTCAATCCCTGGAATATAGACGCCCTCACCGAAATTGAAAAGGAGACAGGGAAAAATGTTTATACAATTTTACAATTACGGCACCACCCCGAGATAGTCAGACTAAGGGAGAAGGTTCTCAGCGCTCCCCGCGACAGGAAATACGATATAGACCTGACCTATATCACCAGCAGGGGCAACTGGTACTACATCTCGTGGAAGGGAGACATCCAGAAGTCAGGAGGTGTGGCCACCAACATCGGGGTCCACTTCTTCGACATGCTGGGCTGGATATTCGGCAAAACAATTTCAAACACGGTACATCTGCTGGAATACAACAAGGCGGCCGGATTTCTCGAGTTGGAAAACGCGAGGATACGCTGGTTCCTGAGTCTCGATTCCGCCGATATTCCTGAAAAGACACGGAGTGCCGGAAAAACAACCTTCAGATCAATAATCGTCGATGGTGACGAATTCGAATTCAGCGACGGATTTACCGAATTGCACAATATTACGTACCAGGAGATCCTTGCCGGAAGGGGCTTCGGGCTGGAAGCTTCACGGCAGTCAGTTGAAACGGTGTACGGCATTCGTAACGCAAAGTCCGCAGGCCTGAAAGGCGATTATCACCCCGCGCTCAAGAAACTTTAAAAATGATTGACAAACTACTTAGAAAAGAGACAAGACTCTCAGTTATCGGCCTTGGATATGTAGGCCTTCCTATTGCACTCGAATTTGCAAAGAAGATCAGCGTTACCGGTTTTGACATCAAACCCGACAGGATCGATCTGATGAAAAAGGGCATAGACCCCAGCAATGAGCTTGATCCTTCAGAATTTGAGGGAACCGATATTCATTACACATCAGACCCTGCCGATCTGCGCGAGGCATCGTTCCATATCATTGCCGTCCCGACACCTACAACAATAAACAACCTTCCCGATCTGACACCCGTGATCAAGGCCTCTGAAACAGTCGGGTCGATACTGAAAAAGGGAGATTATGTAATTTATGAATCAACCGTTTACCCCGGTTGTACAGAGGAAGACTGTGTTCCTGTTTTAGAGAGATTCTCGGGACTGAAGTACAAGACCGATTTCAAGGTTGGCTTCTCACCCGAAAGGATCAATCCGGGAGACAAAAAACATACCCTCACGGCTATCGTGAAAGTCACCAGCGGATGCGACCCTGAATCGGCTGAAAACATTGCCCGCGCCTACGAACTGATTATAAAGGCAGGCGTGCACAGAGCGAGTTCAATAAAGGTAGCTGAAGCCGCCAAGATAATCGAGAATACCCAGCGTGATATCAACATTGCCTTTATGAACGAACTCTCGATCATCTTTAACAAGATGGGTATCAATACCTATGAGGTACTTGAAGCTGCCGGCACAAAATGGAATTTCCTCAGGTTCTTCCCAGGCCTGGTCGGAGGCCACTGCATAGGTGTTGACCCCTACTATCTCTCGTATAAGGCCAAGTCACTGGGTTATCACCCACAGATGATCGACTCGGGACGGTTCATCAACGACAGTATGGGCCGGTATGTCGGAAAACAAACCGTAAAGAAGCTGATTGCCGCAGGAGTGAATATGAGGGAGGCACGAATTCTTATTATGGGCATCACATTCAAGGAGGACGTAACCGATATCAGAAATTCAAAGGTTGTGGATGTCTACAATGAACTGCGCGATTTTGGAATTGCCGTCGACATAATTGATCCCGATGCCTCAGCACGCGAGGTTAAAGAAGAGTATGGCATAACCCTCTCTCCCGGGCCTTCGGGCAGTTACGATGCTGTAATAGTGGCAGTCAGCCACTCCAAATACCTCGATCTGAAGGAGGAGTATTTTGACAACCTGCTGACCGAAGATGGATTGGTAGTTGATATCAAAGGGATACTGAAAGAAAGAATATCAAAACATAAATACTGGAGTCTCTGAAAATGAACGGAAAAATCCTGGTAACCGGAGGAACCGGATTCATCGGCTCGCACACAGTTGTTGAACTGCAGAACGAAGGGTATGAAGTGATCATTGTCGATAACTTCTCCAATTCAGAGCCTTTCATAGCAGACAGGATAGCCCGAATAACCGGAGTCAGTCCGGTGCTTGAGTCCTTTGACCTCTGCGATGCAGCCAGGCTTGAAACCCTCTTTAAGGAGCATCCTGACATTGATGCGGTGATACATTTCGCAGCACTCAAGGCTGTCGGTGATTCGGTACTGAGACCACTGGAGTATTACAGGAACAACCTGGTTTCTCTTATCAATCTGCTCGACTCGATGAAGAGACATAATTGCGGGTCAATTGTCTTTTCGTCATCATGTACCGTTTATGGCCAGCCTGAAAAACTACCTGTTACCGAAAGCGATCAAGTTACCCCCGCAGTATCTCCCTACGGGAACACAAAAAAGATAAGCGAAGACATAATTCGCGACGCCACCTATGCCTGTGCAGGAG
This sequence comes from Bacteroidales bacterium, assembly GCA_046484805.1. Classification (GTDB taxonomy): domain Bacteria; phylum Bacteroidota; class Bacteroidia; order Bacteroidales; family VadinHA17; genus SLNP01. Next base: position 47,137 of record JAWOIF010000117.1, read on the forward strand.
AACTTAAAGCAATATCGCTCAGGTATTTCAATCCCATTGGTGCACATCCTTCGGCACTTATCGGGGAGCTGCCAATGGGTGTTCCGGAAAACCTGGTTCCCTACATAACCCAGACAGCTATTGGCATCAGGAAGGAACTCAGTGTCTATGGAGACGACTATAATACCCCGGACGGGACAGCAATACGGGACTACCTCCATGTCGTTGATCTGGCAAAGGCTCACGTTGTATCGGTAAAACGACTTCTTGAAGGCAGTAACAAGGCAAACTGGGAAGTCTTCAATCTGGGCACTGGTAAGGGTGTTTCAGTGCTTGAGGCAATTGAGTCCTTTGGAAGAGCAACAGGGATAAGGATTCCATACTGCTTAGCCCCACGCCGCAAGGGAGATATCGAAAAAATATGGGCTGATCCGTCTCTGGCCAACAGTGAACTGGGATGGAGGACGGTAAGCTCACTTGATGATGCCATGCTAACGGCGTGGAAATGGGAACAGGAAATCAGAAAAACAGAGAAGTGATGAACAAGACCATACTGATTACAGGAGGTGCAGGCTTTATTGGCTCTCACGTTGTGAGGCGGTTCCTGAGGGATTACCCTGACTACGTGGTAGTCAATGCTGATAAGCTTACCTATGCCGGCAATCTTGAGAACCTTACCGACGTTGAAGGCATGCCCGGCTACCGGTTCGAAAAGACAGACATAGCAGATAAGAAGGCTGTTGAGTCGCTTTTTGAAAAATATGACTTTGACGGTGTCATACACCTTGCCGCCGAATCACATGTCGACAGGTCTATTTCCGCTCCCGACGAATTCATAATGACCAACATTGTAGGCACTGCCAATCTGCTTAACTCCTGCCGCAAGGCCTGGAAAGAGAACAAGCAGGAAAAGAGGTTTTACCATATCTCAACAGATGAGGTATACGGATCTCTCGGGGCAGAAGGCCTCTTCACCGAACATACCCCATACGACCCGCGAAGCCCCTATTCCGCATCCAAAGCCTCTTCTGATCACCTGGTAAGAGCTTACGGACATACTTACGGCGTCAATTACGTAATTTCAAACTGCTCAAACAACTACGGCCCCAATCAGTTTCCTGAAAAACTTATACCCCTCACCATCAATAATATAAAAAACAACAAGCCGATACCGGTCTATGGTAAGGGAGAGAATGTGCGCGACTGGCTATATGTTGAAGACCACGCAATTGCCGTAGATGTTCTTTTCCATCATGGGAAAGCCGGAGAGACATACAATGTAGGAGGCAACAATGAGTGGAGGAATATCGATCTGGTCAGACTGCTTTGCCGGATAATTGACAGGCGGCTCAACAGGCCTGGCGGTGCCTCAGAAAAGCTTATTACATTTGTTACCGACAGGGCAGGGCACGACCAAAGGTACGCTATCGACTCCTCCAAAATCAGATCTGTTCTGGGCTGGGAACCCTCGGTAGATTTTGAAACCGGATTGGAAAAAACCGTTGACTGGTACCTCGAAAATGAGGAATGGCTCAACCGGGTTCTTACCGGAGAGTACGAAAGTTATTATGAGAAGCAGTACGGGAGAGATTGACGATTTACGATTTACGATTAACGATTTACGATTTGCGATTTAAGATTTAAGGTTTCTGATTTGGGTGATAAGGCGGTCGGCGACTTTAGTCTTTTCCTTAATATGTTCGAGTATTGATTGCACTTC